>JAOPXY010000038.1 GCA_025964895.1 Aeromicrobium sp.
AGCTGGCCGAGGGCTCCGCCACGAGCTCCAGCCGCGCACTCGTCCAGGGGGCCCTGTACCTCTACCGCGACTCCGTGACCTTCTACGAGGCGCTGGAGGACAACGCCCGTGAGACGGTGCTCCGCACGCCGGAGGAGGGCCAGACCACGGCCCTCGTCGTCACCGACCGGCACGACAACATCGGCATGGACCCGGTCGTCCGCACGATCGCCGACCGGGCACAGGCCCGCCTGCTGATCGACCTCGGGGACGACACGGGGCAGGGCGCGTCGTGGGAGTCGTTCAGCATCAACTCGCTGGCCCGGGAGTTCGACGGCTTCGAGACCGTCGCGGTCGCCGGCAACCACGACACCGACGCCGTGGCCGAGCAGATGGCCGACAAGGGGTTCACGGTGCTCGACGGCGAGCCCGTCGAGGTCGGCGGCGTGCGGTTCCTGGGCGGCAGCGACCCGCGAGGCACAAAGCTGACGGGCTACACCGAGGACGCGAAGACCCGCAACGATGGACTCGCCGAGCAGGACGTCGCCCTGCGCGACGCCGCGTGCTCCGCTGACGAGGGCGGTGAGCGCGTCGGCGTGCTGGCCGTCCACTCGTGGGCGTCGGCGAGCGAGGTGGCCGCGAGCGGTTGCGTCGACCTCGTCCTCACCGGTCACCTGCACTACCAGGTGGGGCCGTCGGCGATCGACGGACCGGGCGAGACCACGACGACCCGGCTGACGACGGGCACGACGGGCGGCGCGGTGCTGCCGATCGCGCTCGGCAGCAGCCTGCGCCGCCAGGCGCAGGCGTCGATCGTGACGTTCGACGCTGAGGGCGTCCCCGTGGGTCTCCAGGTCGTCTCGTTCAACCCGTCGAAGGTCATCGAGGTCGCCGACTACGTCGAGCTCCCGCTGCCGTCGGCCGGCGCCGGTCCGGCCCAGCCCGATCCGGTCGAGGACCCGAGCGCGGGGGAGACGGCGACCCCTGAGCCGCTGCCTGCGGTGCCGTGACCGACGTCAGGTGCAGCGGGCGAGGATGAGCTCGGCGTACGCCCGGGCGCAGGTCAGGACCTCGTCGATCGCGACGCTCTCGTCGACGGCATGGGCGTCGGCGATGTCGCCGGGCCCGTACTGCACCGTCGGGATGCCGTTCGCGGCGTACTGGCGCAGGTCCGACCCGTACGGGGCGCCGATCAGCTCCGGCAGCGGCTGGCCGGTTGCGGCGATCGCGGTGCCGACCTCGTCGCCGAACACGTGGCCATCGGGCAGGCGGCCCGCCGCGAAGTGGCCGCCGGGCCACGTGACGGTGGGCAGGTGCGCCGCCAGCCAGGTGTCGGCGGCCGCGGCATCGGCGACGACCTTCTCGAAGGCGGACTTCGCGTCCGCGAACGACTCGCCGGGCATGACGCCGTAGCGTCCCTCGGCGACGAGCCGCTCCGGCACCGTGCTGGCCCAGTCGCCGGCCTGGAGGATGCCGACGCTGATAGGCCACGGCAGCACGCCGAACGGCGCGGGCGGTTCGCCGTTGCGGACGTCCTCGAGCTCGGCGAGCGCCCGATGGATCAGCTCGAAACCGCTGATGGCGCTGTGCCCCGTCGCGCGCATCGAGCCGTGGGTCGCGCGGCCCTGGACCTCGATGCGGAACGTGAGCGAGCCGGCGTTCGCCGACACGACCTGCCCCGCGGTCGGCTCGGCGATGATGCAGGCGTCGCCGGTGTGGCCGCGCTGGAGCGCCGCGAACGTGCCGACCCCGCCGTCCTCCTCGCCGATCACGGTATGCACCGCGAACGGGCGGGCCAGCGCGATCCCGCTGACGGCACGGGCGGCCGCGATGATGGCCACCACACCGCCCTTCATGTCGCAGACGCCGCGGCCGTACCAGCGGTCGTCGACCTCCCGGACGAGCCACGGGTCGCCGTTCGCCCACGCCTCCGGCTCGCCGGGCGGCACGACGTCGACGTGGCCGTTCAGGATCAGCGCCGGGGTGCCCGGTCCGGACGTGCCGACGACGCCCCACGCCTCGTCGCGCTCGACCTCCTCGCCGGGGTACTCGGGGTCGACGCGGATCGTATCGAGGTCGATGCGCCACTGGTCGACGTCCAGCCCGAGGCCGGTCAGGGTCGCGGCGCACCAGCGCTGCGCGGCGATCTCGGCATCGGACCCTCCCGTGCTCGGGATGTTCACGAGCTGGGCGAGGTCACGCCGGATCAGGTCGACGTCGATGTCCATGCCGCCAGTCTGGCAGCCGACTCCTGGTAGATCATCTCGCCCGTCGCGACCGCCATGACGAGGTCGATCGGCGCGTGGTTGCGCACGATCGACTCGAGGAGCACGGATGCCTTCTCCTCTGTCGCTGCAGGGGCTGCGCTAGGCTCGACACATGACAGCTCAGCACCTCTCCTGGTGGCGCCACCCGTAACGGTGGCCTGTCGACTTCTGCCCAGACCGCCTCACGGCCGGCTCTGGGCTTTTCTTGTTCCCCGCACCACTCGTCCATGCCGGTCGGTACACACCGAAGGAAACATGATGCCCTCCCTCGACGAGCTCCTCGCCCAGCCGGCGTTCGCGCTGATCCGCGTGCGCGAGTCCGACACCGTCACGCTGGTCGGCGGACCGCGCACCGATCTCGCGAACCTCGCGGACATCCCGGTCAAGACCGGCGACACCCGCGCCTGGGACCACCTCGTGCTGGTGCCGTACGCGCAGGCCCGCGAGCGCGGCTTCGAGGCGCACCAGGACGGCACGCCGCTGTCGGCGATCGAGATCGCGTACAGCCGCGAGGTGCCGCTCGAGGAGCTACTGAGCCAGCTGCCCGACGTCCCGGTCGAGTTCACCGACCGCGGCGGCTTCGAGTCGTCCGACGACGAGTACGCCGGCATCGTCCGCCAGATCATCGATGAGGAGATTGGCCAGGGCGAGGGCGCCAACCTCGTGATCGGCCGCCACTACCGCGCCCAGGTCGCCGACTGGGGGCACGACGCCGCGCTCACGGTGTTCCGCCGCCTGCTGGAGCGCGAGCGCGGCGCGTTCTGGACGTTCTGCATCTTCACGGGCGACCGCTACCTCATCGGCGCCTCGCCCGAGCGCCACGTCAGCCTCGACGCGGGCCAGGTGCGGATGAACCCCATCAGTGGGACGTTCCGCATGCGCGGCCTCGAGACGCACGCCGACCGCAAGCGCGAGCTGCTGACCTTCCTGCAGGACGAGAAGGAGATCTACGAGCTCTTCATGGTCGTCGACGAGGAGCTCAAGATGATGTGCGACATCTGCCATGAGGGCGGACTCGTGCTGGGTCCGTACCTCAAGCCGATGACGCACCTCGTCCACACCGAGTACCTGCTCGCGGGGCGCACGCATCGCGACGTCCGCGAGGTGCTGCGCGACTCGATGTTCGCCGCGACCGTCACCGGCAGCCCCGTCGAGAACGCGTGCCGCCTCATCAAGCAGTACGAGTCGCAGGGCCGCGGCTACTACGCGTCCGTCGCCGCGCTGATCGGGCACGACGAGGACGGCGGACAGGTGGCCGACGCTCCCATCCTGATCCGCACCGCGGACGTCGACCTCGAGGGCAACCTGAAGGTCACCGCCGGCGCGACGCTCGTGCGCGACTCCGATGCGATGTACGAGACGAAGGAGACGTGGGCCAAGGCCGCCGGCATCCTGAGCGCTTTTGGTCTCGTCGAGTCCGCGCCCGCGCTCCGGCAGGCCGAGGAGCTGCACGCGTGGGACGCGTTCACGCGCGAGGACGAGGTCATCATCGCGCTGGGCTCGCGCAACCAGCGGCTCAGCCAGTTCTGGCTGACCGACCAGTCCGGCGCCGCTCCCGTGCCGACCTTGGTGGGCAAGCGCGTCGTGATCGTCGACGGCGAGGACGACTTCGTCAACATGCTTTCGCACGTGTTCGGCGTGCTGGGCATGACGACCGACATCCTCCGGCACGACGCGGCGGCGCTCGTCGCGGACGCCTCGGCGGCGCTCGACGGCTACGACCTGGTCGTCGTCGGCCCGGGACCCGGTGACCCGCGCGACCTGGCCGACGCCAAGATGGCGACGCTGCACGGCGTCGTCCGCGATCTGCTCGACGCCGAACGACCCTTCCTCGCGGTGTGCCTGGGCCACCAGACGCTGAGCCACCAGATCGGCCTCGACCTGGTGTTCAAGGACATCGTCTTCCAGGGGACGCAGAGTCGCTTGTCGGTGCTCGACCGGCCGGAGACGGTCGGCTTCTACAACACGTTCGTTGCCCGCGTGCCCGAGACCGGCCTGCCCGACGGGGTCACGGTCGAGACCGATCCGGCGAGCGGGGACATCCACCTGGTGGCCGGCCCGCACTATCGCGGGGTGCAGTTCCACGCGGAGTCGATCCTGACCCAGAACGGTTTCGGCATCCTGCGCGATCTCGTGACCGAGCTGATCGGCTGATGTCCGAGGAGCTGCTGCGGGCGTACGAGCGCACCCGCTACGTCGTGCTCGACGATCACGGCATCGGTCGAGCGGCGGTCGGCATCGGCGAGACGTCAGCCGACATCGACGCGGTCCTGGCCGACTACGGTGCCGCGAACGGCGTGTTCATCACGGCCTGGAACCCGCGCAGCGAGCCGCACGGCCAGGACACCAACGACGAGGCCAACGACCGCCTCGAGGCCGACCTCAGCGAGGCCGGCAGCGTCATCCTGCCGCACATCGGCGTCGGGTACGACCCCGACTGGGAGCCGGAGCACGGCTTCTTCGCCCTCGACCTCGCCGAGGCCGAGGCGGTCGAGCTGGCGACGGAGCACGGCCAGAACGCCGTGGTCGTCGTCGAGCGCGGACTCCCGGCGCGCCTCGTGATCACGCCGGTCATGGGCCGATGAGGACCATCGGGCTGATCGGCGGGATGAGCTGGGTCAGCACGGCGGAGTACTACCGGCTGATCAACGAGGGCGTCGCCGACCAGCTGGGCGGCCTGCACTCGGCGAAGATCGTGCTGGAGTCGGTCGACTTCGCCGAGATCGAGGAGCTCAAGCTCGCGAACCGTTGGGACCTCGTGGCCGGCCGACTGGCAGCCGCGGCGCAGCGGCTGGAGGCGTCCGGAGCTGGGCTCATCGTCCTGTGCACGAACACGATGCACCACGTGGCGCCCTCGATCGAAGCAGCGGTCACGGTGCCGTTCGTCCACATCGCCGACACGACGGCTTCGGCGATCACGGCGACGGGACTGACCCGGGTCGGGTTGCTCGGCACGGCGTTCACGATGGAGCAGGACTTCTACGTCGACCGGGTGGCCTCGCACGGCATCGAGGTGCTCGTGCCTTCCGCCGACGACCGGGCCCGCATCAGCGCGATCATCTACGACGAGCTGTGTCACGATGTCGTCACGGCGGACTCGAAGGCGTTCTACCTCGCCGCGACCGAGCGGCTGGTCGAGGCCGGTGCGCAGGGCCTGGTCCTGGGGTGCACCGAGATCGAGCTGCTGATCGGTGCGGACGACCTCGAGGTTCCGGCCTTCGACACGACGTCGTTGCACGTCACCGCCGCGGTCGACCTCGCTCTCGCCTAGCTCTTCAGGCTCCGGAGCGCGGACGGCTCGTGAGCCGCCTTCGCGCCGGTCTTCTCGCTCTCGACGACGAACTTCGGCTCGTCGTCGGAGGCGCGCCACGTCCGCCCGTCGAGCTGGAAGTCCTTCGTCTTCCGCTCGACGATCGTGCCGTGGGTGCGTCCCTGCGGGGTGTCCCAGCTGACCTTGTCACCGATCTCCATGACCTCATCGTGCGTCATCTCGGTGCCGGCCGCAGGACGAAGGCGGGTGATCGCGACGCCCGTGAGGCACAGCGCACCGCCCACGAAGGCGAGGGCCGCGGGCACCTCGTCGAGCACGACCCATGAGATCGCGGTGGCGACGGCGGGGACCAGGTACGTCGTCGAGGCGGCCTGTCCGGTCGAGATCCGCTTGAGCGCGTACGACCACGTGCTGAAGCCGATCGCGGTCGGGAAGACGCCGAGGTAGACGAGCCACGCGATGTCGTGGAACGAGGCGCCGGCCAGCTCGTCGATCAGCGTCGGCGCGAACGGCAGGCACACCACGACGCCCACGAGGCATCCCAGCCACACCGACATGACCGGTTCCATGTGGTTCAGCGCCGGCTTCTGGGCCAGCGCGCCGAAGGCGTAGAAGACGGCAGCCGCGACGCACAGCAGGACGCCGGTGGTGCTGGCGGTGTCGACCGCGGTGGAGTCGCGATCGGTGCTCAGCGCGATCAGCACGACGCCGGTGAAGGCGATGCCCATGCCGATCAGCAGTGGCTTGGGGAAGCCCTCCCGGTACAGGAAGCCGGCGACGAGCGCCGCGATGGCCGGGCCGATGTTGACGATCAGGGCCGTCGTGCCGGCGTCGAGGTCGCGCTCGGCGGCGTTGAGGGCGATGTTGTAGGCGCCGAACCACACGACCCCGTAGAGGATCACCAGCAGCAGGGGACGTCCGGTCGGCAGCGGGTTGCGACCGGGCCGGGCGAAGAACGTGAGGACGGCGGCACCGACCAGGAGCCGGCCCAGGCTGAGCGATCCCGGCGTGTACGTGTCACCCACGGCCCGGATGCCGACGAAGGCCGATGCCCACAGCAGCACGGTGACCAGGAGAGCGAGCGTGGAGAGGTCGCGGGTCGTCTTCACGACCCTCACCGTAGTCACCACCCATGACAAAGGCTC
>JAOPXY010000046.1 GCA_025964895.1 Aeromicrobium sp.
GACCGAGCCGCTGTACGACTCCTCCACGAGCACGACCTCGCATCCCTCCGCCCGGGCGATCCCCCGAGCCCGCTCGTGGATCGTGGCGACCAGGGCGCGGCTGACGTCGTCGTCCGGGTGACGGACGTCGAGCCACACGTCGACCCGCGAGGCAATGACGTTGGTTCCGCCCGGCACAGGTTCGATGCGGCCCACGGTGCCCCGCGCGCCGTCGACCCCCCGCACCGTGTCGCGGACGTCGACGACGATCGCCGCGGCGGCCACCATGGGGTCACGCCTGTCCTCCATGAGCGTCGCGCCGGCGTGGTTGCCCTGTCCCGTGACGGTCAGCCGCCACCGGCCGTGACCGAGGATCGACGAGCCGATCGCGACCGGACGGCCGAGATCGATGAGCCCGCGGCCCTGCTCCACGTGCAGCTCGACGAACGACGAGATGCGTGACAGCGCGGCGTCGTCACGGCCGATGCGAGACGGGTCGAGCCCGCTGCGCGCGAAGGCCTCGGCGAAGGTGATGCCGTCGGCGTCGGTCAAGGCGCGGGCCCGGTCGGGAGTCACCGCACCGGTCATGAGCTGCGAGCCGAGGCAGGCCAGGCCGAAGCGACCACCCTCCTCCTCCGGGAACGCGACGATCGCCAGCGGCCGGTCGCCCGTGAACCCGCGGGCGTCCATCGTGTCGACCGCGACGAACGCCGAGGCGATGCCCAGCGGCCCGTCGAAGGCGCCGCCCCCGGGCACCGAGTCCAGGTGGCTGCCGGTCACGACGGCGTCGTCCAGCGATCCGTCCGATGCCGACCGCCAGGCCCAGATCGCGCCGTTGCGGTCGGTCTCGACGTCCATCGAGCGGCGCGCCGCCTCCGCGACGAACCACTCACGCAGCTCGAGCTCGGCCGACGCGTACGAGAAGCGTGAGTACCCGCCGCGCTGACGGTCGCGGCCGATGTCACCGATGTCGCCGAGCAGCTGCTGGACGGTGGCCGGGGTGTTGCTCATCGTGGATCCTTTGCGGGTGGCATGAAGGTGAGGCGGATGTCGGCATGGCCATCGGCCAGCAGGACCGTCGCGTCGACGCCTTCTGGGCGCGGATCGTCGGGCCACCGCAGGACGATCTCGGCACGGCACCGTCCGCGCCGGGTCATGACGTTCAGCGCCGTGGTCGGACCGTCGACGGCGACGCTGACGACGGCCTCGCCCGGGAACGCCGCCTGGTCACCGGCGACGAGCGTGGAGGTCACGCCGTCGATCGTAAGCCGCAGCGCGCCGAGTGCGACGAACACCCGGTCGAGCCCGGGGAACAGGGAAAAGGCCGCGTTCCGATCGAGGTCGGCGACGCTGATGCGCCACGTCGTCGACCCGTCGGCGTCCGTCGCCGCGGCCAGCTCGCGGGTCGAACCGGCACCGTTGGCCCACGGAGTCGGCTCCACCACGGACGGGTCGAGCATCAGCGCATCTCGCCGGCCCCGACGTACGGGTGCAGGCTGCTCAGGTGCTCGCCCTCGGCGAACCGCTCGAGGCGGAAGTCCCGGGCCGGGATGTCGGCATCGGTGCTGTCGCCCTCGATCACGAGGTCCGCGACGAGGTCGCCGACGGCGGGGCTGATTTTGAAGCCGTGTCCCGCGAACCCCGCGCACAGGATCAACCCGTCGATGCCACCGACCGGTCCGATGACCGGGTTCCAGTCCGGCGGCACGTCGTAGACGCCGGCGTACGAGTGCGTCACCGACGGATCGGGGAAGCCCGGGAAGCGGTGGATGAGCTTCTCGGCGTAGTTGTGGATGCTCGCCTCGCTCGCGATGTTGGAGTACTTGTCGGGGTCGACGAGCTTCGCCCCGAAATCGGCGTGATCGCTGTTGCCGACCAGGAACTGACCCTGGCCCTCGAGCCGGCAGTACTGCAGCGACACGAGGTCGGAGACGACCGGCAGGTCGGGCAGCGGCACACCCGCATCGACGACGAGCAGCTCGGAGCGGTACGCCTCGACCGGGAAGTCGATGCCGAGGTCGGCCAGCAGCTTCGCCGACCACCAGCCCGAGGCGACGATGACGAGATCGGTGTCGACCACCTCGCCGCCGTCGAGCTCGACGCCGGTGACCTTGTCGCCCTCCGTCAGGATGCGGGCGACCGGCGTGTGCTGGCGGATCCTCGCGCCTCGGTCACGCGCCAGGCGCCCGTAATGCAGCGCGAGCTGGGACGCGTCGGCGAATCCGCCCCGCGGCTCGTACGACGCGAGCGCGACGTCATCGACGTTCAACATGGGCCACAGCGACGCGAGCCGGTCGGTGTCGATCAGCTCGACGTCGATGCCGAGTCCCTGGTGCATCGCGGTGTTGGCCGTGAGGGGATCGACGTTCTCCTCCCCCACGATGACGGTGTAGCCGACCTGGCGGAAGCCAACCTCGGCACCGAGCTCCTCGAAGACGGGCTGGCTGCGCCACGCCATCGCCGCGATCGACGGGACGCCGTAGTGCGCACGGACGATCCCGCTGGACTTGCCCGTGCCGCCGCCCGCGAGCTGGTGACGCTCCAGCACCAGCACGTCGGCGATGCCGCGCTCGGCGAGGGCACGCGCGACCGACAGGCCGATCAGCCCTCCGCCGATGACGACCGCCCCTGCACGCGTCACAGACCCGCTCCCGGCTGTCCCGGGATCCACGACGTCCCCGCGAGCGGGACACGCGCCATCGCCGCGGCCTCGATCGTGATCGCCACGAGATCCTCCGGCTCGAGGTGCTGCAGGTGCGCCTTGCCGCAGGCACGGGCGATGGTCTGCGCCTCCATCGTCAGAACACGGAGGTAGTTGGCCAGGCGGCGTCCGCCCTCGACCGGATCGAAGCGCAGCTGCAGCTCGGGGTCCTGCGTCGTGATGCCGGCCGGGTCCCGGCCGGCCTGGAAGTCGTCGTAGGCGCCGGCCGTGGTGCCCAGCGCCTCGTACTCCTCCTGCCACCGTGGGTCGTTGTCGCCGAGCGCGATGAGCGCCGCGGTGCCGATCGCGACGGCGTCCGCGCCCAGCGCCATCGCCTTCGCGACGTCCGCTCCGGTGCGGATGCCGCCCGACACGATGAGCTGCACCTTGCGGTGGACGCCGAGCTCCTGCAGCGCCTGGACCGCCTGCGGGATTGCCGCGAGCGTCGGGATGCCGACGTGCTCGATGAAGACCTCCTGGGTCGCGGCGGTGCCACCCTGCATGCCGTCGACCACGACGACGTCGGCGCCGGCGTGGACCGCGAGCTTGACGTCGTAGTACGTGCGGGTCGCCCCGACCTTGACGTAGATCGGCTTCTCCCAGTCGGTGATCTCGCGCAGCTCGGCGATCTTGATCGTCAGGTCGTCCGGTCCGGTCCAGTCCGGGTGCCGTGACGCGCTGCGCTGGTCGACGCCCTGCGGCAGCGTGCGCATGCCCGCGACGCGCTCGGTGATCTTCTGGCCCAGCAGCATGCCGCCGCCGCCGGGCTTGGCGCCCTGGCCGAGGACGATCTCGATCGCGTCGGCCTTGCGGAGATCGTCGGGATTCATGCCGTACCGCGACGGCAGGTACTGGTAGACGAGGTTCTTGCTCTGACCCCGCTCCTCCGGCGTCATGCCGCCGTCGCCCGTCGTGGTCGACGTGCCGACCTCGCTCGCACCACGGCCCAGCGCCTCCTTGGCCCGTCCCGACAGGGCGCCGAAGCTCATCCCGGCGATCGTGACGGGGGTGTCGAGGTGCAGCGGGTACTTGGCGTTGCGGTCGCCCAGCACGATGTCGGTGCCGCAGCGCTCGCGGTACCCCTCGAGCGGATAGCGCGACATGCTCGCGCCGAGGAACAGCAGGTCGTCGAAGTGCGGGAGCGAGCGCTTGGCGCCCCAGCCGCGGATGTCGTAGATGCCGGTCTCGGCCGCGCGTTGGATCTCCGCGATGACCGAGCGGTTGAAGGTCGCCGACTCCCGCGGCTGGGTGATGTGCCGTGTCATGGTGTGGCCTCTCGGGATCAGTACGCCGAGGCGTTGTCGACGTGGAAGTGGTAGAGCGTGCGGGACGATCCGTACCGGGTGTACTCATGCGTGTCGTCGTCGTGGCCCGCGGCCTTCAGCAGCGCTGCGAGCTGCTCGTGGTGCTCGGGGCCCATCTCCTTCGCGACGCAGTCGGCCCCGAGCGACGCGACGGTGCCCCGGACGTAGAGGCGCGCCTCGTAGATCGAGTCGCCCAGCGCGTCACCGGCGTCGCCGCGAACGACGAGCGTGCCGGCCTGGGCCATGAACGCGCTCATGTGCCCGATGCTGCCGCCGACCACGATGTCGACGCCCTTCATCGAGATGCCGCAGCGCGCCGCCGCGTCGCCCTCGATGACCAGCAGTCCGCCGTGGGCCGTGGCCCCCGCGGACTGCGAGGCGCTGCCCTTGACCCACACCGAGCCGCTCATCATGTTCTCCGCGACGCCCACGCCGGCGTTGCCGTTGATCACGACGTCGGCGGCCTGGTTCATGCCGGCCGCGTAGTAGCCGACATGTCCGTCGATCGTCACGGAGATCGGCTTGGTGAGGCCGACGGCAACGCTGTGCTTGCCGGCGGGGTGGCGGACGACGACGGTGTCGGCGTCAAGGTCGGGGGCGTGCAGCGTCGCGTTGACCTCGCGCAACGTCGACGTCGACAGGTCGAGCTCCAGGGGGGTCAGCGCGTCCATGCGTACACCTGCTCGGGCTCGGGCTCGAAGATGCGAGCGGTCTCAATGCCGGGCAGGCCGACGAGGGCGCGGTACTCCGACGCCATCGCGACCCAGTCGCCGGTCTCGGCGATGACGGCGGGCTTGCACGCGATCGCGTCGCGGACGACCGCGAAGGAGTCCTTGTTCGACACCAGCAGCGTGTAGAAGCCGTCGAACGTCCGGCACAGCTCCTTGAGGGAGGTCTCGATGTCCATGCCGTCCTGCAGGCACTGCGCGACGAAGCGCGCGCCGACCTCGGTGTCGTTCTCGCTGTCGAAGTGCATGCCGCGGGCAACCAGATCCCGCCGGATCGTCGCGTAGTTGTGGAACGAGCCGTTGTGCACCATGCACTGGTCCGGTCCGGTCGCGTACGGGTGGCACCCGGCCGGCGTCACGGCCGACTCGGTCGCCATGCGGGTGTGCCCGACCCCCTGCCACCCCTGGGCGTGCTCGAGGCCGAAGCGGTCGGCCAGGTCGCGCGGGTGTCCGACACCCTTCAGCACCGCGAGGTCCTCGCCGAAGCCGATGACGAGCGCCTCGGGCACCGCGGACGCGACCGCGCTGCGCAGAGCCTCGACCCCGACGGGGGCGTTGACGACGAACGTGGGGTCCGCGTCGATGACCTCGACCGGCTCGCCGAGGACCGCGCCGATCGCGACGGCCAGCTCGGCGGCCCCCAGGGGGGTGTCGAGGATCGAGACCGTCGCGTGGCCCGGCGGCGACCAGCGGGGGTCGCCGTAGACCGCGACGCCTGCGGAGTCCGAGCCCCGGTCCTGCATCTCGCAGAGCATCCCGGTCAACAGCTCGCCGAGGCGTGGGTAGAGGTCAGGCGTCCGCAGATGCAGACCGACGATGCCGCACATGGTGTTCTCCTTGCTGGGGGGTGAGGTGGGATCGGCTCAGAAAGCCGTGAGGTATTGGTCGACTTCCCAGGCGCTGACCTGGCTGTGCCACGTGAAGAACTCCTCGCGCTTGAGGTGCGCGAAGTAGGCCGCGACGCCGGGCCCGGCTGCGTCGAGCACCCCGCTGAGGGCGGTGTCGGCCTCGAGAGCCTCGACGGCGTGCAGCAGGGTCAGCGGGAGCGCCTCGCGCTCGGCGCCGTTGTCTCCGCCCGGGGTGCCGGGATCGAGATCCCGCTCAATGCCGTCGAGACCCGCGCCGATCACGCCGGCGGCTGCGAGGTACGGATTGGCCGAGCCGTCGCCGCCGCGCAGCTCGATGCGGTTGTTGTCCGGCACGCGCACGTAGTGCGTCCGGTCGTTGCCGCCGTAGGTCGGGAATCGCGGCGCCCACGACGCGCCGGACGTCGTGGAGACCGCGCCGGTGCGCTTGTAGGAGTTGACGGTCGGTGCGATGACGGCCTGCAGGGCGCAGGCGTGCTCGAGGACGCCGCCGATGAACGCATAGGCCAGCGGCGCGAGGCCGAGGCCGCGGTCGTCGGTCTCGGCCGGGAAGAGCGGCTCCCCGTCCTTCCACAGCGACAGGTGCATGTGCAGGCCGCTGCCGGTGCGATCGCTGAACGGCTTGGGCATGAACGTGGCGATCATCCCGCGCTGCTCGGCGAGCATCGAGATCAGGTAGCGCAACGTGATGACGCGGTCGGCGGTGGTCAGCGCATCGGCGTACGCGAAGTTCTGCTCGAACTGCCCATTGCCGTCCTCGTGGTCGTTGGCGTAGTTGGCCCAGCCGAGGCCGTTCATGCCCGTCGACACGGCCGCGAGGTGGTCGAACATCCGGGTCACGCCACGCGCGTCGTAGCAGGGGCGAGCCGCGTTGTCGGACGGGTCGGCCGTCATGAGGCTGCCGTGCTCGTCCTTGCCGACGAGGAAGTACTCGACCTCGGCGCCGACGAAGACCTCGAGGTCCTGCGCGGCCGCGCGCTCGATCATGCTGCGCAGGATGACCCGGGGCGCGAACTTCCACGGCACGCCCTCGACGTGCGGATCGCAGTGGACGAGCGCCAGCCCCTCCTTGATGAACGGGATCGGCGTGAACGACGAGACATCGGGGATCGCCATGATGTCCGGGTCCTTGGGCTCCTGCCCCATCGCGCCGGCCGCGTACCCCGCGAAACCGACGCCGTCGGTCATCAGCTCGTCGACCGCCTCGACCGGCACGAGCTTCGCGCACGGCTTGCCGGTGAGGTCGACGAACAGCGCGAGGATGAACGTGGTGCCGGACTCGGCCGCCAAGGTCGCCAGGTCGGGCGTCTGCTGGGAACTCATGCTTCTCCTCCTCGAGCGCCGATCCGATCCGCCGCGCGGATCTACTCTAATGAATCATCGGCTACTCACAGTAAACACTGTCAATGTTTCGTCCGTGTGACATGTGTCAGTCGGTCGTGAAACACGGCGTACATCGCACCTGTCTAAGGTCGAGCCCAACCGATCCGGAGGACCGCATGGCCACCACGACACCTCGCCCGCTCGACATCGCCGGCAGCGGATTCGCGATCCTCCAGACCGATCTTCACGCCCACCCCGACACCTATCTCGCGTCGACACCCGAGACCGTGTTCTGGGGCTACCTCCCGTGCGAGTCGGACGCGCCGCGTGCCCGGGTCACGTCCGGCAGTGTCATCACGGTCGACACGCTCAGCCACGAGGGCCTCATGGACGACCAAGGCCGTGACCCAGTGCCCTTCTTCGCGTCGTACGGCGTGCCGGCGTCGGCGGTCCTGGCCGATGCGCAGGACCTGGCGTCGTCGTCCTTCCCGCACGAGGCCGGCGTCGCGGGGCCGCACGTCGTGACCGGTCCCATCGCCGTGACCGGTGCCCGCCCCGGCGACCTGCTGGCCATCACGGTGCTGTCGCTGTCGCCCCGCGTGCCGTACGGGATGGTCTCCGCGCGCCACGGCTTCGGCGCCCTGCCCGGCGAGATGCCCCAGACCGACGGGACGTCCATGACGTTCGCGACGGCGGAGGCCGGCACGACGCGGCCGGACGGGACGAGCGGGTGGGGCCGCATGCAGGTCGACGCCGCGGACCCCGGTCGCGGCAGCATCAGGTTCCCCCTGCGACCGTTCCTGGGCGTCATGGGCGTGGCGGTGAGCGGCGGCACCCGTCCGCACTCCGTGCCGCCCGGCATGCACGGCGGCAACCTCGACGTCTCCCTGCTGGGCGTGGGCTCGACGCTGTACCTCCCGGTGCAAGTCGAGGACGCGCTCGTCTACGTCGGCGACCCGCACTTCGCGCAGGGCGACGGAGAGGTGGCACTCACCGCCTTCGAGGCCTCTCTGCGCGCCACGCTCCGGCTCGAGATCGTGCCCGGCGGCGCCGAGCAGCGCCCCGGCAACGGGCGGGTCAGCCCGTTCGCCGAGACCAGCGAGCTGCTCATCCCGATCGGGCTCGACCCGGATCTGGACGAGGCGATGTCGAACTGCGTGCGGTGCGCCCTGGACCTCCTGCAGACCGACTACGGCATCGACCGTCACCTCGCGATGGCGTACCTCAGCGCGGCCGGCGACTTCGCGGTGTCTCAGGTCGTCGACCGGGTCAAGGGCGTGCACGGCGTGATCCGCAAGTCCGACTTCGCCGCGGTGACGCATCGTCCCCGGCACTGACGTCGTCGCTCGGCGCTGCCGCTGCCCGTGACCGGTTGTAGCATGAGATCGCTCGAGGCCGGTGCTGGCACCGCAGGACTCGTCGCCCATTCGACCGGAAGCTGGAGCCACATGCAGACGCTGCTGGAGGTCATCCGCGGTCGCGGTCTCAGCACCAGGTTCCAGCCGATCGTGGCGCTGGACAGCGGCACCGTCGTCGCCTACGAGGCGCTGACGCGGGGCCCCGAGGGTTCGGTGTGGAAGGCCCCCGACGCCCTGTTCGCGGCCGCCCGCGACCAGCACGTGCTCACCGAGCTCGACGAGGCGTGCCGCGACACGGCGCTCACCAGCGCCCGACGGCGGGTCTGACCGCGCCGGGCAGCGTCTTCGTCAACTCCGAGCCCGAGTGCCTCGCCCTGTTCGCCAGCTCGGTCGGCGCTGACAGCACCCCGATGGTCGTCGAGATCACCGAGCGGGCGCTGACGGGCGACCCGGCGGCGCTGCTGCGCGCCGTGCGGTCGGTCCGCGAGAGGGGCTGGCTCATCGCCCTCGACGACGTGGGCGCCGATCCGGCGTCGCTGGCGATGCTGCCGCTCGTTGCTCCCGACATCATCAAGCTCGACATGCAGCTCGTCCGAACGCTGCCCAACCAGCACTCCGCGAGCATCATGAGCGCCGTGACGGCGCATGCCGAGACGACCGGCGCGACGATCCTCGCCGAGGGCATCGAGACCGACCGACAGCTCGTGACGGCCGAGGCCATGGGCGCCACCTTCGGGCAGGGCTGGCTGTTCGGCCGGCCCCGCGTGCTCGACGTCGCGGAGTCCGAGACGATCGGCATGGCTGCCCATCTCGTGCCCACCGGCCGGGTGCCCGACGCCGGGACGCCCTTCGAGCTCGCTGCCCGGCACAGCGCACCGCGTCGCTCGCACCGGCGTCTGCTCCTGGAGATCAGCACGTTCCTCGAGTCCAAGGCCGCCTCCAGCAGTGACGCGGCGATCCTGCTGTCGACGTTCCAGCACGCCGACAACGTCGGCGCGGGCACCCTGGGACGCTATGACGATCTCGTCGACCAGCTGGGCCTCGTGGGCGTGCTGGCGAACGACCTGCTGCCCGGGCTGTTCCGCGGGGGGGGGGTTCACGT
>JAOPXY010000053.1 GCA_025964895.1 Aeromicrobium sp.
GGCAACGGCGTCGACGTCATCGCGAAGTTCCTCGAGGTCAAGGCCGGCTACTGCGTGCACTTCTCATCGGCGATGGCCGTCATGGCTCGGACGCTCGACATCCCGTCGCGCATCGCGGTCGGGTACGCGCCCGGCAGCACGAACGGCCTCGTCGACGGCGAGACCGAGTACAAGGCGACCTCCGACGACCTGCACGCCTGGACCGAGATCTACTTCGAGGGCGTCGGCTGGGTCCGGTTCGATCCCACGACGAGCGTCGGGTCGGGCACCTCGTTCGCGGAGCCCGTCGCCGACACCCCCGACAACGAGGCGGCCGACGAGGACACCTCGACCGCCGCTCCCGTGCCGGCGGGGGCCGACCGACTCGACGACGGGACGGTCGCGCCGGCCGCGACGGCGCAGGAGACGGCGCCCCGCACCGCGATCGTGACCGCGGCGGCCCTCGTCGTGATCGGTCTCGCGCCGTGGCTGGTGCGCTCGGCACGGCGGCGGTGGCGCATCCGGCGGGGTGGCAGCGATGTCGAGCCGCTGTGGCGAGAGCTGGAGGACGTCGCCCGCGACCTGCGCATCCTGGCCTCGGCCGCCGACACGCCCCGAGGATTCGCGGGCCGCCTGGCCCGCCGCCCCGGCGTCGACCCCGACGCGCTCGAGGCGCTGCTGCGGCGCGTCGAGCAGGCGCGGTTCGCCCGCGACGCCGTCACGACGGGTGACGGTGTGGCAGACCTGCGGTCGGTCGTGGGCTCGCTGCGGTCGGGCGCGTCGCGCCGACAGCGGTGGGTCGCGACGCTCCTGCCGCAGTCGCTCACGGGTCGCGCACCCGTCGCCCGCATCGTCGAGCCCGGACCGGTGACCGCGTGAGCGCCGATCGTCCCGAGGGCGTGCTGATCGGTGGGCCGGAGGCGCGGCACATCGTGCTGGTTGCCCACGATCCCGCGTGGGCGGCCCGTTACCAGCGCGAGCGCGAGCGCATCGTCGCGGCTCTGGGCGCCCGGGCGCTCCGGGTCGACCACATCGGCTCGACGAGCATTCCGCACCTCGCCGCCAAGCCGGTCATCGACATCGACCTCAGCGTCGCCGATGTCGAGGACGAAGCGGCGTACGTGCCCGATCTGGAGCGGGCCGGCTACGTGCTGCGCGTCCGCGAGCCCGGGCACCGCATGCTGCGCACGCCCGACCTCGGCGTCCACCTGCACGTCTGCCCGCTCGGCAGCGACTGGGAGCGGCGGCACCGGATCTTCCGCGACTGGTTGCGCAACCATGCCGACGACCGGCAGCTCTACGAGGACGTCAAGCGCTCCCTGGCCGACCGGACGTGGAACGACATGAACGATTACGCCGACGCGAAGTCCGATGTCGTCGCCGCGATCATGCGACGCGCCACGGCCCCCTGAGCGTCAGCGCTCCGGTTCGGGCGGCGTGCCGTCGCCGAAGGGACGCCCGCCCAGCGCCTCGCGTCCGTGCGGTGTGAGCCACACCGCGGGGTCGGGGCCGGCCGGCACGATCTGCGTCGGGTTGATGTCGGCGTGCACGACGTAATAGTGCTTCTTGATCTCCTCTTGGTCGATCGTCTCGCCGAAGCCGGGGGTCTGGAACAGGTCGCGGGCGTAGGCCCACAGCGCCGGCATCTCGGTGAGCTTCTGCCGGTTGCACTTGAAGTGGCCGTGGTAGACGGAGTCGAAGCGCGCCAGCGTCGTGAACAGGCGCACATCGGCCTCCGTGATGGTGTCACCCATCAGGAATCGCCGGTCGGTGAGGCGCTCCTCGAGCCAGTCCATCGCGACCCACAGCCGGTCGTACGCGGCCTCGTACGTCTCCTGGGAGCCGGCGAAGCCGCAGCGGTAGACGCCGTTGTTGATCTCGGTGAAGATCCGCTTCATGACCTCCTCCATCTCGTCACGGACGTCGGCCGGCCACAGGTCGGGTGCGCCCCCGCGGTGGTGCTCGGTCCACTCGGTCGCGAAGTCGTGCGTGATCCACGGGAAGTCGTTCGTCACGACCTGGCCGGTCGGCACGTCGACGATCGCCGGCACCGTGATGCCGCGCGGGTAGTCGGGGTAGCGCTCGAAGTACGCCTCCTGCAGGCGCTCGATGCCGAGGACGGGGTCGACGCCGCCCGGGTCGAGGTCGAACGTCCAGCTGCGGGCGTCGTGCGTGGGGCCGCAGTACCCGATGGAGATCGCGTCCTCCAGGCCCAGCAGCCGTCGCACGATGATGGCCCGGTTGGCCCAGGGACACGCGCGGGCGACGACGAGCCGGTAGCGGCCCGCCTCGACGGGCCAGGCCGGACGTCCGGCTGTGTCGGTGCCGCCACGGGTGATCCGGTCGGGGATGTAGTCCATGTCCCGGTTGAATTCCTTGCCCGCTTCCACATATGAGCCGCTGCTCGCCTGAGTCGTCATGCTGCTAGCCTAGGCATGTGCTGGAGATCCGCTCGCTTCTTCTCTGCCGCGCCGAGGTCCTCTAGGTCGGACCCCTCGGCGCGGAGTTTGTCACGTCCCGGCCGCACGTCAGCCCGACGAGTTCCCAGACAAGCACCCGAGGATTGAAGATGTTCGAGTACGCCACCACCGCCCAGCAGCCCAGCGGCATGCCGACCCACCGGTACGCACCCTTCGTGCCGGTCGACCTGCCCGACCGCACGTGGCCGGCGACGTCGATCACCCAGGCGCCGCGCTGGTGCGCCGTCGACCTGCGTGACGGCAACCAGGCCCTGATCGACCCCATGACCCCGGCGCGCAAGCTGGCGATGTTCCAGCTGCTCGTTCGCATGGGCTACAAGGAGATCGAGGTCGGCTTCCCGAGCGCGAGCCAGACCGACTACGACTTCGTCCGACAGCTGATCGAGGGCGACCTGATCCCCGACGACGTCGTGATCCAGGTCTTGACGCAGTGCCGCGAGCCCCTGATCGACCGGACCTTCGACGCGATCCGGGGGAGCAAGCAGGCGATCGTCCACTTCTACAACTCCACCTCGGTGCTGCAGCGGCGCGTCGTCTTCGACCTGCCCAAGGAGGGCATCATCGACATCGCCCTCCAGGGCGCGCGTCTGTGCCGC
>JAOPXY010000066.1 GCA_025964895.1 Aeromicrobium sp.
GTCACGAGCTGCTCTCCGAGACCGACACCGAGACCGTCGCGCACCTGCTGCACGACGAGCTGCAGCGCACCCCCGACCTGTCGGACGCCGTCCGCGCCGTGTGCCGCCGGCTCGAGGGCGCGTTCACCCTCGTGATCTGCGACGCCGGGCAACCCGACGTCGTCGTGGGGGCCCGCCGGAACTCCCCGCTCGTGGTGGGCCGCGGCCAGGGCGAGAACTTCCTCGGGTCGGACGTCGCGGCGTTCATCGAGTTCACGCGCGACGCCGTCGAGCTCGGCCAGGACCAGGTGGTCACGATCACGGCCGACGAGATCGTCGTGACCGACTTCTTCGGCGAGCCCGCCGAGACCATCGAGTACCACGTCGACTGGGACGTCTCGGCCGCCGAGAAGGGCGGCTACGACTGGTTCATGCTCAAGGAGATGGACGAGCAGCCGCAGGCCGTCGCCGACACGCTGCTCGGGCGGCACACCCCCGGCGGCATGCTGCAGCTCGACGAGATGCGCCTCAGCGACGACGAGCTGCGCGACGTCGACCGCATCGTCATCATCGCGTGCGGCACGGCGTCGTACGCCGGGCTCGTCGCGAAGTACGCGATCGAGCACTGGACGCGCATCCCGTGCGAGGTCGAGCTGGCCTCGGAGTTCCGCTACCGCGACCCGATCCTCGACAAGAGCACGCTGGTCGTCGCGATCAGCCAGTCCGGCGAGACGATGGACACCCTCATGGCGATCCGGTACGCGCGACAGCAGCGGGCGAGGGTGCTGTCGATCTGCAACACGAACGGCTCGACGATCCCGCGAGAGTCCGACGCCGTGATCTACACGCACGCCGGCCCGGAGGTCGCGGTCGCGTCCACGAAGGGCTTCTTGTCCCAGGTGGTGGCCTGCTACCTCCTGGCGCTGTATCTCGCCCAGGTCAAGGGCACCAAGTACGGCGACGAGATCGCCGGGATCATCGCCGAGATCGAGAAGATCCCTGCCGGCATCCAGCGGCTGCTCGACGAGGGCGACCAGGTGCGCAAGCTCGCGGCCGACCTGTCGGGATCCCGCTCGATCCTGTTCCTGGGCCGCCACGTCGGCTACCCCGTGGCACTCGAGGGCGCGCTCAAGCTCAAGGAGCTGGCCTACATCCACGCGGAGGGCTTCGCCGCCGGCGAGCTCAAGCACGGTCCGATCGCCCTGGTCGAGGAGGGGCTGCCGGTCTTCGTCGTCGTGCCCCCCAAGGGCCGCGACCAGCTGCAGGAGAAGACCGTCAGCAGCATCCAGGAGATCCGCGCTCGCGGCGCCCGCACGATCGTGCTCGCCGAGGACGGCGACGACGACGTCGTGCCGTACGCCGACCACCTGATCCGCCTGCCGAAGGTGCCGACGCTGCTGCAGCCGCTCGTCGCGACGGTGCCGCTGCAGATCTTTGCGACCGAGTTCGCCAACCAGCTGGGCCACGACGTCGACCAGCCCCGCAACCTGGCCAAGTCGGTCACGGTCGAGTAGTGACGATCCTCGGCATCGGGGTGGACGTCGTGGACCTCGCGCGGTTCGCGACGTCGCTCGAGCGCACCCCGACGCTGCGGGACCGCCTGTTCACGCCGGCCGAGGCCGGTCTGTCGGTCGAGTCGCTCGCGGGCCGGTTCGCGGCCAAGGAGGCGCTCGCCAAGGCGATGGGCGCCCCGTCCGGCCTGTCGTGGCAGGACTTCGAGATCGTCACCGACGCCGCAGGCGCGCCCGCGTTCAGCCTGCACGGTGCGGCGCCCGAGCGCGTGGCCGCGCTGGGCATCGAGACGATCCACGTCTCGATCTCGCACGACACGACCGTGGCGACGGCCTTCGTGGTGGCCGAGTGCTGAGCGCGCACCGCGTCGACGACGTCCGTGCCGCGGAGGCGTCGCTCGCGGCAGACCTGCCGGACGGTGAGCTCATGCGCCGCGCCGCGCGGGGCCTCGCCGAGGCGCTGGGCCACGTGGCCGCCGGCGAGGTCGTCGCGGTGCTCGTGGGTCCCGGCAACAATGGGGGCGACGCGCTGTACGCCGCGGTGCACCTGCTCGACCGGGGGGTGCGCGTGGATCTCTGCCTGCTCGATCCGGTGTCGGTGCACGCCGCCGGTCTCGCCGCGGCGCGCGGCGCCGGCGCCCAGGTCGTCGACGCCCCGTCGCGCCAGCGCCACTGCCTCGACGCGCTGTTCGGCATCGGCGCCCGTCCCGGTCTGAGCGGGCGTGCCGCGCAGTGGGCGGAATGGATCGCGGGCACGCGACCGTTCACGGTGGCGGTCGACGTGCCGTCGGGTGTCGACGTCGACGGGGGCACGTTGCCCTCCACCGGCGCCTACGTCACCGCCGACGTGACGGTCACGTTCGGCACGTACAAGAACGCCCTCCTCGTGGGCCCGGCGGCGAACGCGGCCGGTTCCGGCCTGCCTCCGCTCGTCGACATCGGCCTCGCGCCGCGCCTGCCCGCCGCGAGCCTCGAGGCGATCGAGCCGTCCGACGGCGACCTGCTGGCGCAGACGTTCGACTGGCTCCGGACACCGACGAGCCACAAGTACTCCCGCGGCGTCGTGGGCATCGCTGCGGGGTCCGCCCAGTACGCCGGCGCCGCGCACCTGTGCGTCGCGGGGGCGCAGAACGGAATGGCCGGCATGGTCCGCTTCGTCGGCGACGCCGAGCTGAGCCGCCGGATCGTCGACCGGGCCCCCGAGGTCGTCGCCGGCCCGGGACGCGTCCAGGCCTGGGTCGTCGGGCCCGGCAGCGGCGACGACGCCAAGGTGCAGCTCGTGGCGGCCCTCGACGACGGGGTCCCGGTCGTGATCGACGCGAGCGCACTGCAGCACCTGCCGGACGCCCTCGACGTCCCGGCCCTGCTGACGCCGCACGCCGGCGAGCTGGCCGCGATGCTGGGCCTGCACCGCGACACGGTCGAGGCCGAGCCGCTGGCCCACGTCACCCAGGCGGCCGAGCGATGGGGCGTCACGGTGCTGCTGAAGGGCGCCCGCACGCTCGTCGCGACTCCCGGGCGACCGACGCGTGTCAACCTGACCGGGTCGCCGTGGCTCGGCACGGCCGGCTCCGGCGATGTGCTGGCGGGCCTCGCCGGATCACTGCTGGCGTCGGGCGCCGATCCGCACGACGCCGGGTCGATCGCGGCGTTCCTGCACGGTGCCGCGAGCGTGCGCGCCAATCCTGGGGGACCCGTCACGGCGTCCGCCGTCGCCGCCGCGCTGCCGGCGACGATCGCCGCGTTCCACGACGGCTCGCTCGACGACGTGCGCGACTGGAGGCACTGACATGTCCGGACCCCAGGTCGAGGCGGTCGTCGATCTCGACGCCTTCGCCGCCAACATCGCCGCCATGGCCGCGTGCGCTCCGTCGTCGGCACTGATGACGGTCGTCAAGGCCGATGCGTACGGCCACGGCGCGGTGCCGATGGCGCGCGCCGCCCGGGCGGCCGGATCGCCGTGGCTCGGCGTCGCCACGATCGAGGAGGCGTTGGCCCTGCGTGCCGCCGGCGACACCGGGCCGCTGCTGTGCTGGCTCGCCAGCCCCGGCGCCGACTACGCCTCGGCCGTCGACGCCGGCGTCGAGGTGACGGCGTCGTCGGCCGCACAGCTTGCGGAGATCATCGCCGCCGCCCGCGTCCGCCCTCGCGTGCAGCTGAAGGTCGACACGGGCCTGTCGCGCAACGGGGCCCTCGGCGAGGCCTGGACCCAGCTGGCAGCGGCCGCCGCGACGGCCCAGGCGGCCGGACGTGTCGAGATCACGGGCGCCTGGTCGCACCTGGCGTGCGCCGACGAGCCGGCGCACCCGGCCAACGACGCGCAGGAGGCCGTCTTCCGCGACGCCGTCGACGAGCTCGCCGCGGCGGGCGTCGAGCCGGGGCTGCGCCACCTCGCCAACTCCGCGGCGACCCTGTCGCGCCCGTCGGCCCACTTCGACCTCGTGCGCGTCGGCATCGCCGCGTACGGCATCCGTCCCGATCCCGGCATGAGCTACTCCACGCCCCTCACGCCCGTCCTGACGCTGCGGGCCCGGCTCGCCCACGTCAAGCGGCTGCGGGCGGGCGCATCGGTGTCGTACGGGCACACCTGGACGGCCGAGCGCGACACGACCGTGGGTCTCGTGCCGATGGGCTACGGCGATGGCATCGCGGTCGCGGCGTCGAACCGGGCTCAGGTGCAGGTCGGCGGGGCGCGGGCCGATGTCGTGGGGCGGGTGTGCATGGACCAGCTCGTCGTCGACCTCGGCGACCGGCCCGCCGCAGCCGGCGACGTCGCGGTGCTGTTCGGCCCTGGTGACGACGGCGAACCCACTGCGGAAGACTGGGCGCGGGCATCCAGCACCATCGCGTACGAGGTCGTGACCCGACTCGGGGGCCGTCTCGTACGCACCTACCGGGGAGACATGTGACGACGAAGAGGACCGTGAAGATCGCGACGACCGCCGGAGCCTTCGTGGCTGCCGGCGCCGTGGCGACCCTGCTCAACGGTCGGCAGCGGACGCACCGACGGCGCCGTCGCGGCGAGGAGGTCGAGTTCGGCACCGTCCGCAGCGCGGGACAGATCGTGATGTCGACCGACGGCACGCCGCTGCACGTCGAGATCGACGAGGCCGAGCGCAAGACCCCGACGATCGTGTTCCTGCACGGCTGGGTCGAGAACATGGACGTGTGGCACTACCAGCGGCTCGCGCTGCGGGGGAGGGTGCGGATGGTGTTCGTCGACCTGAGGTCGCACGGCCGGTCGGGGCGCTCCTACGACACCAACTCCTCGCTCGCCGATCTCGCCGACGACGTCTCTGCCGTCATCAAGCAGCTCGTGCCCCGTGGGCCGATCGTCCTCGTCGGGCACTCGATGGGCGGCATGACGATCATGGAGCTAGCCCGCTCGCAGCCGAAGCTGTTCGGCGGACGGGTCAAGGGCGTCGTGCTGCTGGGCACGAGCAGCGGACGCCTGACGCGCAGCAGCCCCGGCATGCGGTACCTGATCCCGATGCTGCGGGTGGGTGCGCCGGTGCTCGACTGGGGTCGCCGGTTCAACAGCTACTCGGTCATCCGGCGCTGGGGGCTGGGAGCCGGCGCCGAGGAGCGGCACGTCGACATGGCCAACGAGATGCTGCTGCGGGCGCCGACCCACGTCCTGTCGGACTTCTACGGCAACTTCGTAAACCTCGACCTGGCGTCCGGCCTGGCCGATCTGGGCCGGGCACGGACGGTCGTGATGGGCGGCACGGCCGATCTCATGACCCCGGTCAAGCACAGCCGCCGGCTCGCCGAGCAGATCCCTGACGCCAAGCTCGTCGAGCTCGACGGCGTCGGCCACATGCTGATGTTCGAGGCGCACGAGGCCGTCACGCGGGCCATCGAGGACGTCCTCGACGACGTGCAGGGTGAGCTGGCATGACCGGCTCGAACGCGCTCAATGTCGTGGAGGCCGGGCCCGAGCACGCACCCGTGATCGTCGACATCATCCATCGGTCGTTCGGTGCCCGCCCCGTGCTCGACCCGCCGACGACGGCGCTGGACGAGACGACCTCGACCGTCGCCGAGACGCTCGCGACCGCCGGGGGACTCCTGGTGGAGCGCCGCGGCCTGCCGATGGGCGCGATGCTGTTCGACGAGTCGCGTCCCGGCCAGTTGGGGCTGCGGCGCGTGTGCGTCGATCCCGACATCCAGGCCCGCGGCGTCGCGTCGGCGATGGTCGGCGTCGCGGAGGACACGGCCGAGGAGCGCGGCAAGGACGGCATCTGGCTCGACGTCCGCGAGGAGCTCCCCGACACGGTGCAGTTCTGGTCGCGCCGCCTGTACCACCCGGTCGGCCGCGACGAGCCGTTCATCGAGTTCGGCAAGACGCTGTGGCTGGCGCGCGAGGTGCCGACCCCCGGTGAGATGCAGGCGCTCGCCACGCGGCTGGCCCCGCTGCTGCGCGCCGGTGACCTGCTGGTGCTGTCGGGCGATCTCGGCGCCGGCAAGACGACGTTCACGCAGGGGCTCGGCGAGGCGCTCGGCGTCCGCGGACCCATCACGTCGCCGACGTTCGTCCTGGCCCGCACGCACCCGTCGCTCGTCGAGGGGCCGCCGCTCGTGCACGTCGATGCGTACCGCCTGGGTCACCTGAGGGAGATCGACGACCTCGACCTGGACTCCTCGACGGAGTCGTCGGTGACGGTCGTCGAGTGGGGCGACGGGATGGCCGAGCAGCTCACCGACAGCTGGCTGCACGTCAAGATCGAGGTGCGCGGCGCCCGGCCCGTCGACCCCCTGGGCACGCCGCACGACGGCGATCTCGACGACGTCTCCGACGACCACGACCCGCGCGTCGTGACGATCAAGCCGCACGGCCCCCGCTGGGTCGGCGTCCCCCTCCGCTCCACCCTCCTCGCCCCCTGACGCTGACGGGGTACTTCCCGCCCCTCGACGGGGTACTTCCCGCCCGTCGGCGGGGCAGATCCTGCCCCGCCAGGAGGGACTTGTCGTCCCCTGGGACCATTGCCCAGCGCCTGGACTGCCCTGTCACGGGCCGGAGCTCCCTCCTCATGGGGCCGGAACTCTTCCCTCATCGGGCGGGAACTCTCCCCTCATGGGGCGGGAACTCCCTCCTCATGGGGCGGGAACTCCCTCCTCATGGGGCGGGAACTCTCCCCTCAGCGTTAGGGTGGCGGACGTGCTGCTGCTTGCGTTCGACACCGCGACCCCCGTCATCACCGTCGCGGTCCACGACGGCGACCGGGTCGTGGGCGAGGCGTCGGGCGAGGGCGCGATGGCGCACGGCGAGCTGCTGGCGCCCGCGATCCGCGACGCGATGGCGCAGGCCGGAGCGGCGATGGCCGATCTCACCGACGTCGCGGTCGGCGTGGGCCCCGGACCGTTCACGGGGCTGCGCGTCGGTGTCGTCACCGCGCTGACGCTCGGCTCCACGCTGCGCCTCACGACCCACGGCGTCTGCTCGCTCGACATCGTGGCCGCCGACGTGCAGGCCGAGGGGGAGTTCCTCGTGGCGACCGACGCCCGCCGCAAGGAGGTCTACTGGGCCAGATACGGGGGCGGACACGTCCGGCTCGACGGACCGCACGTGCTGAAGCCCGCCGATCTCGCCGCGCAGCACCCGGACCTCCCCGCCTACGGGCGCGGCGCCCACCTGTACGACGGCGTCCTGCGGGCGGCCGGCGAGGCGGGCGACCCGCGGGCCGCTGCGCTGGCCGCGCTCGTCGTCTCCGGACGGGCGACCGAGGTGCCGCTCGAGCCCCTGTACCTGCGCCGGCCCGACGCCGTGCCGCAGACCGTGTCCAAGCGGGCATGATCCGCCCCGCGGGCGTCGGCGACGTCCCGGCGATCGCCGCGATCGAGGCCGCGTGCTTCGGCACCTCGGCCTGGAGCGAGGGCCTCGTGACCGACGAGGTGAGCAGCGAGCGGCACGTCGTGCTGGTGACCGACGACCTGACGGCGTACGGCGCGGTCTCGCTCGCGGGCGACGTGGCCGACCTCGATCGCATCGCCGTCCTGCCCGCGTGCCGCGGCCGCGGCCTGGCGCGCGACGTGCTGACGGCCCTGGTCGACCGCGCCCGCGATCTCGGTGCCGACCGCATGCTGCTGGAGGTCGCCGCCGACAACACCGCGGCGATCGGCCTGTACGAGTCCGGCGGTTTCGACACCATCAGCACCCGCGCGGGCTACTACGCCGGTGGCGTCGACGCGCTGGTCATGGAGCTCACGATCCAGGAGTGGCGATGAGGAAGAACATCAGCTCGGGTGCCCCGTGGGAGGAGTCGGTCGGCTACTCGCGGGCCGTGCGGGTCGGCGACTCGGTCTGGGTGGCCGGCACGACCGCGACGATCGACGGGGAGGTCGTTGGCGTCGGCGACCCGCACGAGCAGGCCCGGGTCGCGTTCGGCATCGCGGTGGCGGCGCTGCGCACCGCGGGACTCGATGCCAAGGACGTGGTGCGGACCCGCATGTTCGTCGTGGACATCGCCCACTTCGACGAGGTCGGCCGGGCCCACCGGGAGGCCTTCGACGCGGTGCGCCCCGTCGCGACGATGGTGCAGGTCGCCGGCCTCGCGCACCCCGATCACCTCGTCGAGATCGAGCTCGACGCCCACCTTGCACCTCTGGGTTGGCGTGAAAGGCTGAGGTCATGACAGAGACACCCGACACCTTCCCCGAAGACGACCAGGGTCCCGACCAGGACGCGATCTTCGACGATCCTGACGCGACCCTCGATTCGGGCTACTCGCCGCCGGAGAGCTACCGCGGCGAAGGCTTCGGCACGACGGCCGACGAGCAGCTGCAGGGCGAGTCGCTCGATGAGCGCCTGCGCCAGGAGGAGCCCGAGCCCGATCCGTACGAGCTGCCCGCCGAGGACCTGGACGACGGCGAGGTCGGCACCGAGCGCGCCGGTCGGCTGGTCGATCCGGACGGGGGCATCGGCGAGGACGTCGAGAAGGACCTTGTGGGCGAGGACGTCGGCATCGACGGTGCCGCGGCGAGCGCCGAGGAGGCCGCGGTTCACGTAGTTGAGGAGTGACGAGCGTCGAGAGTGACGCGGCCGGCGGCCGGCGGGGCGTCCCCGCCGCCCTCCGGCCCACCCCCGAGTGAACGCGTGTGCACTACGCTGACCGGATGCGCGATCTCACCTATCCGGCCACGATCCTGACCGCCAAGACGCTGTTCAGGGTTCTCGGGATGACGTTCCAGATGTCCGGCACCGAGCACATCCCGCGTCAGGGCGGCGCGATCCTCGCTGCCAACCACGTCAGCTACGTCGACTTCGTCTTCGACGGGCTTGCGGCGCAGCCGAGCGGCCGCCTCGTGCGGTTCATGGCCAAGAAGGACGCGTTCGACCACCGGATCTCCGGCCCGCTCATGCGCTCGTACCACCACATCTCGGTGGATCGCGACAATGGCCAGCAGTCCTACGACGACGCCGTCCGGTACGCCCAGGAGGGCCAGATCGTCGGCATCTTCCCCGAGGCGACGATCAGCAGGTCGTTCGAGATCAAGGAGCTCAAGACCGGCGCCGTGCGCATGGCCGCCGAGGCCGGGGTGCCGTTGATCCCGATGGTCACGTGGGGGACCCAGCTGATCAAGACGAAGGACCACCCGTCGGACCTGACCGGTCGGGGCAAGACGATCGGTCTGCACGTCGGCGCGCCGATCGCCGTCACGGGGGAGGACCCCGTCGCCGAGACCGCTCAGCTGCGCGACGCCATGACGGCGCTGCTCGACCACGCGGTCGCTGCGTACCCGGTACGCCCGGAGGGCCAGTGGTGGGCACCGGCCCGTCACGGCGGCACGGCGCCGACGCTGGAGGAGGCCGCGCGCCTCGACGAGGAGGAGTACGCGGCCCGGGCTGCCCGGCGCGCCGGGACGGACTAGATCCCCCTCGCCGCGCCAGGCACGCAGGTGCACACTGGACGACACACCCAGGAGGCACACATGAAGGCAGTCATCGGGAACACCGTCGTCGCTGAGGCACCCACCGAGGAACTCGTCAAGATCGAGGGCAACTGGTACTTCCCGCCGTCCAGTCTCACCGACGGCGCGTTCGAGAAGAGCCCCACGGCGTACCACTGCCCCTGGAAGGGCGATGCCCAGTACTGGAACGTCGGCACGGGTGACGACGTCCTGCCCGACGGCGGCTGGTCGTACCCCGACCCCATCCCGACGGCCTTCGACCGGGTCGGCCAGGACTTCAGCGGCTACGTCGCGTTCGACAAGCGGATCACCGTCAGCGAATGACGGCGGCGACAGGGTGATCCTTGCGCTGGTCGACCGGCCGCTCTGTGGCACGCTTGGCGGGTGGACATCGCGTACGACCCCCATCCGGACGGGCGACCGGATCCCGGTGAGGTCGTCTGGGCGTGGGTCCCGTACGAGGACGATCCGGCGCAGGGCAAGGACCGTCCCGTCCTGCTGATCGCCCGGGACGCCGACGACCTCGTGGCGCTCGTCATGACATCGCAGGACCACGACCGCGACGAGCAGCAGGAGCGCCGCGAGGGACGCTTCTGGTTCGACCTCGGTGCCGGACCGTGGGACAGGGCCGGACGGCCCAGCGAGGTGCGGCTCAACCGGTTCCTGCGGGTCGACCCGGCAGACGTCCGCCGCGAGGGTGCCGTGCTCGACCGGGCCCGCTTCGACGCCGTCGTCGAGGCGCTCGGGCCGCACCTGCCGCGGAAGCCCGCATGAGCGACGCGCCCAGGCCCATCGGCAAGGTAGACGCGTTCCAGCGCCGGCACCCGGTCGTGGGCTTCCCGATCGCGGTGGTCTACAAGTACTTCGACGACCAGGGCGCCTACCTCTCGGCCATCCTGACGTACTACGCGTTCATCGCGATCTTCCCGCTGCTGCTGCTCAGCACGTCGATCCTCGGCTTCATCGTGCAGGGCAACGACGACCTCCGCGACCGCCTGCTCGACTCCGCGCTCAGCCAGTTCCCGATCATCGGCGACCAGCTGGGACGCTCGGAGGGCCTCCAGGGCAGCACGGGCGCCATCGTCGTCGGTGGGCTCACGGCGATCTACGGCGCGATGGGCCTGGGGCAGGCGATCCAGAACGCCGCCAACATCGCGTGGTCGATCCCGCGCAACAGCCGCGCGAACCCCTTCCTGCTGCGCTTTCGCAGCCTCGCCTTCCTGTCGATCGGTGGCATCGGCATCCTGGCGCTCGCGATCGTGACGTCGGTGCTGTCGAACCCCGACACGATCGGGACGAATCTCGAGCCGACGCTCGAGCGCCTGGTCAAGATCGCCAGCTTCCTGCTGACCGTCGTCATCTTCGCGGCGATCTTCCGGCTCGTGAGCCTCGGCCGCGCCAAGCCGCGCGCCGTCCTGCCGGGGGCGGTCGTGACGGGGCTGCTGTGGCAGGTGCTGCAGTGGGTCGGCAACACGTACGTGCGCGAGGTGATCGGCAAGGCCGACGACCAGGTCAACAAGACGTTCGCCCTGGTGCTCGGGCTCATGGCGTTCATCTACCTCGCGTCGATCATGGTGGTGCTGGGGCTCGAGGTCAACGTCGTGCTGCGTCGCCACCTGTACCCGCGGGCCCTGCTGACCCCGTTCACCGACAACGTCATCCTGACGCCGGCCGACCAGAAGGCGTACTCGGCGTACGCCAAGTCGCAGCGGCACAAGGGCTTCCAGTCCGTCGAGGTCACGTTCGAGGAGCGCGGCCCGGACACGGGCACGCAGATGATCGTCGACGATCCGCCGGCGGCGTCGCCCCCGACCGTCCGCGACCACTAGGCTTGGAGGACGGCGACTCGCCGTCCCAGATGAGATGACACGAAGGTGGCTCCGATGCCCACGGGCAAAGTGAAGTGGTACGACTCCGACAAGGGCTTCGGCTTCCTCAGTCGCGACGAGGGCGAGGACGTCTACGTCCGCGCCGACGCGCTGCCGGACGGCGTCACGTCCCTCAAGGCCGGTGCCCGCGTCGAGTTCGGCATCGTCCAGGGCGGCCGCGGCGACCAGGCCCTGCAGGTGCGCCTGCTCGATCCCGTCACGTCGGTGTCGAAGTCGCAGTCGGCCGCGCGCCGCAAGGACCCCGAGGCGATGGCGGTCATCCTGGAGGATCTGATCCGCATGCTCGACTCGGTCGGCGAGGGCTACCGCCACGGACGCCACCCGGACAGCAAGAAGGCCAAGCCGATCGCCCAGGTGCTGCGCGCCGTCGCGACCGAGCTCGAGCTCTGAGCCGGACGGCCGCTTGGGGGCGTCCCGCATGAGCGGGGTGCTCCAGGGATTCGGGGTCATCGGCATCCTGATCGCGCTGGGGCTGCTCCTGGCCCACCTGGGCGTCCTGGGCGAGGACAGCCAGCGCGCGCTGTCGCGCATCGTCTACTTCGTCGCGACGCCCGCCCTGCTGATCCACCTCCTCTCCGGGACCGACGTCTCGCAGGTGCTGGGGCCCGGCTTCGCGATCGCCGCGCTGAGCGTCCTGGCGGTCGTCGTGGTGTACGTGCCGCTGGCGGTGCGCCGGGGACGATCGACGTCGCACGTCACGGTCGGTGCGTTGTCCGCCTCGTACGCCAACGGCGGCCACCTCGGCCTGCCGATCGCGGTGTACGTGCTCGGCAACGCGGCGTTCGCGCTGCCGCTCATGGTGCTGCAGCTGATCGTCTACGCCCCGATCGCACTGTCGGTGCTCGAGCTGGACGCGTCCGGGAGGCGGCCCACCCTCCTCGGGCTCGTCGGCGCGGGGGCGCGCAATCCCGTCACGATTGCGGCGGCGCTGGGCGTCGTGCTGTCGCTCTCGGGTGCGGACCTGCCCGAGGTCGTCGCCGAGCCCGTGTCGCTGCTCGGTGGCATCGCTGTGCCCGGCGCGCTGCTGGCGTTCGGCATCTCGCTGCGCCTCGGCGGCCGCATCGGCACGGCCCAGCGGGCCGAGGTCGCCTGGATCGCGCTGCTGAAGCTCATGTGGCAGCCTGCCGTCGCGTATGTGTTGGCGCGGTTCGTCTTCGGGTTGGACGACCACGAGGTCTTCGGCATCACGGTCATGGCCTCACTGCCGACGGCGCAGAACGTCTTCGTGTACGCATCGCGCTTCGGCCGCTCGGAGCTACTCGCCCGCGACTGCACCGCGGTCACGACCCTGCTGTCCGTGCCGGTCCTGGTCGGGCTGGCCGCCGTGCTGGCCTGACCGTCGGTCGCCGACCCGCGCGCCCCGCAGCACGAACACGAGCCACACGACGAGCAGTGCCCCCATCACGAGCAGGCCGATCTGCGGCGTGGCGTCGAGCGCGAACAGGCCGATGCCCATCAGGCCGCCCGTGACCCAGCCCAGCTGCAGCAGGGTCTCCGACCGTGCGAACATGCTGGTGCGGACGCGCTCGGGCACGTCACGCTGGATCAGCGCGTCGAGACTGAGCTTGCCCAGCGACTGGCAGATGCCGACGGTCAGGCCGAGGATCACCGCCGTCCACCAGGTGAAGAGCACGCCGACCGTCGCCAGCACCGCGACGTCGAGCACCAGCACGCCGATGACGACCTTCTCCGGCCGGCGCGAGCTGGCCGCCGAGCCGATCAGGGTGCCGATCGTGTTGCCGACCCCCGCGCCGCCCACGACGAGTCCCAGCAGGATCGTCGGATTGCCGTCCCACCCCATCGACGCCGGCGGCTCGCGCAGCGTGAACGCCATGAAGATCGTCAGGAAGCCCGACAGCAGCCGCAGCCCGGAGTTGCTGCGCAACGCGTTGACGACGGGGCGGGTGATGCTGAGCCCCTTGCG
>JAOPXY010000104.1 GCA_025964895.1 Aeromicrobium sp.
TTCGTCAACGGCAAGCAGTTCAAGGCCTACCGCGGCATGGGATCGCTCGGCGCGATGAGCAGCCGGGGCAAGAAGTCGTACTCCAAGGACCGCTACTTCCAGGCCGAGGTCACGAGCGACGACAAGATCGTGCCCGAGGGCGTCGAGGGCCAGGTCGCGTACCGCGGGCCCCTGTCCGCGGTGGCCCACCAGCTCATCGGCGGGCTCAACCAGTCGATGTTCTACGTCGGCGCGCGCACGATCCCCGAGCTGCAGGAGCGCGGCCGGTTCGTCCGCATCACGTCGGCGTCGCTCAAGGAGAGCCACCCGCACGACATCCAGATGACCGCCGAGGCCCCGAACTATTCCTCCTCGCGCTGAATCGCCGGCCGCGAGGTGCAGGTGAGGTAAGCGGCTCGAGCAACCCCGACTAACGTAAGAGCGTGACCAACCGCAACGTTGCCGTCTTCATCGACGCCGAGAACCTGTTCAAGGGCTACGGCAAGCTTGAGATTCCCGACATCTCGATGGAGGAGATCCTCGAGCAGCTGGAGGCCGCCGCGGCGCGGGAGGCCGGCGCCGGCAGCATCGCGGTCGCGCGGGCGTACGCCGACTGGGGCGCGCTGGGGCTCGAGGACTACCGCCGCGACGTCGAGCGGGCCGGGGTGGAGACCGTGCAGGTGTTCTCGGCGGGCAAGGCCGAGAAGAACGCCGCCGATATCGTCCTGGTCGTCGACGCGCTGAGGGCCGCTGCCGATCTCGACCAGCTGGAGGTGTTCGCGCTGGTGTCGGCCGACGGTGACTTCGTGCCGCTCGTGCGCCGCCTCCACGAGCTGGACAAGTACGTGATCGGCGCGACGCTCGCCGATCACCCGGTCAACTCTCTACTGGAGCGCGAGGTCGACCAGTACGTCCCACTGCGGGTCAAGCCGGTCCCTCCGGCGGCCGCGCTGCAGCCGTTGTTCTCGGGCGATCCGTCGTCGATGCCCGCGCCGGCGGCGGCCAAGAAGTCCCCCCGGTCGAGCGCCCCCGCGGGCGACCGGACGCCGCGGCGCGCCGCCGACCGGCCGAGGACCGAGAAGAAGGCGTCCTCGAAGATCTCGTGGCACGCGCTCGCCAAGGAGATCGAGGTCGTTCACGAGGGCCCCGCCTCGTCGCCGGCCGACTACAAGGACGTCATCGCGAAGGTGCTGTCGGACTCCAAGGTCCGCAGCTTCAGCGACCAGCTCGCCGACCAGGGCGGACCGCTGCCGATCCTCGCGATGGCGCTCAAGGCCGCCGCGCCCCGGCTCAGCCCGTCCGATGCGCGCGTCAGCTCGCTGTCCCGGGCCCTGCGATTCGCCCTCGCGGGCACCGAGTACGCCCTGGCCCGCGAGAGCGACGACGTCCAGCCGGTGCTGGTGCGCCGGTCGACCCAGCCGGCCGGGATGCTGTCGGACCTGTCGCTCGACGACATCCAGCGCGGGGTCCAGTAGCGCGCTGCCTGCGGTCCGGTGCCCCGCACAGACTAGGCTGGGCGCATGGCAGACATCGAGATCGGCACGGCCAAACGCGGACGCCGGGCGTACTCCTTCGACGACATCGCGATCGTGCCGAGCCGGCGCACCCGCGATCCCGAAGAGGTCTCCACGGCCTGGCAGATCGACGCCTACCGATTCGAGCTGCCCGTCCTGGCAGCGCCCATGGACTCGGTCATGAGCCCCGACACCGCGATCGCGCTGGGACGCCACGGCGGCCTCGGCGTGCTCGACCTCGAGGGACTGTGGACGCGGTACGACAACCCCGAGAAGCTTCTCGACGAGGTCGCGGGCATCGAGGGACCGCTCGCGACCAAGCGGCTGCAGGAGATCTACGCCGAGCCGATCAAGGCCGAGCTCATCACGGCACGGCTCCAGCAGGTGCGCGAGTCCGGCGTGACGGTCGCCGCCGCCCTGTCGCCGCCGCGCACCAAGCAGTTCGCCGACGTCGTGGTCGACGCGGGCGTCGACCTGTTCGTCATCCGCGGCACGACGGTGTCGGCCGAGCACGTGTCGGGGCAGACGGAGCCGCTGAACCTCAAGGAGTTCATCTACGAGCTCGACGTCCCCGTCATCGTGGGCGGGTGCGCGACCTACCAGGCCGCGCTGCACCTCATGCGGACCGGCGCGGCGGGGGTGCTCGTGGGCTTCGGCGGGGGCGCGGCGCACACGACCCGTTCCGTGCTGGGCATCGCGGTCCCGATGGCCTCGGCCGTGGCCGATGTCGCGGCCGCGCGCCGCGACTACCTCGACGAGTCCGGCGGACGGTACGTCCACGTCATCGCCGATGGCTCGATCGGCCGTAGCGGCGACATCGCCAAGGCGATCGCCTGCGGGGCGGACGCGGTCATGATCGGCTCGCCGTTCGCCCGCGCCGTCGAGGCACCGGGCCGTGGATTCCACTGGGGCGCCGAGGCATGGCACCCCGACCTGCCCCGTGGTGGGCGGGTCGAGATCGGCACGGTCGGCGACCTGGAGTCCGTCCTGTTCGGGCCGTCGTCGGTGCCCGACGGCACCATGAACCTGATCGGTGCGCTGCGGCGCGCCATGGCGACGACGGGGTACACCGACCTCAAGGAGTTCCAGCGGGTCGAGGTCGTCGTCGGCTGATGGCGGGGCGCCTGGAGCGGGTCCCGTTCGAGCACCCCGACGCCGTCCTGCTGCGCGACGAGCACGTCGCGCTCGGCAACCGGCTGTACGCCGACGATCCCGCTGCCGTTCACCGCGGCGGGTCGGAGGGCATCGACCCCGTGTCGATCATCGCGACGTTCGTCGCGTACGACGACGACCTCCCGATCGGCCACGCCTGCCTGCGCCGGCTAGACGGCACGATGGCCGGTGAGGTGGAGATGAAGCGGCTGTACGTCCGTGAGGACTTCCGGGGCAGCGGCGTCGCCGACGACCTCCTGCTGGCGGTCGAGCAGGCGGCGCGTGACGAGGGGGTGCCGCGCATCGTGATCCACACCGGCGACCGGCAGCTCGCGGCCCTGACGTTCTACGGCCGGCGCGGGTACACGCCCATCCCGGTGTTTCCGCCGTACGAGGCGGTCACCTACTCGCTGTGCTTCCAGAAGCGGCTCTGACGCGGGTTGCGTCGAACACGTCACAGGTGGGGGCGTAGCCGGGACGATGAGAGGTGGCTAGCATGGTGAGGCTTGCCTTGCCTCGGACAGCCTGAACCAGAAGGACCACCCCATGAAGAAGCACCTCGCCGCGCTCGGCGTCCTCACGATGACCGCCGTCAGCCTCGCGGCCTGCGCGTCGGATCCCGCGGAGACGTCCGCCTCCGGCGACCTCACGGTCAGCGCGACCGACTCCGAGTGCACGGTCTCCGCGGCCAAGCTGGACGCCGGCCCGTCGACGTTCAAGATCACGAACAAGGGCTCGAAGGTCACCGAGTTCTACGTGTACGCCGAGGGCGACCGCATCATGGGCGAGGTCGAGAACGTCGGACCCGGCCTGACCCGCAACCTCGTGGTCGACCTGCCCAAGGGGACGTACGAGGGCGCCTGCAAGCCTGGCATGATCGGCGACGGCATCCGCCAGACGCTGACGGTGTCCGGCGCAGCCGCGAAGCCCCTGTCGGACTCCGCAGAGCTGAAGGCCGCGGCCGACAGCTACGCGCGCTACGTCAAGTCGCAGTCCGACGCGCTGATCGACAAGACGACCGAGTTCGTCGACGCGGTCAAGGCCGGCGACGTCGACGAGGCCAAGGCCCTGTTCCCGGTCGCGCGCACCTACTGGGAGCGCATCGAGCCGGTCGCCGAGAAGTTCGGCGACCTCGATCCGATCACGGACGGCCGCGAGCCCGACGCGATCGCCGAGGGCGTCGACTTCACCGGCTGGCACCGCATCGAGAAGCAGCTGTGGGTCGAGGGCAACACCGAGGGCATGGACGTCTACGCCGACCAGCTGCTCGACAACGTCAAGCAGATCGTCGCCCTGGGGCAGGACGCCCCGCTGACCGCGCTCGAGCTGGCGCAGGGCTCGAAGGGCCTACTCGATGAGGTCGCGACGGGCAAGATCACCGGCGAGGAGGACGAGTTCAGCCACACCGATCTGTGGGACTTCAAGGCCAACATCGAGGGCTCGCAGGCCGCGATCGCGTCGCTGCGCCCCGTGCTGGAGGAGCAGGCACCCGATCTGGTGGCGCAGCTCGACGAGCAGTTCGCGGCGGTCGACACCGAGCTGAACCAGCATCAGGACCCCGCGACGGGCGAGTGGGTGTCGTACGACCAGCTCACGAAGAAGCAGGTCAAGGCCCTGTCCGACGTCGTCGCCGCGCTCAGCGAGCCGATCAGCCAGGTCGCGGCCGTCGTCGCGGCGTCCGCCTGACGCCCCTGGGCGACACTGGTCACGTGAGCACAGACGACACGACCCCGGCGCCCGGTCTCTCCCGTAGGAAGCTGCTGGGAGCGGCCGGGCTCGGCGCGCTGGCCGCCGGTGCGGCCGGTGCCGGGGCGGGCTACGTCGTGGCCGACGAGCCCGCGCCCGCGGTTGTCGCCGACCCGGACGCCGTCCCGGTGCCGTTCGACGGTGCCCACCAGGCCGGCATCGTGACCCCCGCGCAGGACCGGCTGTACTTCGTGGCGTTGGACCTCACGACCCAGGACCGCGACTCGCTCGTCGCGCTGCTCAAGCAGTGGACCGTCGCATCGCGCCAGATGACGCAGGGCAACGACGTCGGCAAGCTCGGGGCGGTCGGCGGATCGCCGTACTCACCACCGGAGGACACCGGCGAGGCGCTGGGACTGCCGCCGTCCGGGCTCACGATCACGATCGGCTTCGGCCGCGGGCTGTTCGTCGACGCCGACGGGGCCCCCCGGTTCGGGCTGGGCGGGCAGCTGCCGGACCTGCTGCAGGAGCTTCCGGGGTTCTCCGGCGACCGGCTCGACCCGGCGATCAGCGGGGGAGACCTCGCGATCCAGGCCTGCGCGAACGATCCGCAGGTCGCGGTCCACGCCGTGCGCAACCTGGTGCGCATCGCCTTCGGCCGCGCCTCGGTGCGGTACTCGCAGATGGGGTTCGGGCGGACGTCGTCGACCTCGTCGGCGCAGGTCACGGCCCGCAACCTGTTCGGCTTCAAGGATGGCACCGCGAACATCAAGGTGGAGGACCGCCAGGACGTCGACGACTTCGTGTGGGTGCACCAGGACGACGGCCCGGCGTGGCTCGTCGGCGGCTCGTACCTCGTGTCGCGCAAGATCGACATGCGCATCGAGACCTGGGACCGCGAGTCGCTGCAGGGGCAGGAGTCCATCATCGGGCGCGCGAAGGGATCGGGCGGACCGCTCTCCGGCGGTGACGAGCACGAGGCGATCGACTTCGCGGCCGTGGGCGACGACGGCGAGCCGGCGATCGGCCTGAAGTCGCACGTCCGGCTCGCGCACCCGGACGTCAACGACGGGGCCAAGCTGCTGCGGCGCGGCTACAACTTCGTGGACGGCTCGAACGGCCTGGGACAGCTTTCGGCGGGACTGTTCTTCATCGCGTACCAGCGCGACCCGATCAAGCAGTTCGTGCGGATCCAGCGGTCACTGGCCGGCCTGCAGAACGATCTGCTGAACGAGTACATCGTGCACGTCGGATCGGGACTGTTCGCGTGCCCGCCCGGCGTCGGCCCCGACGGCTACTGGGGCGAGGGCCTGTTCGCCTGAGGGCCGCCCGCCCCGAGATTTGGCCGCACATCAACCGTTTCTGACTCGATCCGCTGCGGATTCGGTTGATGTGAGGCCACGTCTTGGGCAATGTGACACGGGCGATGTCATACTCGGGGTATGACTTCGGCTGAGACGGATTTCGATCATGACGTCCTCATCATCGGCTCGGGCTTCGGTGGCAGCGTCTCGGCCCTGCGGCTGACCGAGAAGGGCTACCGGGTCGCCGTCCTCGAGGCCGGCAAGAGGTTCCGCGACGAGGACTTCGCGAAGAGCTCGTGGCGGCTGCGCAAGTTCCTGTGGCTGCCCCAGCTCGGCTGCTACGGCATCCAGCGCATCGACAAGCTGAAGGACGTCCTCATCCTCTCCGGGGCGGGCGTCGGCGGGGGCTCCCTGGTCTACGCCAACACGCTGTACGAGCCGCTCGACCCGTTCTACCGCGATCCGGCCTGGGGGCACATCACCGACTGGCGGGCCGAGCTCGCGCCGTACTACGACCAGGCCAAGCGGATGCTCGGCGTCGCGGTGTATCCATACGTGTCGCCGGCCGACGAGATCGTGAAGAGGGTCGCCGAGCGCATGGGTGTCGGCGGCACGTTCCACCACACGCCCGTCGGCGTGTTTTTCGGCGAGCCCGGCGAGACCGTCGCCGACCCGTTCTTCGGCGGTGTCGGACCCGATCGCAGCGCCTGCCTCAACTGCGGTGAGTGCATGACCGGGTGCAGGCACAACGCCAAGAACACCCTGGTCAAGAACTACCTGCACCTCGCGGAGTCCGCCGGTGCCGAGGTCCACCCCATGACGACCGTCGTCGCGGTGCGCCCGCGGGCCGGCGGCGGATACGAGGTCGAGACGCGCCGCACCGACAAGCGGTTCCGTCCGCACCGCACCGTCACGGCCGAGCAGGTCATCTTCTCGGCCAGCACGATGGGCACCCAGAAGCTGCTGCACCGCATGCGCGACGCGGGCCACCTGCCGCACGTCTCCGACCGGCTCGGCCTGCTGACCCGTACCAACTCCGAGGCGCTGCTCGGCTCGATCGCCGACACCGACGACGTCGACTACAGCGAGGGCGTGGCGATCACGTCGTCGTTCCACCCCGACGAGTTCACCCACATCGAGCCCACCCGGTACGGCAAGCGGTCGAATGCGATGTCGCTGATGCAGACCGTGCTGACCGACGGCAGCACCGACACCCCGCGGTGGCGGGTGTGGATCAAGGAGATGTGGAAACAGAAGCGCAATCTGCTCAAGCTGTACGACCTGCGGCACTGGTCGGAGCGGACGATCATCGCCTTGGTCATGCAGACGCACGACAACTCGATCACGACGTACACCAAGCGTGGCCTGACCGGGCGCCGCCGCCTCACGTCGCGGCAGGGGCACGGTGCGCCCAACCCCGCGTTCATCGAGCCCGGCCACCGGGCCGTGCAGCTGATGGCCGAGGAGATGGGTGGCACCCCGGGCGGCACGATCGGCGAACCGTTCAACGTTCCGCTGACGGCGCACTTCATGGGCGGCTGTGCGATCGGCGACTCGTCGGAGACCGGAGTCGTGGATCCCTACCAGCGACTCTACGGCCACCCCGGGCTGCACGTCGCGGACGGCTCGACCATCACCGCGAACCTCGGGGTCAACCCCTCCCTGACGATCACGGCGCAGACCGAGCGCGCGATGGCGTACTGGCCCAACAGGGGCGAGGCCGACGAGCGTCCCGCGATGGGGGAGCCGTACCGGGCCATGGAGCCCATCGCCCCCAAGAATCCCGTCGTCCCCGCCGACGCCCCCGCCGCGCTGCGCCTCCCCATCGTGGGCGTCTCGTAGCCCCTGGGTACCGCGGGCTCGGTACCAGGGCGCCCGAACGCTGAGGGGGGAGTTGTCGCCCCTCGAGGGGGTGGTTGTCGCCCTGGGCCTGGGACAGCACGTGCCCCCTCGAGGGGCGACAACTCCCCCCTCAGCCGGGCGTGCGCTGCGCGCCGCCCTCCGCAACGCCCTCCGCAACGCACAGGACCCGACCTGGAGGGAGTCCACGGGTCGGGTCCTGTTCATGCCACGAGGAGCAGCACATGATCTAACGGGAGGGAGTGTTGTTAGATCTGTCCAGTAAAACGACGTCGTCCCACGGGGGTTACGAGGTTTTTCGAAAAACTTCGCGGCCGATAGAGTGGCTCTTGTGAGCCCCGATCATGACCTTGTCCTCGTCGTCGACTTCGGGGCGCAGTACGCCCAGCTCATCGCCCGGCGGGTGAGGGAGGCGCGGGTCTACTCCGAGATCGTCCCGCACACGATGCCGGTCGCGGAGATGCTCGCGAAGAATCCCGCGGCGATCATCCTGTCCGGCGGTCCCTCGTCGGTGTACGAGGAGGGCGCGCCGCAGCTCGACGCCGCGATGTTCGAAACCGAGACCCCCGTGTTCGGCATCTGTTACGGCTTCATGGCCATGGCGCAGGCGCTCGGCGGCTCCGTCGCCCACACCGGTCAGCGCGAGTACGGGCGCACCGCCGTCAGCGTGCTGGAGCCCGGCACGCTCCTGGCCAACCTGCCCGACACCCTGACGTCGTGGATGTCGCACGGCGACGAGGTCGTCTCCGCCCCCGAGGGCTTCGTCGTCAACGCTAACTCCCCGCGGGCGACCGTCGCGGCGTTCGAGCACACCGACCGCCGCCTGGCCGGCGTGCAGTGGCACCCCGAGGTGCTGCACAGCGAGCACGGCCAGCGCGTCCTGGAGACCTTCCTCGTCGACATCGCCGGTTGCCGGCAGACGTGGACGAGCAGCAACATCGTGGACGAGCAGGTCGAGCTGATCCGCCGCCAGGTCGGCGACGCCCGCGTCATCTCGGCACTGTCGGGCGGCGTCGACTCCGCGGTGTCCACCGCGCTGGTGCAGCGGGCGATCGGCGACCAGCTCACCGCGGTGTTCGTCGACCACGGACTGCTGCGCCAGGGCGAGGCCGAGCAGGTCGAGAAGGACTACGTCAAGGCGACGGGCGTCGACCTGAAGGTCGTCGACGCGCGGGAGCAGTTCCTGGGCTTCCTCGCCGGCGTGTCCGATCCCGAGGAGAAGCGCAAGATCATCGGGCGGGAGTTCATCCGCGTCTTCGAGGCCGCCGAGCGCGAGGTGCTCGCGACGCCCGGTCCGCCGGTCAAGTTCCTCGTGCAGGGCACGCTGTACCCCGACGTCGTCGAGTCCGGCGGCGGCACGGGCGCATCCAACATCAAGAGCCACCACAACGTCGGCGGCCTGCCCGCGGACCTCGAGTTCAGCCTGATCGAGCCGCTGCGGACGTTGTTCAAGGACGAGGTCCGCGACGTTGGCCGCCAGCTCGGCATTCCCGAGGCGATCGTCGGCCGGCACCCGTTCCCGGGCCCGGGCCTGGCGATCCGCATCGTCGGTGCGGTTGACGAGCAGCGGCTGACGATCCTGCGCGAGGCCGATGCGATCGTGCGCGAAGAGACCACGGCCGCGGGCCTCGACGGCGAGATCTGGCAGTTCCCCGTCGTGCTCCTGGCGGACGTCCGCTCGGTCGGCGTCCAGGGCGACGGCCGCACCTACGGCCACCCCATCGTGCTGCGCCCGGTGTCGAGCGAGGACGCCATGACCGCCGACTGGAGCCGACTTCCGTACGACGTGCTCGAGCGCATCTCCACCCGCATCACGAACGAGGTCGACGAGGTCAACCGGGTCGTCCTCGACATCACGAGCAAGCCGCCGGGAACCATCGAGTGGGAGTAGTGCCGGCCGCTTGTTAGGGTCGTTGGCAGTCCACCGGAAGGCATCACCGTGAGTCAGTCCGCATCCCCGCGGAGCAGGTTCGTGTTCATCTCCATGGCGATCCTGGTTGTCGCGGCCGTCGTCGCGGTCGCCGTCTGGCGCCTCGGGGGCGATGACGACAAGGCCGAGCCGCTGTCGACCGCGACGCGGGAGACGACGACCGCGACGACCGCGGCCCCGTCACCGATCGAGACGACGACGGCGACCCCGAGCCCGACGCCCACCCCGACGTCGACGAGCCCCACGTGCGAGGGCCCCGACACGGTGTTCAACGAGGACGGCACCGAGAAGGACACCCTTCTCCCGGACTGCGGCGTGGCCCCGGTCGACGAGGCCGAGCAGCAGAAGACGGGTCTGAGCCTGGCCTGCGGCGGTTCGTATCCCGTGATCCTCTACAAGACGACCACGACCGATGCGAAGACATCGATCTGCGGCCGCGACAGCTCGGGGGCGGACTTCCGTCTGGTGACGCAGCCCAGCGGTGGCGAGGTCGCCGACCTGCCGGGGCGCTACGAGCCCGATCTCGACGCCTTCGTCGCGTCCCAGGGGGGCACGACGTACACCGTCCAGGCCTACGACGGCACGCTGATTGTGTCGAAGGACGGCGCCAAGTCCAAGCAGACCGCATCGGACTGGATCTCCCTCGACAACGAGGCCGACACCGACTGACCTTCCGGGGAGCTCGCTGTGTACCGTGGGGTACGGAGAGCCAGCTCCCGTGAAAGGCACACCGTGGACCTCGGAATCGCAGGACGAATCGCACTCGTGACCGGCGGCGACTCCGGCATCGGGTGGCACACCGCCAAGCTCCTGTTGGAGGAGGGTGCGACCGTGGTGCTGACCGATCGATATCAGGGCGAGCTGAACGCCGCGGCGGCGAGGCTCGAGGCGCCGAAGAAGCGACTGCACACCATCGCGGCCGACCTCGACTCGGTGGAGTCCATCGTCTCGCTGCGGGACGCCGTGCACGACGCCGTCGGCGCCATCGACATCCTGGTGCAGTCGGCGGGAGTCACCGGCGCGCAGGGGCTGTTCCACGAGATCGACGACGCCGGCTGGGTCGACACGCTCACGACCGACCTGTTGGCGCCCGTCCGCGTGACGCGCGTGTTCCTGCCGGACCTGCGGGCCGGGGGTTGGGGACGCATCGTCTACCTCGCCTCGGAGGACGCCGTCCAGTCGTACGACGACGAGCTGCCCTACTGCGCCGCCAAGGCCGGCGTGCTGGCGTTCGCGAAGGGTCTCTCGCGGACGTACGCGTCCGAGGGCCTGCTCGTCAACTGCGTCTCGCCGGCGTTCATCGCGACGCCGATGACCGACGCGATGATGGACAAGCGCGCTGCCGAGCTCGGCACCGACGTCGACGGGGCGATCGAGAGCATCCTGCAGGAGGAGCGTCCGTACATGGAGCTCGGCCGGCGTGGCCGCGCGGACGAGGTCGCGGCGGTGGTCGCCTTCCTGTGCTCTGATCGCGCGAGCTTCGTCAACGAGTCCAACTACCGGGTCGACTCCGGCTCCGTGGCGACGATCTAGCCGTGCTGCACATCGATCACGGTGGGGACGGGCCCGTCATCGTCCTCGTGCACGCGTTCCCCCTCGACTCCGGGATGTTCGACCGTCTCGTGCCGCTGCTGACCCCGCACGCGCGGGTCGTGACGGTCGACCTCCCCGGCCTCGGCGGCAGCAACGTCCCCGCGACGACCCCGAGCATGGACGACATCGCCGACCGGGGCTTCCGCACGCTCGACGCCCTCGGGGTCGAGACGGCGGTCGTGCTGGGCATCTCCACGGGCGGCTACGTCGCGCTGCAGATGGCCGCTCGGGCCCCGGACCGCATCTCGGCCCTGGTGCTTGGCAGCACGACGCCGCACCGCGTCGAGCCCGACGAGCGGCGCGCCGTCGCCGACGAGATCGATCGTCTGCGCTCGACCGCGCCCGTGGCCGGCAGTGCCGACGAGGGCCTGGGCGAGACCGCTCACGAGCGGCGGCCCGATCTGGTCGACGCGCTGCGCCGCACGATCGCCGACGCCGATCCTGACGGGGTCGCCTGGATTGCCCGGGCCATCGCCGATCGCGTCGACACCAGCGACGCCCTGCGGAAGTACCCCGGCCCCGTGCTGCTGATCTTCGGCGCGGAGGACGAGGCGACGCCACCGTCCCGCGGGCAGGAGATGCAGAAGCTGCGCGGGGACGCGCCGACGCGGCTCGTCGTGCTGCCGAAGACGGGCCACCTGACGCCCCTGGAGTCGCCGGAGCCGTTCGCCGCCGAGCTGATCGAGCTGCTCGAGCTGATGGGGCGGCTCTGACCCCACGGTCCCCGCCGCCCGTTCCGGCGGCCGGCTCAGATCAGGTCGTCGAACGAGCCCGGCACGGTGCGGGCCGCCAGCACGGCGCGCGCCGGCTCCACCCCGTCGGCGACCTTCCACATCAGCACGCCCACGACCTCCTCGTCGCGCAGGTAGTACACGACGCGTCCGCCGTCGCCCTTCTCGACGACGACGGTCCGAAGGCTCGCGTCCAGCGTCCCGACCGCCTCGTACCACGCGTCGAACAGGTCGGAGTAGAAGAACGGGGTGTGGTCGTACGTCTCGTCCGAGCCGGCCAGGATGCGGCCGGCGGTCGCGCCCATCTCGGTGGCGTTGTCGACGTGCTCGACGCGCTGCCGTCCGAGGATCCGGTCGGGGTACTGCGCGACGTCGCCCGCGGCCAGGACGTCGGGATCAGCCGTCGCGAGGTGCTCGTCGACGACGATGCCGCCGTCGGACGACGTCTCGAGGCCGGCGGTGCGGGCGAGCGTCCCGGCCGGCTCGATGCCCAGGCCGATGACGGCGTAGTCGGCCGACACGGTCGTGCCGTCGCTGAGCTCGAGCCGGACGCCGGTCGACGACGTCGTGCCGCCCACGACCCGGGCGCCCCCGCGCACCCGGACACCGGCCTTCGTGAACATGGCCGCGATCTCCTCGGAGATGACCGGCGGGAAGCTGCGGGACCCCAGGACCTCCTCGGGGTGCACGAGGGTCACCGAGCAGCCGTTCTGCACGAGCGCGGCGGCGATCTCGGTGCCGATGTAGCCGCCGCCGACGACCGCGACGTGCGGGTGGTCGGCGACCGTCGCGCGCAGCCGGCGGTAGTGCTCGAGCGTGCGGAAGTAGATGACCCGGGCGCTGGGCGGCAGCGCGGCGATCTGCCGCGGGTGCCCGCCGGTGGCGATCAGCAGCCGTCCGTACCCGTACGAGTCGCCGGCGCTCGTCGTGACGGTCCGTGTCCGACGGTCGATCGTGTCGGCTCGGGCACCGAGGTGCAACGTCGCCCCGGTCTCGTCCACCGTGCCGAGCGCGGCATCGTCCTCGGTGAAGCCGCTGTCGGTCCACAGCTTCTTGGACAGGGCCGGGCGCGGGAAGGGAGCGGTCGACTCCTCGCCGAGGATGCCGATGGTGCCGTCGGGGTCCCTCTCGCGGATGCCCTTCGCGGCGGCGTCGGCGACCATGCCGCCGCCGATGATCAGATAGTCGTAGGAGACGGTCATGGGTCGGGGGGTACCCGTGCCGACCCGGCGCAAGCGCTTGCGGACGGGCCCCGCGTGCCTAGGCTTGATCAGTGGCCCCTGAGCGCGAGACCCCGTCCCCCCATGTCTTCGTCCTGTTCGGCGCGACCGGCGACCTCGCCCGGCGCAAGCTTTTCCCGGGCATCTACCGCCTCGCGGCGGCGTCGCGGCTGCCCGACGACTACGCAATCATCGGCTCGGGACGGCACTCGCCGGGCAGCGACGAGGAGTTCCGGCAGACGATCCGCGACGCCCTCACGAAGTCCGTCGACGACCCGGACGACGAGATCCTCGACGACGTGCTGGGCCGCCTGACCTTCCAGACGTCCGACGCCGATGACGGATCGGATCTCGCGGCGGCCGTCCGGTCCGCGCTCGACGACCTGGGCGACGACGCCCGCAAGCTGGTCTACCTGTCCGTGCCGCCGGCGGCGATGGAGCCCATGATCGGCATGCTCGGTCGCGAGGGCATCGCCGACCACGCGCGGCTCGTGATCGAGAAGCCCTTCGGCACCGACCTGGACTCGGCCCGCGAGCTCGACGCGACGCTCAAGGAGGTCGTCACCGAGGACCAGGTGTTCCGTATCGACCACTTCCTGGGCAAGGAGGCCGTGCAGAACATCCTGGCCCTGCGCTTCGCCAACGGCCTGCTCGAGCCGTCGTGGAACCGCGACCACCTCGCGTCCGTCCAGATCGACATCCCCGAGGAGCTGACGATCGAGGGCCGCGGCAGTTTCTACGAGTCGACCGGCTGCTTCCGCGACATGATCTCGACGCACCTGTGCCAGATGCTGGGCTTCGTCGCGCTCGAGCCGCCCGTGCACCTCGACGCCCTGTCGCTGCGCAACGAGAAGGCCAAGGTGTTCGAGGCGATGCGGCCGCTCGACCCCGAGCGCGTCGTGTTCGGCCAGTACGAGGGCTATCGCGACGAGGACGGCGTCGCCGACGACTCGACGGTCGAGACGTTCGTCGCGCTCGAGGTCTTCGTCGACACCGAGCGCTGGCAGGGCGTGCCGTTCTACCTGCGCACCGGCAAGGCACTGGGCGCCGGCCGGCGCACCATCACGCTGACGTTCCGGACGCCGCCCATGGGCCGCTTCGGCGAGAACGGGTACGGGCCCAACGAGCTCGTGCTGGAGCTGACCGACTCCCCGACGGTCAGCGTCGACCTGCACGCCAAGCGTCCCGGCCCCGCCATGGACCTCACGACCGCGACGATGCACCTGGACCTCTCCGAGGACGACCCGGACGATGCGCCGTTGGAGGCGTACGAGCGGCTGCTGCTCGACGTCATGAAGGGCGACCAGACCCTCTTCACCCGGTCCGACGAGGTCGACCGGCTGTGGCAGGTGTGCCAGCCCGTGCTCGACGCGCCGCCCGAGCCCCAGCCGTACGCCGTCGGCTCCTGGGGGCCTGAGGACGCCCTCACGCTGCCGGGCCGGCGCGGCTGGCGGCTGCCGGATGCCTGATCGAGAGTGGCCGGCGATCGCCGACCACGGGCTGGTCGGCGATCTCCGCACGGCCGCCCTCGTCTCGACGGAGGGCACGATCGACTGGTTCTGCGCTCCGCGCTTCGACTCGCCCAGCGTGTTCGCGTCGATCCTCGACCAGGACGAGGGCGGGTCGTGGTCGATCACCGCGAGCGACGGGGTCGTCCGCACCCAGCAGTTCTACTTCCCCGACTCCGCGGTGCTCGCGACCCGCTTCCTGACCGAGGAGGGCGTCGCGGAGGTCCATGACTTCATGCCCGTGCTGCAGGCCGGCGACGCCGACCACCGGCAGCGGATCGTCCGGCGGGTCGTCGCGGTGCGGGGCACGACGTCGCTCCGCATGCGCATGGACGCCCGACCCGACTACGGCCGGGCCGAGTGCACCGCGGAGGCCGTCGACCAGGGCGTGCTGCTCACGGGCGACGGGATGCGGCTGGGACTCAGCGCCTCGACCGGGCTGACGATCGACGGCGCGGTCGTCACCGCCGACGTCACGCTGAAGGAGGGCGACTCCGCCCTGTTCGTGCTGGAGGTGCTGCCCGAGGACGCCGAGGTGACCGACGTCGCCGACGACGACACGGCCCGGCTGTTCGAGGCCACGACGGCGTTCTGGCGCGGGTGGCTCTCGCAGTCGACCTACACGGGGCGCTGGCGCGAGACGGTCAACCGCTCGGCCATCACGCTCAAGCTCCTGACGCACGAGCCGACGGGCGCGGTCGTGGCGGCACCCACGACGAGCCTGCCCGAGGCGATCGGCGGCAACCGCAACTGGGACTACCGCTACGTCTGGATGCGCGACGCGGCGTTCACTCTCTACGCCCTGCTGCGGCTGGGGTTCACCGATGAGGCGAAGTCGTTCATGGTGTGGCTCTCCGAGCGGCTCGGCCACGACGAGGACCACGGGCTGGGGCCCCTGCGCGTCATGTACGACATCGACGGCAGGCCGCCGGCCGACGAGGTCGTCCTCGAGCACCTGTCGGGGTACCGCGACTCCGGGCCCGTGCGGGTCGGCAACGCCGCGGTCGAGCAGCTGCAGCTGGACATCTACGGCGAGATCATCGACTCGGTGTACCTGTTCAACAAGTACGGGCCCGGCATCAGCAGCGACGCGTGGGCGGACGTCGCGCGGGTCACGGACTGGGTCTGCGAGAACTGGGACCGTGACGACGCCGGCATGTGGGAGGTGCGCGGCGAGCTGCGTGCCCACACGACGTCGCGCCTGATGTGCTGGGTCGCGATCGAGAGGACGATCCGCATCGCGCGCCAGCGGGGCCTGCCCGGCGACATCTCCGCCTGGGCCGCGGTGCGCGACGAGATCTACGAGCGCATCATGACCGCGTCGTGGAACGAGGAGCTGAAGGCGTTCACGCAGGTCGAGGGGGGCGACGCGCTCGACGCGGGCGTGCTTTTGATGCCGATGGTGAAGTTCCTGTCACCGGCCGATCCCCGCAGCCTGTCGACCCTCGCCGCGGTCGAGGACCGGCTCGTCGTCGACAGCCTCGTGTTCCGGTACGACCCGGACACCTCGCCCGATGGCCTGGACGGCGACGAGGGCACGTTCTCGCTGTGCTCGTTCTGGTACGTCGAGGCCCTGACCCGGGCGGGGCGCCTGGAGGACGCGCGGCTCGCGCTCGAGAAGATGTTCACGTACGCCAATCACCTCGGCCTGTACGCCGAGGAGGTCGGGAGCACGGGCGACCAGCTGGGCAACTTCCCCCAGGCTTTCACGCACCTGGCCCTGATCAGCGCCGCGATCAACCTCGACCGGGCGCTCGACGCCTAGCGCGTCAGCCGCCCTGGCCCAGGCTCAGGGTGCCGTCGACGACGTCCCTCGCGACGGCACCGAGCTCCTGGCCGCGCGTGAACGCCAGGACACGCAGGAGGGCGAGCGCATCCTCGTAGTGCACGTCCGCATCGACCTGCAGAACCCCTGTCGCGCGCTGCACGAGCTCGCGGTCGACGAGGATCTCGGCGACGACGTGGCCCCTCCCCGATGCCGCTCTGCAGCGACTCGAGCCGGCGCGACAGCGGCTGCGTCCAGCACATGACCGTCCGCCCGTCGGGAACGGTCTCGCTCGTGAGGACGACGCCATCGGCGTGCAGCATGATCCGGCTCGCCTCGCAGAGCCGCTCGCGCAGCGTGTCGAGGGCCCCACCGACGTCAGGATGCCGGCGAACCGGGTCAGTGTGCTGCTGGGAGCCACCATGCTGGCAGGTTGCCCTCCGCACGTGATGTGAACCACATTCCCCGACACGTTCTCGCCCGCGACGACCGGTGCCCGCGGCATTTCGTGCACAGGGATACCCACAGGATGTGGGAATGGCTCTTTCGGGCCATGCGGGATGGCTCATCGGTACGCCCGCGGGTCACCGCTGGTAGACGTCGGGCACCCCGTCGCCGTCGTCGTCCCGCTGCTCGGCGGCCTCGACGAGCCGGTAGTGCCGGTTGCGCGAGCGCAGCAGCACGGTCGCGGCCGTCGCCGAGACGAGCGAGCCGGCCAGCACTCCGATCTTGACGTGCTCGTCGGCCGTGCTGCCGGCCCCGTAGGCCAGCTCCCCGATCAGCAACGAGACGGTGAAGCCGATGCCGGCGAGCATTGCGAGCCCCAGGACGTCCAGCCAGGTCAGGGTCTCGTCGAGATTGGCGCCCGTGAACCGCGCCGCCAGCCACGTCGCCCCCAGCACGCCGATCGTCTTGCCCACGAACAGGCCCAGCACGACCCCGATCGTGACGGGATCGGTGGCCGCGGCGCGGATCCCGTCCGCACCGCCGATCGCGACGCCGGCGGAGAAGAAGGCGAAGACCGGCACCGCGACGGCCGAGGACAGCGGCCGGAAGACGTGCTCGAAGCGATCGGCCAGCCCGGGGCCGTCGGCGCCGTCACGGCGCAGGACCGGGACCGCGAAGCCGAGCAGGACCCCGGCGACCGTCGCGTGCACCCCCGAGGCGTGCACCATCGCCCAGGCCGTCGCCGCGAGCGGCAGCAGGATCCACCAGGCGCGGACGCCGCGCTGCACCAGGATCGTGAAGGCGCCCAGCGGCACGAGGGCGCCCAGCATCCACAGCGGCTCCAGGTCGGCGGTGTAGAAGACCGCGATGATGCAGATCGCCAGCAGGTCGTCGACGATCGCGAGGGTCAGCAGGAACGTCCGCAGGGCCGTGGGCAGGTGCGTGCCGATGACGGCCAGCACAGCCAGCGCGAAGGCGACGTCGGTCGCGGTGGGGATGGCCCAGCCGCGCAGGGAGTCGCCGAGGTTGATCGCGACGAAGATCAGCGCCGGCACCGTCATGCCGCCGATAGCCGCGATGACGGGGATCGCGGCCCGCCGGGGGTCGCGCAGGTCGCCGGCGACGAGCTCGCGCTTGAGCTCGAGGCCGGCCAGGAAGAAGAAGATCGCCAGCAGGCCGTCGGCGGACCACGCGCCCAGCGTGAGGTCGAGGCGCAGCCCGGACGGGCCCACGACGGTGTCGCGCAGCGTGACGTACCAGCTGCCGGTGTTCGCCGCGACCAGCGCCGCGACGGCCGCGCCGATCAGCAGCGCCCCGCCGATTGTCTCGCGGCGCAGAATGTCGGCCACGCGCGCGGCCTCGGGCCACGATCCGGGGGTGAGGGCTCTGCGGTCGCTCATGGGGGCTCCTTGGGGTCAGCGGCATCATGCCGACCAGACTTCCCGGCGCACCGCTGATGATCCTATAGCCTGCGGGGATGCCGGACGTCGCGATTGCCGCCCCCAACGAGGCCGCGGCCGATGCGGGCGAGCGGATCGCCCGCGCCGGCGGCAACGCGGTGGACGCCGCCCTCGCCGCCGCGCTCGTGACGATGGTCAACGAGGTCGGCCTGGTGTCGTTGAGCTCGGGCGGCTTCATCACGGTGCAGCCGGCCGGCGGCGGCGCCCCGCAGACCGTGGACGGCTGGATGGACATGCCGGGCCGCGGTCGCGCGCTCGGCGGAGGCACGTGGGACGTCGACACCGAGTACGGCGGCGGGGTCACCGTGACGGTCGGCGCCGGGTCCGTCGCGGCGCACGGATCGGTCGCCGCCTTCGAGGAGGCGCACCGCCGGTGGGGCAGCGTGCCGTGGCGCGATCTCGTGACCCCCGCGATCGACGTCGCCCGCGGCGGGTTCCGGCTCAGCTCCGCGTCGCGCTACTACCTGGAGTACGTCCACGACGACGTCTTCGGCTGGGACGACGAGAGCCGGGCGGCCGTGCACGACGCCGACGGCACCCTGACCGCGGGTCTCGTCGTGATGCCCGATCTCGCCGCGTCGCTGGAGCTCATCGCGGCCGACGGGGCCGCCACGCTGCACACGGGGCGGCTCGCCCGGCTCATCAGCGACGACGTCGTCCGCCGCGGCGGCATCCTGGGCGCGGCCGATCTCGCCGACTACGCACCGGTCGTGCGACCCTCGCTCATCAGCGCGGTCGGCGAGTGGACGTTCGGCACGAATCCGCCGCCCTCGGTCGGCGGTGTCTGCGTCGCGGCGATGCTGCGGCTGCTCGACGGACGCCCCCACGCGGGGTGGGACGACGACGACATCGCCCACCTCGTGCGGGTCCAACGCGCCGTCCTGGGCCACCGGCTCGACGTCCTCGACCACACCGACGACCTCGTGCGCGACGCGGGGGCGTTCCTCGCCATGGTCGACCGCGACCACCTCGCCGTCCTCGAGTCCGGCTCGACCGCCCACGTGTCGGCGACGGACAGCGAGGGCGGGGCCTGCTCGGTCACGGTGTCGTCCGGCTACAGCTCGGGCATGATCGCCCGCGGCACCGGCATCTGGCTCAACAACTGCCTGGGGGAGCAGGAGCTCAACCCCGCCGGGCTGCACGGCCTGGTCCCGGGCACCCGCCTCCTGTCGAACATGGCGCCGACCGTGGGACGTCACGCCGACGGCTCGGCCCTCGCGATCGGCTCGCCCGGCGCCGACCGCATCACGACGGCGATCGTGCAGGTGCTCGCGGGCTTCGTCAACGCGGGACTGGGCCTGCAGCAGGCGGTCAGCCACCCCCGCGTCCACGTGCACCGGGCGGGGCGCCCCGACGAGGTCGTCAAGACCGAGACGGACCTCACGATGTACTACGGAGGGGTCGCGGCGACCCTCCGGGACCGCGACGGGCACCTCGTCGCGGCCGCCGACCCGCGCCGCGACGGTGCCGTACGTCTCGTCCACGATCCCGCATCCGACGGGGCCGATACGGTTTGATGGAGGGGTGTCCCCGGCGCCCATCGTCATCGGTCACCGTGGTGTGCCCGGATCCCGGCTTGAGCACACGCGGCCGTCCTACCTGCTCGCGATCGAGCAGGGGTGCGACTACATCGAGCCCGATGTCGTCGCGACGAAGGACGGCGTGCTGGTCGTCCGTCACGAGAACGACATCGGCAACACGACCGACGTCGCCGCGCGCCCCGAGTTCGCCGACCGCAAGGTCAGCAAGGTCATCGACGGGGTCCCGCACACCGGCTGGTTCACGGAGGACTTCACGCTCGCCGAGATCAAGACGCTCCGCGCCCGCGAGCGCCTGCCGCAGCTGCGACCGCAGAACATCCGGCTGGCCCGCACCGAGCAGATCCTGACGTTCGACGAGGTGCTGACGATCGCCGAGCAGGCCAGCGTCGGCCGCGACGAGCCGATCGGCGTCTACGTCGAGACCAAGCACCCGACGTACTTCGCGGGCATCGGACTCGATCTCAACGACCTGCTGATCGCCGATCTCGAACGCCGCCGGGTCAACCACGCGGGCGCGAAGATCGTCATCCAGTCGATGGAGACCGCGAACCTCCAGGCGCTGCGCCCCCGTACGCCACTGACCCTGATCCAGCTGATGGACCGTCAGGGCGCCCCGTACGACTTCGTCGCGGCGGGCGATCCCCGGACGTACCGCAACCTGCGCAAGGTGCCCGAGCTGGCGAAGATCGCGGCCTATGCCGACGGGATCGGCCCCAACAAGAGCCAGGTCATCAAGCGAGACATGATGGGCCGGCTCGCGGGCGAGACCAAGCTCGTGCGGCGGGCGCACCGCCTCGGCCTCGTGGTGCACATCTGGACGATGCGCAGCGAGAACAACTTCCTGCCCGCGAACCTGCGGACCGGCCGCGACAAGGCGGCGCACGGTGATGCGGTGGGCGAGTACCTCGCATTCTTCAACGCGGGCGTCGACGGCGTCTTCTCCGACTTCACCCAGACGGCGGTCAGGGCTCGTACGCAGTGGCTGGCCGGTCAGTCGCCTTCGCCCACGCCGTCTGCGGACGCCGCGGAGCCGGCAGGAGGACCCACGCGACGACATAGCCGATGATCAGGGAGCCGGCGCCGAGGATCGTGCAGATCGCCAGCACCAGGCGGATCAGATTCGCGTCGAGGCCGGTGTAGTCGGCCAGGCCTCCGCAGATGCCGGCGATCCACTTGTCGTCAGGACTGCGGGTCAGCTTCTTCACGGGGTGCTCCTTCGTCGGTGGTGTCGGTGGTCGTGTCGGTCGTCGGTGGGACGGATGCGGGGCGGGCCCTCCACAGGGTCGCCGCGATGCCGACGACACCCAGGACGATGAGCGCGGCCGAGGCCGTGATGCTCAGCTCGCGAGGCGTCAGCAGGTCTTGCTTCCACACGGCCCAGTTGGCGACGATGGCCAGGAAGACGACCCCGAAGATCAAGTTCTCCCACCGGAACGGATGCCTGGTCATCAGTGGATCACCTCGACGTTGCCCACGTGCTGGTCGATCTCGATGGTCAGAGCCGGCAGTGCGGGCTGGTCGGCCATGACCGACAGGTTGACGTCGGTCCCTTCTGCCTGGCGGTCGAAGATCACGATCTGGCCGGCATTGATCTCGCCGCGGACCGCGACGTTGAGTCCGTCCGGAACGATGACCTTGGTCTGGCCGATGCCGGCGTCGAGGGTCACGGTGTGCCCCAGGAGGGCCTCCGGATCGGTGACGCGCGTCAGGTCGAGCTCGAGCAGCCCGATGCCGTGGCGGTACGTCGGGTCCAGCTCGGCGGCGCGCACGGGGGTGGGACGCTGCTGGCCGATGGGGCCGGCGGGGAACACCGAGCCGACGGCCAGGGCGACGGCCAGCAGGACGCCGATCGCGATGAGGGGACCCCCGTCGCCGACGACCGTCCCGATCAGCAGGCCGACACCGATGACGGCCAGCGCGACCGCGACGTACGCGGTCCAGTGGACGTCCTGCTGGGTCTGCTCGTAGATGACCGTCGCGGCGAGCGCGATCGCACCGAGCGAGGCGGTGAGTCCGAGCAGCGCGGGCGAGCGGTGCTCGCGGGACCTGGCCGTCCTCGGGTCCGTGACGGCGGCCCCCATCGCGGCGGTGCGGTCGGGTGCCGTGGCGGGCTGGGTAACGGTCTGGGTAACGGGATCGCGCCTCGCCCGCGCATCCCGGCGGCGCCGGGGACGGATCCACAGGACGTAGAGCACGAGCGCGAACGGCAGGAGCCACCACGGGGTGTCGCCCCACCAGGCCCAGCTGCTGTCGCCGACGATCGACAGGGCGGCGAGGATCACGGCGCCGACGAGACCGGCGATCCGCACCTGCTCCTCGTTGCGATCGAGCTTGAACCACCCGGCCGCGAGACTCCTCTGTTCGCCCTCGGCCGGCAGCAGGACCCACGCGGCGACGTACAGGATCACGCCTGCGAACCCGGCAAACGTCAGGACCGCCAGGACGACGCGGATGATGACGGGATCGACGTTCAGGTACCGGGCGGCTCCCGAGCAGACGCCGGCGACGATGCGGTCGTCGCGGGAGCGTCGGACGTCGGCGATGGTGCGGAGACGGCGCGGGTCGAACTCCCCGTCGGCTGCGCCCTGGGCGTGTTCGCCGGGCGGCGGGGACTGCTGGGTGTCGTTCATGTCCCCATCGTGACGCGGCCGCTGTCGGCAGTACATCGGGTACGACCCTGAATCCCACCCGGGACCGTCCGGGGCGGGCCGGGGTCGATCCTGGTGGCGGTCGTGCGCCCGCGCGTGTGACGATCGGGGGGTGACCGACCAGGGCGTGACCCCGTACCGCCGTGCGTACCGGCCCGCCGACCGGCGGCTCGTCGGCGGCGTCGCGACCGGACTGGCCGATCACTTCGGCGTCCCGGTCCTGTGGGTGCGCGTGGCGTTCATCGTCGCGACGTGGCTCCAGGGCGTCGGCGTGCTCGTGTACCTCCTGCTGTGGCGCATGCTGCCGCTGCAGAACCCCGAGCTGTCACCCGGCCTGGAGTCGGCGACCCGGCGCGGCCTGCGCAGCGGCAACCGGGCGGGACCGGTCGAGATCGCGCAGACCGCGGCCCTCGCCGCGATCGGCGTCGGCGTCCTGCTGCTGATCCAGAGCACGGGCCGCGGCATCAACGACAACCTCTTCGGGCCCCTCCTCCTGGGCGTCATCGGTCTCGCGGTGGTGTGGCGGCAGTTCGACGACGCGGCCTGGGGCCGCTGGATGCGCCAAACCAGCGGTTGGGCGTTCGCGGCCAGGATCGCAGCGGGTGCCGCGCTCGTCGCGGTCGCCGGGCTGTACTTCCTGACCAAGGAGGGCGGATGGGGCGTCGCGGTCAACCTCGCGTCGGCACTCGTCGTGGCCGTCGTGGGCATCGCGCTGATCCTGGGCCCCTGGATCGCGAAGCTGGCCGGTGACCTGACGCAGGAGCGCCGCGAGCGGGTGCGGTCGCAGGAGCGGGCCGACGTCGCTGCCCACCTGCACGACTCGGTGCTCCAGACCCTCGCACTGCTGCAGAAGAACGCGGGCGACCCCGCCGCCGTCGCGACCCTGGCGCGCCGCCAGGAGCGCGAGCTGCGCGACTGGCTCTACGGCAACGACGAGCAGCCCGGCGACTCGTTCGCGGCGGCCCTCAAGGCGTCCGCCGCCGAGATCGAGGACGCCCACCGGGTGCCGGTCGAGGTCATCGCGGTCGGCGACGTGCCGCTGGACGCCGAGGTCGTCGCGCTCGTCCGTGCCGCCCGCGAGGCGATGGTCAACGCGGCCAAGCACGCGCACGTCGACCGGATCGACGTGTACGCCGAGACGGACGGACAGGTCGCCGAGGTGTTCGTGCGTGACCGCGGCGTCGGGTTCGACCCCGACACGATCGCGGACGACCGCATGGGCGTCCGCGGGTCGATCGTCGACCGCATCGAGCGGCACGGCGGCACCGCGACGATCCGCAGCCGGCCCGGCGACGGCACGGAGGTCGCCCTGCGCGTCCCCGTCCGCGCCGCCGATGTCCCGTCCCACCCGACCCCCACCGAAGGCGGCACCCCATGACCACCCTCCGCGTCGCCATCGTCGACGACCACGCCATGTTCCGCTCGGGCGTCCGGGCCGAGATCGACGGTCCCGTCGACATCGTCGCGGAGGCCGAGGACGTCGACTCGGCGGTCGCGGTCATCGCCGAGTCCAAGCCCGACGTCGTCCTGCTCGACGTCCACATGCCCGGCGGCGGTGGCCTCGAGGTCATCAGGCGCCTGCACATGCGGCACCCCGAGACCAAGTTCCTGGCCCTGTCGGTCAGCGACGCGGCCGAGGACGTCATCGGCATCATCCGGGCCGGCGCCCGCGGGTACGTCACGAAGAACATCTCCGGCCCCGAGTTGCTCGACGCGATCGGCCGCGTCGCCGCCGGTGACGCGGTGTTCTCGCCCCGGCTCGCCGGCTTCGTGCTCGACGCGTTCGCCGGGACGATCGAGATCGCGCAGGTCGATGAGGATCTCGACCGGCTGACCGAGCGCGAGCGGGAGGTCATGCGGCTCATCGCGCGCGGCTACGCGTACAAGGAGGTGGCGAAGGAGCTGTTCATCTCGGTCAAGACCGTCGAGACCCACGTGTCGAGCGTCCTGCGCAAGCTCCAGCTGTCCAGCCGCCACGAGCTGACCCGCTGGGCCAACGACCGCCGCCTCATCTGACCTCGCCCCGCTGGGACCGCTCGTCGGGCGGCAATTCCCGCGACGTCGGTGTGCCACGCACCTATCGGGGACGCGGATAGGTGGCTGCGGCACCGCCACCCTGCGGCGCAGCCCCCGATACGTGCCTCAGCCACCGCCGGATGAACGTGGGTCGTGCTGCTTCGCCAGCCGACGGCCACCGGGAAACGGTGACGTGTTCGCCCACCCGGTGTATCGGGAGTTTGATGGCGTGGCGACCCGCATGATCGTTGGGGCCTCCAGATCGCGTTAGGTTCATGCCATGGTGCTGGTAGGTCGGGGTTCAGTACGCGAGTCGTTGCGCGTCGCGATCGCCGGGCCCGTGCTATTCGCCTGTGTGAGCCTCATCGGGGTGGTCGCTCTCGTGATCAGCGATCCCGATATGAGGGCAGATCCCTTCGGACTGGTCTTCGTCGTACTCATTGGCACCCTCTGTGGCTTGTGCGGGAGCATCTATTGGTTCTTGTGGGTGGCGGCGTTCGCGGGTCGGGTTCGCTACTACGTCGATGGATCGACCGTGATCGTCCGTCGCGGAAACCGGACCGTTGCGTCCAAAGACATGAGCACGGCTTGCCTGATCAGAGTCGATGGATGGGTCGACACGCGACGCGGCCTTCTCCGAGTGGGACCTAGATGGACGTCCAGCAGCGGACTCCCGCATGTCTACCTGATGGACCGATCGGCAGGCGCCTTCACGAAGGACTACGAGCTGCCAGATGTCTTCATCTGGGGGCGTGACGGAGCTGACAAGTTCCGCCAGGCCGTCTTCTCAGAGCTGGCGAAGTCCGGGATCGACCAAGGAGTCTTCGCGGACGAGTAGGTGCATCGGGAGTTTGCGGGCTTCGCCGCCCTCAACCGGTGGCGGCGGCGAGTGAGACACCTATCGGGCGGCAATTCTCGCGACGCCGGTGTGCCATGCACCTATCGGGACGCGGATAGGTGTCTCACGCACCGGCGCTCCATCGATCAAGCGCCGATACGTGCCTCAGCCACCGCTCGCGGCTCGGCCAGTTGGAGGCCGGCGGGGCGAGTCCGCGGCGGGCCGCAGGCCGCGGCTCATCGATGCAGGGCGATGCCCTTGAACGTCTTGTCGACGCCATTCTTTGGGCCGTGGACGGCGAGGCCCACGAGGTCGAGGTCGTCGCGGGCCACTGCCCGCACCGCGGCCCGGTTGTCGCGGTCGTTGCCGGTCGCGAACATCTCGCGGGTGTAGACCGACATCGGGAGCTGTCGCGACACAGCCTTGGCGTGGACCGCCGAGAGTCGCGCGGCATCGCCCTCGAACACGACGACCGGCTGCCGGATCAGCGGGAGGTACGCGGTGCCGTCGGCGTCCTCGTACGGCTCGCCGATCAGGGAGACGTCGTGGGCCGCGATCCCGCTGATCAGGAAGGCCGTGACGTTGAGCGCCTGCCACGGCTCGAGGTCGTCGCGAAGCAGCACCGCGACCTTGGTGTCGAAGCGGATGGGTGCGGGCGAGTCGTCCATGGCACCAGCATCGGCGTCCGAGCGGGGCCGGGTCTTGTACGTTTCTGACATGACTGCCCGCGAGCACGTCCGGGCCTGGCGCCCCCGCGTGCCGGGCGTCGGGGAGGTGCTGCACGCGCACTTCACCGAGCACGCCTATCCGGCGCACACCCACGATCTGTGGACCGTGCTGCTGGTCGACACCGGCGGGGTCTCGTACGAGCTCGACCGCCGCCCACGCGGCGCGGCGCCCCGCTCCCTGACCCTGCTGCCGCCGCACGTGCCGCACGACGGCCGCGCGACCGTGCGGACGGGCTTCGACAAGCGGGTCCTGTACCTCGACGAGCGCTGGCTTCCGCTCGCGCTGACGGGCTCGGCGGTCGACTCCCCGGCCCTCGACGACGAGGTGCTGCTCCGCGAGGTGGCGCGCCTCCACGACGTCCTCACGGCGCCCGGTGACGAGCTCGAGGCGGAGTCGCGGCTCGCGTTCATCAGCGAGCGACTCGTCGGACGCCTCGACCGCACGGCGCGGGCCCCCCGGTCCGGACGGGAGCCGGCGCTCGCCCGGCGGGTCCGCGACCTGCTCGACCGCGACCTCACCGACGTCCCGACGCTCGAGTCGATCGGCGCCGCGCTCGACGTCCACCCGACGCAGCTCGTCCGCGCCTTCAGCCGCGAGCACGGCCTGCCGCCGCACCGCTACGTGACGGGCCGGCGAATCGACCGAGCGCGCCGGCTGCTGCTCGACGGCATGCCCGCGGCCGACGTGGCGGCGGTGGTCGGCTTCCACGACCAGTCGCACCTGACCCGCCACTTCCGACGCACGCTGGGGACGACCCCGGCCGCCTTCGCCCGCCGGGTCGCCTGACCGCGCTGTACGCGGGGAACGTGCGCAGGCGCAAGGGCGCAGGGGGCAGAATGGCTGTCGTGAAGGTGGACGTCCTCGGACCACTGCGGGTGCGCGTCGACGATCGGGAGATCGATCTCGGCGGGCCGCGCAGCCGCGCCCTCGTCGCCCGGCTCGCGCTCGCCGGCGGACGTCCGGTCAGCGCGGCGACGCTGATCGGCGAGATGTGGGGCGCGGACGTCCCGGCCGACGCGACCAACGCCCTGCAGTCCGTCGTGTCGCGCACGCGCCGCCGCCTGCCGGACGGGGTCCTCGACTCGACGGCCGCCGGGTACGTCCTGCACTGCGCGACCGTCGACGCGGACGAGTTCGAGCGGCTCGCGACGGCCGGACGGATCGACGAGGCACTCGCGCTGTGGAGGGGCGAGGCGCTCGTCGACGTCGCGGACCGCCCGTTCGCCGCGGCGGCCGCCCGCCGGCTGGACGAGCTGCGACTGACCGCGATCGAGGCGAGCCTAGGCTCCCGCGTCCGCACGGATCCGACCGTGATCGGGGAGCTGGCCGCTCTGACCGAGGCCCACCCGTACCGCGACGGGTTCTGGCGGCTGCACCTCACGGCCCTCGCCGCGCACGGTCGGGCCAACGAGGCGCTGACGGCGTACGAGCGACTCCGCTCGATGCTCGCCGACGACCTCGGCGCCGATCCGTCGCCCCAGCTGCAGGAGCTGCACCTGTCGATTCTCCGCGGTGAGCAGGCGTCCCACACCAGGCACCCGGCCCTGCCGGCGGGGTTGACGTCGTTTGTCGGCCGCGAGGGAGCCATCGACGACCTGCTGGGCGCGCTCGACGACCACCGTCTGATCACGATCCTCGGCCCCGGTGGGGCGGGGAAGACGCGCCTGGCGATCGAGGCCGCGCGGGCCACGGTCGGCCGGTTCGAGGAGGTGTGGCTCACCGAGCTCGCGCCCGTCACGGGCGAGGACGACATCGTGCAGGCGGTGCTGTCGGCGATGGGCCTGGTCGAGGTCGTCGTCCTGGACCGTCCGTCCAGCGCGCCGCGGCCCGCCGACCGGGTGCGGCTGCTCGAGGCGGTGCGCGACGCCGAGGGACTGCTGCTGCTCGACAACTGCGAGCACCTGATCGAGGGCGTCGCCCGGCTGGCCGAGGACCTGCTCGCGCATGCCCCGAAGCTCCGCATCGTGGCGACCAGCCGGGAGCCGCTGCGCATCATCGGCGAGTACGCGTACCAGCTCAGCCCGCTGACGATGCCGGATGAGAATGACGCCGTCGAGGCGGCGCTGACGCACAGCGCGGTGCAGCTGCTGGTGCTCCGTGCCCAGACCGTCGACCACACCTTCGAGCTCACCGACGAGACGCTCCCGGCCGTGCGGGAGATCTGCGTGCGACTCGACGGGCAGCCGCTCGCGATCGAGCTGGCCGCCGCCCGGCTGCGCACCCTCACGGTGAGCCAGGTCGCGGCCCGGCTGTCCGACCGGTTCCGGCTCCTGACCGGCGGCAACCGTACCGCGCTGCCGCGGCACCGCACGCTGCGCGCCGTCGTCGAGTGGAGCTGGGACCTCCTGGACGACGACGAGCGCCGGCTCGCCGAGAGCCTCTCGGTGTTTCCCGGCGGCGTGACGGCCGACAGCGCCGCCGCCGTGCACGGTGGCAGTGCCGACGTCGAGGAGCTGCTGGAGTCGCTCGCCGACAAGTCGCTGCTCGTCGCCGTCCGGGGGCGGACCCCGCGTTACCGGATGCTGGAGACGCTGCGCGAGTTCGGCGTCGAGCGACTCATCGACCGCGGGGTGGCCGACGAGGTGCGCGAGGCTCACCTCGACCACTTCCTCCAGGTCGTCGAGGCCCAGGCCGTCCGGCTGCGAGGCCCCGGCCAGGTCGAGGCCGTCGACGTGCTCGACGCCGACCACGGCAACATCATGGCCGCGCTGCGCTTCGCGACCGATCGGCGGGACCGTCCCCGCGCGGGACGTCTGGCCGCCGGTCTGGCGTGGTTCTGGTCGATCCGCAGCCAGCACCACGAGTCGTTCGGATGGGCGCGGACCGTCCTGGCCCTGCCGGGCAGTGCCGACCCGGCCAGCGAGATGTGCCTCGGCGCGCTCGCAGTCGCGGGCATCTTCGTGGAGAGCCAGTTCAACCTCGGTGCCGACGCGGCCTGGCGAGAACCCGTGGACCGCATCCTCGAGGTGTGGGACGAGCACCACCCCGACGACCCCTTCGTCCACGTCGTGCTCTCGGCCCTGGAGTTCTT
>JAOPXY010000115.1 GCA_025964895.1 Aeromicrobium sp.
GCAGGGTCACCGAGACGCCGGCGGGGAGGTGGTTCGCGACGAGCGTCGGGATGCCGATGCCGAGGTTGACGTAGTCGCCGTCCTTCAGCTCGCGAGCGGCGATGGCGGCCATCTCGTCCCGGGTCCAGCTCATGCGGGGGCTCGCTCAGGGGCGGAGACGGGGAGGGGACGGGTCGTGCGCTGCTCGATGTCCTTGACCCGGTCGGACGCCTGCACGACCCGGGTCACGTAGACGCCGGGGGTGTGGACGAGCTCGGGGTCGACGGCGTCGACCAGGTGCTCGACCTCCGCGACCGTGACCCGGCCCGACGTCGCGACGGCGGGGTTGAAGTTGCGGGCCGCGAGCCGGTACCGCAGGTTGCCGTACCGGTCGCCGGTGTGGGCGTGGACGAGGGCGAGATCGGCCACGATGCCGCGCTCCTGCACGTACTCGATGCCGTCGAACACGGCGGTGGGCTTGTCCTGGGCGATCTGGGTGCCGACGCCGGTGCGGGTGTAGAACGCCGGGATGCCGGCCCCTCCGGCCCGGAGCCGCTCCGCGAGCGTGCCCTGCGGGTTGAACTCGACGTCGAGGACTCCGTCGAGATACTGCCGGGCGAACAGTTTGTTCTCGCCCACGTACGACGCGACGACCTTGGCGACCTGCCGGTTCTCCAGCAGCACACCGAGCCCGAGGCCGTCGACACCCATGTTGTTCGACACGATCGTCAGCGATCGCACGCCCGAGTCGCGGACGGCCTCGATCAGGTCGGACGGGATGCCGCAGAGGCCGAAGCCGCCGACGGCGATCGTCATGCCGTCGTGGAGCAGGTCGGCGACCGCCTCCGCGGCGGTGGTGCTGGTTGCGCGCATGGGTTCTCCTCGTGAGTCCGTGCTGTGACGGTAGGACCGTCCGGCTGGTGGAGTCAATGGCATGCGGTGTCGTCAGCGCGAAGTGGTCGACGACCGGACGCGGCTTCGATAGTCGTCCGCTCAGCGGACGCTATGATAAGCGCCATGGTCGATGGCGCGAAGGGTCCCGAGGTGGTCTCCCGCGTGGCCGATCTCCTGCGCGGCGTGGGTGCCTACGAGCCCGACGGCGGCACGACCACACGGCTTGCCCGCCACACCGGGATGACGCGCCCCACGGCTCACCGGCTGCTGTCCTCCCTCGCGCGGGAGGGGCTCATCGACCGCGACGACGAGACCGGCACGTGGCACCTCGGCCCTGAGCTGTACCTGCTCGGCAGCGCTGCGGCGACGCGGTACGACATCAGTCCGCACGCCCGGGCGGTTGTCCATTCCCTGGCGCGCGAGACCGGTGAGAGCGCCTTCCTGTCCGCCCGGCGGGCCGACGAGACGGTCTGCCTCCTGGGCGAGGACGGCAGCTTCCCGCTGCGCTCGCACGTCCTTCGCGAGGGGATCCGCTTCCCACTGGGCGTCGCCTCCGCCGGGCTGGCGATCCTCGCCCACCTCCCCGACCGTGACATCGCCGACTACCTGCGACGCTGCGACCTGACGGGCGCCTGGGGTGCGGCTCACGGCACGGACGAGCTCCGTCGCCGGGTCGACGAGACGCGTGCCGCGGGCTACTCGACGAATCCGGGACTGATCGTCGAGGGGAGCTGGGGCATGGGGGCCGCGGTGTTCGACCGCTCCGGCGCACCCGCGTGGGCCCTGAGCCTGACCGGCGTCGAGTCGCGCTTCCGCGCCGAGCGCCGCGCCGAGCTGGGTTCTCTCCTGCTCGACGCAGCGCACCGCCTGACGACACTGCTCACCTGACCCCCCAAGGTCTGGCCCCCCATGAACCATTCTTTCCACGATCCACCGCGAACTACGTTGATCTGAGGCCAGATTTTGGGTCGCGCTAGCGCACTCGGACTGAGCCGATGAGGGCGCTGTCCAGCGCAGACGAGCCCACGAACACGCGCGTGCGTCCAGCCGGCGTGACCCACTCGTCGCGGTCGGTGTCCCAGTACGACAGCGCCTGCCGCGGGATCCGCACCGTGACGCGTCGCGACTCGGCCGGATCGAGCTCGATCTTGGCGAAGCCCGCGAGCTGTCGCGGCGGCGTCCGGACCTCGTCGGTGGGGAGCCGGCCCACGTACACCTGAGCCACCTCGGCCCCGCTGCGCCGTCCCGTGTTGCGCACCGTGAACGTCGCGGTGACCGTGCCCGCGCCGCGACCGCCCACATCGGTGTCGAGGTTGCGGTAGCGGAAGTCGGTGTACGACAGCCCGAAACCGAACGGGTAGCTGGGCCGGACGCCCTCCTCGAGGTATCCGCGGTACCCGACGAACACCGACTCGGTGAGCTCGGCGACTCCGGCGGGCGTGTCCGGCACCTGCCCCTCGTCGCGCGGCAGCGTCGCCGGCAGCTTGCCGGACGGGTTCACGTCGCCCCACAGCACGTCGGCGATCGCCGAGCCCTGCTCCTGGCCCGGGTACCACGCCTGGACGATGCCCCGGGTGCGGCGCGACCAGTCGCTCGTCGTGCCGACCGCCCCCGTCTCGACCACCACGATCGTGCGCCGGTTGACCCGCGCGACCTGCCGGATGAGCTGCTCCTGCTCCTTCGGCAGTGTGAGGTCGGGACGGTCGACGCCCTCGGTCTCGTAGTCCCGCACGACCACGACGGCGGTGTCGGCGTCGCGGGCGGTGTCGACGGCCTCGGCCATCGCTGGAGAGAGGACGCTCTCGGGGTGCTCCCAGAACAGGCGCAGCTGCCCGCCCTGGTACGTGTTCAGCGCCGGGGCGCTGTACTCGATGCGGACGTCGTGCGCCTCGCCCTGCGTCAGTCGCACCCGCTCGCCGACCGACGACAGGTTGCCGGTGTGCTCCACCAGGAGCTCGCCGTCGAGGAAGAGGCGGGCATCGCCCCGTGCCGTGAGGCCCAGCGTGTACGTCGCGGTTTCCGGTGCCGTGATCGTTCCTGTCCATGTCGCCGAGAGATCGCCCGTGAGCCCGAAGTCGCCGCGCGACGTCGGGATCTTGGGCGATGCCGCGTTGAATCCCGGGAAGTTCTGGAAGCCGAAGTTCACATTGGCGTTGGGATCGACCTGCGTCAGGTGCGGGTCGCCGGAGAAGCCGGTGTTGCTCCAGTACGTCGCGGTGAGGCCCTGACCCGTCCCGGCGGACGGGGTCAGCACCGACGACGGGACCGGCGCCGGGCCCGGCAGGAGGTCACCCTCGGAGATGCCGTCCGTGCCCGGTGAGTACGTCACCTCGGCAGATCCGGCGCGCTCGGTGATGCCCGCGAGCGGTGACACCGCGGCGGTCGGCACCGAGACCGTCGCCGATCCGCCGCCCTGCGCCGACGTGTTGTCGGCGTCGGGTCCGATGACCGCGATCGACCGGTTGCGGCGCCCGAGCGGGAGGACGTCGTCTCTGTTCTTCAGCAGCACCATGCCCTCGGCCGCGACCTCGCGCGCGATCGCCCGGTCGCGTCCGACGTCGATCGGGCCGATCTGCGGCGGGTTCTCGAACAGGCCGAGCCCCACCATGGGCCGCAGGATGCGCCGGGCCATGTCGTCGAGCCGGTCCATGCTGACCTCTCCGGCCTCGACCGCGGCCACGAGCCGTTCACCGAAGTTGGCGCTGCCGGGCCCCTGGTCGCCGGGCTGTTCCTGGTCGAGCCCGGCGTTGGCGGCTTCAGCCGTGCTCGGCGTCGCGTTGTAGTCGCTCATGACGAAGCCGCGAAGCCCGAGCTGGTCCTTCAGCAGCGACGTCATGAGCGGGTTCTCGCACGCGTACACGCCGTTGATCTTGTTGAAGGCGCACATCGCCGCGCCGGGCCGGCCCTTCTTGATGCCGATGCCGAACGCTCGCGCGTAGATCTCCTGCAGGGCGCGCTCGTCCACCCGCGCGTCGACATTGAAGCGGTCGGTCTCCTGGTTGTAGACGAACGCGTGCTTGATCGTCGCGATGACGGGGTGCTCCTGGATTCCCCGGATCACCTCGCCGGCCATCAGTCCGACCAGCAGCGGGTCCTCCCCGAAGCCCTCGAACGACCTGCCCCACAGGGGCGTGCGGGTGACGTCCGCCGACGGTGCGAGCTGGACGTTGTGCCCCGTGGCGAACGTCTCGCGGCCGAGCAGGTCGCCGTAGACGCGGGCCAGGCCGAGGTCGAAGCTCGCTGCCAGCGCGGACGCCGACGGCAGCTGCGTCGACCGCCGGTCGATCGTGGGATTGGCGACCCGCACGCCGACAGGGCCGTCGGCCATCGTCTGGGCCGGGATGCCGAGCCGCTCGATCGGGTTGTTGTAGAAGCCGTAGTTGTTGTTGATCTGGCCCGTGGCCAGATCGGCCTTCTCCTCGGTCGTCATCCGCGCGAGGATCTCCTCGACGCGCTGCTCGACCTGTGGCGACTCGTCCCACGACGTCTCGGCCGGCGGGCGGTCGCCCCCGGGCCGGGCCTCGGCGGGCAACCCTGTGAGGACGATGAGGATCGACGCGATGACGCCGATGACGACGGCCCGGTTCGTCCGGGCGCGCTGAAGAACTGTTGACATGAGGCCCCCCGCCTCGCGGTACGCGCGACATGTCCGCCGAGCGCCGTCAGGCGTCGGGGCTCATGGCGGACACGCACCCGCAGATGATGGCCCCTGCCGGCACTCCCTCCGGCCTCAGTGGAGCCACGATTGTGGTTCTCGAACTGGGACGGTGCCGAGTCGCCGCCGTGTGGTGCTGAAGAAGCTCAACGTAACCCCGGTCGCGCAGGAGTGTCCACCCCATGGGTCAGCCGCGCGAGCCCCGAGATCCGGCCGCACATCAACCGTCCTAGAGACGATCCGACGCGGATTCGGTTGGTCTGGGGCCAGATCTCGGGCACGTGAAAGACTTCCGCGGTGAGACGTCATGACACGGGCCGCCGGGGATTCGCGAGCGACAACTACGCCGGAGCGCACCCGGAGGTGCTGGCGGCGATCGCGGACGCCAACGGCGGCCACCAGGTCTCGTACGGCGCGGACGAGTACACCGCGCGCCTCGTCGAGGTCATGCGCGGCCACCTCGGCGACGGTGTCGAGGTGTTCCCCGTCTTCAACGGCACGGGCGCCAACGTCACGGCGCTGACCAGCGTCCTGCCCCGATGGGGAGCCGTCGTCACGACCAGCACGGCCCACGTCCACACCGACGAGAACGGCGCGCCGGAGCGGATCGGCGGGCTCAAGCTGCTGACGGTCGACACGCCGGACGGCAAGCTGACCCCCGAGCTGATCGACCGCGAGGCGTGGGGCTGGGGCGACGAGCACCGCGCGCAGCCGCTGGCGGTGAGCATCACGCAGACCACCGAGCTCGGCACGCTCTACACGGTCGAGGAGATCCGGGCCATTGCCGATCATGTCCACGCGAAGGGCATGACCCTGCACATGGACGGCGCCCGCATGTCGAACGCCGCGGCGGCACTGGGGGTCCCGTTGCGCGAGTTCACGTCCGATGCCGGCGTCGACGTCCTGAGCCTCGGCGGTACCAAGAACGGGACGCTGTACGGCGAGGCGGTCGTGGTACTGACCCCCGGTGCCTCCGACGGCGTGGTCTACCTGCGCAAGCTCATGATGCAGCTCGCGTCGAAGATGCGGTTCGTCAGCGCGCAGCTGCTGGCGCTGTACGAGGACGACCTGTACCTGCGGTCGGCGGGCCATGCCAACGCCATGGCGGCGCGGCTGCGGGCCGCGCTCGAGGACCTGCTCGCGCGCGGCGAGATCTCGGGCCTCTCGTTCTCGCAGCCGACCCAGGCCAACGGCGTCTTCGCGGTGCTCGACAACGCCGCGGCCGATCGCATCCGCGAGTCGGCCGGCTTCTACGACTGGGACCGCGCCGCGGGCGAGGTGCGCTGGATGACGGCGTTCGACACGACCGAGGCCGACGTCGACGCCTTCGTGTCCGCGATCCGCCACGAGCTCGCGACCTGACCGCCGCGTGGCACACCAGAACGTCTCGATCGAGCTGACCGTCCGGTCCGTCCGCACCGAGACCCCGCAGCACCTCAGCGTCGTCTACGACCGTCCGCGCGGCTTCGAGTACGAGCCGGGCGACTGGATCGACCTCGATCTCGGCGGCGAGCTGAAGGGCGGGCGGACGTACTCGCTGTCGTCATCGCCCACCGAGCCAGATCTCATGATCACGTTCAAGGAGGGGCTCAGCGAGGTCAAGCGCGCCCTGGCCGGCTCGCGGCCGGGGGACCGCGCGCGGATCATCGCGTGCGGCAACGACTACGACTTCCAGCTCGACGAGCGGCGCGTCAGTCAGCTCATCGCCGGCGGCGTGGGCGTCGCGCCGTTCCGCAGCATGCTCAAGGAGATGGTCGACACCGGCAGCCGCGCCTCGGCCGATCTGCTCTACCTCAACCAGGGGCCCGACTTCCTGTTCAGGGACGAGCTCGACGCGTGGCAGTCCGTCCTGCCCGACACCACGGTCACCTACCTGCAGACCCGGGGGATGAAGCGCAAGGAGCGCGAACGGCTGCTTCGGACGTTGATCCCCACCGACGCCCACCTGTACTACATCGCCGGTCCCGCGGGCATGATCGAGACGACCGAGGAGCTGCTCGACGCGATGGGCGTCGACCACGACAACATCCGCATCGACAGCTTCGACGGGTACTAGCGCGAGCAGCGCGGGCGAGCCATCTTGACCGTGTAGGTGCCGGTCTTGTCCGGGAGGACGAGCTTGACCCGCGCCGTGAGGTGGCCCGAGCGCTTCTTGAGCGCCTTCTTCGACGTCAGGATCGAGAACGGAGCCCGGGCGTCGCGGCCGAGGAACTTCCGGTTCACCTTGAAGTCGGCTCGCACGACGGGGCTGCCCTTCGTCAGGACCCGCAGACGCACCTTGGAGCCCCGGCACACGGCCTCACCGCGGACGGCCTTGACCAGACGCGTGTCGCGCCGGGCGGCCGCCCGGCGGGCCGCGGTGGTGACGACGGGCGCCGCGGCCTGCATGCCGATCGCGGTCGGGTGGAAGGAGATCGCTCCGTCAGCGCTGGCCGGGACGAGTCCCTCGATCCACCGCTGGCCTGGCGCCGCGCAGGCGGTGTGGTCGATCGCTCCGGGCGTCGCGTGCAGATCGGCGAACGTCGACCCGGACGAGCGCGCCGCGTCGCGCAGCACGCCGCTCATGTGATCGACGAGGCTCTGGATGTAGTCGGCGTCGGCGGGCGTCAGGGGCTGGACGAGCGGGCAACCGCCCGGCGGGATGTAGAGGCCGTAGCCGACGATGACGATGGCCGCGTTCGGCGCCTTCTTCTTGATCGCCGCGAGGGCCGCGGCCAGCTCGGTGCGGGTCGCCTCGATCTTGTCGTGGATCGTGCGACCGTCGGCCTGCGCGCAGCCGGGAGACGTGATGCACCGCGTGACTGTGCTGACGATCCCCGCGTCGTTCGCGCCGATCGGCCCGACGGTCACCAGCGTCGTGTCGCGACGCAGCGCGTCGATCTGCGCGGGCTCGGAGTCCTGGGGTGTCGTGATGTTGTCGATCGTGGCGCTCGAGCACGTCGCGTCGGTGAATGCACGGACGCCGACGGCCGCTGCGGTCAGCGTCGCGAAGTTCCGCTCGCTGCGATAGCACGGCCCCCCGCCGGGACGCTGCGGGAGGAGAATCGGTCCGGCCGCGACGGAGTCGCCCATCGACACGTAGCGCTCGCCGCCTGGGCCGTTGTCGAGGACCGGGACGGCGGCATTCGCCCCCACCGCGGTCAGGGCCATCGCCACCGCCATCGCCAATGCCGTCGCGAGCGCCAGAGCCGCCGGTCGTCTCATGCTGATCCCCGTCCACCATGCGGCAACACCGCGTTACCTCCGGGTATGAAAGTGCACGCGGGACCCGAAGTCAATGGTTTGGGGTGATCTGGATCACAGCCTGTGTGTTCAGCCGGCCTCGGCGGGCTGCGTCGCGGGCTCGCGATCGGGCTCCTGGCCCGGCTCGGCGTCGGGCAGCACCTCCGGGAACGCTGGATCGGGGAGAGCCGGCGACGGGCTGCGCTCCGGGGTGTCCTCGTCGGGAGTGGCGGGCTCGGGCGGGGCGACGGTCATGGTTCCTCCGGTGCGTCGAGACAGTGTCACTGATCCGGGTACCCGGTGGCGGTCCGGCCAATCGACGCGGCCTACTCCCACCCCTTGCCGGCGCCGCTGCCGCGGCCCTGCTTGATCTCGCTGCGCCGCTTCTTGCCGTCGAGTCGGCGCTGCCGGGCGGCACGGCTGGGCTTGGTGCGGTGGCGCGTGCGGGGCGGGACGATCGCGTCGGCGACAAGCTCCTCCAGGCGCACGCGTGCCGCCTCGCGGTTGCGGTGCTGCGACCGGTACTGCGACGACACGATCGTGATCGTCCCGTCGACCAGCCGGTTGGCCAGCCGGGTCGCGGCGAGCTCCTTCTGGGCGGGGGAGAGGGCGCCGGTGTCGGCGAGCGACCAGATCAGCTCGACGCGGGTGTCGGTCGTGTTGACGTGCTGGCCGCCGGGACCCGAGGAGCGGGAGAACCGCCACGTGAGCTCGCCCTCGGGTAAGGGGCGTCGTCGATCGGGCGTCACGCCACCAGACTAGTCATCGGCACGACTAGTCGTCGGCGAGAATCTGGTACATCGCCTTGCGCGCGTCCTCCACCACGGCGGTGGCCTTCTCTCGCTGTGCCGGGGTGCCGGCCTGGGCGACCTGCTTCCAGGCGGTCAGGAATCCCTTGAGGCTGCGGGCGAGCTCGTGCATTTCGTGCGGCTGGTCGCCCCCGGCGGCTTCCCACGGGGTGCCGAGCTCCTCACGGTGCTCGGTGACGTAGGCGGTGCCCTCCTCGGTGAGGGTCGCGGTCTTGCGGCCGTCGATCCGCTCGAAGGTGAGCAGCCCCTCGTCCTCCAGCTGCTGCAGCACGGGGTAGATCGAACCGGGGCTCGGGTTCCAAGCCCCCTCGCTCTTCTCCCCGATCTCCTGGATCAGCTGGTAGCCGTGCTTGGGGCCCTCCGCGAGGAGCACGAGAGCCGCGGCGCGGACGTCGCCGCCCCGGCCTCCGCGTCGTCGGCCACGAGGGCGGCCCGGTCCGGCGAATCCGCCGGGGAAGGGGAAGTCGCGGCCGAAGTCGCCGCCGAATCCGTGATCCGGGTTGCGCCTGCCCCGGCGGCGGTCGTCCGGGTGGCGCTTCTGGGTGAAGTCGTTGTCTCGCATGGGTCAACTTCTTTCGCTATGGTCGACATGTTGTCGATGCATTAACGATATATCGGTGACGCATCGGAAGTCGACCGTCGCGCGCACGTCCGGATCCAGCAGGCGCACGGACGCCACCATCGTTATCGTGGGGGCACGACGCACGCGAGGGTGAGGATCGGCACGTGACAGCAGGACAGATCGCGAAGAGGGGTGCCCTGACGGCGGACGACTGGACGGCGCGAGCGCTTGAGCTGTTGATGGACGAGGGTGTGTCCGCGGTGAAGATCTCTCGTCTCTGCGGAGATCTCGGGGTCACGAAGGGCAGCTTCTACTGGCGCTTCGAGGACCTTGCGAGCCTCAAGGAGTCCATCGCGGCCAAGTGGTGCGGTGACAGCACGCAGATGCTCGCCGGGCTGGCCGAGCTCACGACGCTCGAGCCGTGGGACCGGCTGCGCACCATGACGGTGGCGCTGGTCGACGAGCGGGCCTGGAGCGTCCAGCGCGCCCTGCGCGAGTGGGCGCGGACGGACGAGCGGGTCGCGGCGACGATCGCCGAGGGCGATGTCCTGGCGTTCGACCTGATCCGGCGGGCGATCGAGGAGCTCGGCGTCTCGGCGCGCCGCGCCCGACTGCGAGCCGGCCTGCTTGTCTACGCCGGGATCGGGTTCGTTCACGGTCCCTCCGCGCTGTTCCGTCCCGCGATCGGCGACCTCGACGATCTCATGGACTTCCTCGCCGGCGACGCCCCGACGCACGCCGGCGTCGATCAGCCCCCTGCGACGTAGTTGTTGAGCTGATCGCGCTCGAACTCGAGCTGCTCCATGCGGTGCTTGACCGCGTCGCCGATGCTGAGCACGCCGACCAGGCGGCCCTCGTCGAGGACGGGCACGTGACGCACGCGGTGCTCGGTCATGAGCGCCATCAGGTCGCCGAACGAGTCCTCGGGCGAGCACACGCGGACGTCGGTCGTCATGATGTCGGCTACTGCCATGTCACGCGCGTTCTCCGTGTCGCGCAGCTTGCGCACGATGTCGCGCTCGGACACGATCCCGAGCATCGTGGCTCCGTCGGAGCTGACGATCAGCGCGCCGATGTTGCGCTCGGCCAGCACCTCGAGCAGGTCGCGGACCGTCGCGTCGGGTGCGATGGTGTGGACGGCGTCGCTTCCCTTGGACGCCAGGACGTCGTGCACGCGCATGCGGAGCTCCTTCGTCGGGTCCTCGCACTGTAACCCCGGTCATACCCACCGAGCGAGGATCCGGCTCCTAGGGAGCGTCGTCCGCGGACTCCCGCGTGAACTCGAAGGCGCGGACGTTGTCGCGCTCGGCCTTGGAATCGTCCTCGGGCTCGTCGGTCCACGAGAGGTCGGGAGGCCCCTGGTCGGGGAAGTGCCCGACGTATGCCATCGCTGCGTCGTGCAGCCGGGTGTTGGTCGCGAGGGCGTTGTCGCCCCACGGCCCGGGGGCGCCGGCCAGGCTCGTGAAGGTGCCGCCCGCCTCCCGCACGATGATGTCGAGCGCGGCCATGTCCCACACGTTGAGCTCGGGCTCGGCGGCGATGTCGACGGCACCCTCGGCCAGCAGCATGTACGACCAGAAGTCGCCGTACGCCCGGGTGCGCCAGCACCGTCGCATCAGCGCCGCGAAGGCATCGCCGCGACCGATCGCGTCCCAGCCGCCGAGCGAGGCGTACGACAGCGAGGAGCTGCCGAGGTCGGAGACCTGTGACACGCGGATCTCCCGCGACGACATGAGCGACTTGCCGGTGTGGGCGCCGGTGCCCTTGCTGGCCCACCAGCGGCGCCCGAGCGCGGGGGCCGAGACGCAGCCCGCGACGACCTCGCCGTCCTCCTCGAGGGCGATCAGCGTGGCCCACACGGGAACGCCGCGCACGAAGTTCGCGGTGCCGTCGATCGGGTCGACGATCCAGCGGCGTCCGCCGGGCCCGCCCGGACCGTCGTCCTGGCCGTCCTCCTCGCCGAGGACGACATCGCGCGTGCGGGCCGAGCGCAGCGTGCGGCGGATCGCCGCCTCGACCGCCCGGTCGGACTCGGTCACGTACGTCATGTCCGGCTTCGTGGCGATCTGCAGGTCGTTGGCCAGGAACCGCTCCATCGAGAGACTGTCGGCGTTGTCCGCGAGCACGTGGGCGAGGCGCAGGTCATCGCCGTACGAGTGGGCCATGGGGGTCAGACTACGGCCTGATGCCGCTCCGGCTTCCGGCGGCGCGCGTGACCCTCGGCTGCCGATGGGAGGCGCGCTAGTAGTCGTCCCGCTGGTTCATGCTGGTGAGGATGCGCCGGAACGACTCGACCCGCTCGCTCGCGAGGGTGCCGTCGGCAACCGCCGCGTCGAGCGCGCACTCGGGCTCCGCCGCGGAGTGCAGGCACCCGCGCGGGCAGTCGCGGGTCACGTCCTGCAGGTCCGGGAACGCCTTGATGAGGTCGTCGATCTGCACATGGGCGAGGCCGAACGACCGGATGCCGGGGGTGTCGATGATCCAGCCGCCGAACGGCAGCTCGAGGCTGATGGCGGACGTCGAGGTGTGCCGGCCGCGGCCCGTGACGGCGTTGACGTAGCTGACCGAGCGTCTCGCGTCCGGCACCAGCGCATTGACCAGCGTCGACTTGCCGACCCCGCTGTGGCCCACCAGGACGCTTGTGCGGTCGCGAAGGACGTCGCGCACGGCGTCGAGGTCGCCGTCCTGCCGCGTCACCACGACACGGACCCCTAGCGGCTCGAGCATCGCGACGAGCTCGTCGGCGGGGCCGAGGTCCGACTTCGTGAGGCACACCAGCGGTTCCATGCCGGCGTCGAACGCCGCGACGAGGCAGCGGTCGATGAGCCCGGGGCGCGGCGGCGGGTCGGCGAGCGCGGCGACGATCACGAGCTGGTCGGCGTTGGCGACGATGATGCGCTCGATCGGGTCGTCGTCATCGGCGGTGCGGCGCAGGACCGTCCGTCGCGGCGTGACCTCGACGATGCGGGCGAGGGATCCCTCGTCGCCCGAGACGTCGCCGACCACCCTGACCTCGTCGCCGACGATGACGCCCTTGCGGCCCAGGTTGCGTGACTTCATCGCGGTGATCGTGCGGGTGTCGCCGGCGAGCCGCACGGTGTACCGGCCGCGGTCGATCGTCACGACCCGGGCGGTGTCCGCCTCGTCGTAGTTGGGGCGCACCTTGGTCCGCGGCTTGGTGTGCCGTCGCGGACGGTCGAATCGGTCGTGCTCGTCACGCTCCCTCATGACGGCGCCGCCCTACGCGTCGCTCGTCATGAGGTGTTCCCAGACGGGCGCGAAGTCCGGGTAGGTCTTGATCGTCGTGTTGACGTTCTCGACGAACAGGTCCGGCACCCGCAGGCCCAGCACGACACCTGCGTGCGCCATCCGGTGGTCGTCGTACGTGCGGAACGTCTCGCCGTGCAGCGGGCGGGGACGGATCAGCAGACCGTCGTCGAGCTCCTCGGCGTCGCCGCCCAGCCGGTTGATCTCGGTGACGAGCGCCTTGAGCCGATCGGTCTCGTGCCCCCGCAGGTGTGCGACGCCGGTCAGCCGCGACGGCGTCAGCGCGAGCGCCGCCGTCGCCGCGATGACGGGCGTCAGCTCGCCGACGTCGTGCAGGTCGAGCTCGACGCCCTGCGGCGAGGAGGCGCCCGCCGCGAAGACCAGGTCGTCGCCGTCCTCGGTCACGGTGCCGCCGAACGCGGGGACGATCCAGCGCCACGCGTCGCCGGCCTGGTCGGTGCCGGCCGGCCAGCTGCGCACTCGCACGCTGCCGCCCGTGACCAGCGCCGCCGCGATGAAGACGCCGGCATTCGACAGATCGGGCTCGATGTCGACGCCGAGGGCGCCGATGGGTCCCGGGTGGACGACCCATCGCCCCGGCTCGTCGCTGTCCACGCGGACGCCCCGGCGGCGCAGCTCGGCGACCGTCATGTCGATGTGCGGCATCGACGGCACGCTGGTGCCGGTGTGCCGCAGGTCGAGTCCGCGCGTGAACCGCGCACCGACCAGCAGGAGCGCCGAGACGAACTGGCTGGACGCCGAGGCGTCGATCTCGACGGTGCCGCCCTCGATCGTCCCGGTGCCGTGCACGGTGAAGGGCAGGCTGCCCCGTCCGTCGTCGTCGACCCTGACGCCGAGGCTGCGCAGCGTCTGGATCGTCGTGGCCATGGGACGCACCCGCGCGTGCTCGTCGCCGTCGAACGTCACGGGCGCGCTGCCCAGCGCGGCGAGCAGGGGCACGAATCGCATGACCGTGCCGGCCAGCCCGCAGTCGATCGTGGCCGCGGCGGCCCCCAGCACGGCGGGCGGCGTGACGGTCCACGTCGTGTCGCCGCCGCGCACCTCCGCCTCCGCCGTCGCGCCGAGCGCCGTGAGCGCCCGGACCATGAGCTGCGTGTCGCGCGACGCGAGGGGACGCGTCAGGACCGACGGGCCGTCGCCCAGCGCCGCGAGGATGAGGACCCGGTTGGTCAGCGACTTCGAGCCCGGCACGAGGATCTCGCCCACGAAGGGCGAGTCGCGGTGCGGGGCGGGCCAGCGCAGGGAAGTGGTCATCGCAACCACCCTATCGGCGGGCCCGGGGGAGTGTCAGTGACGGATGTGGTCCAGCTGGTCGGCGACGGAGGCCGCGGCCTCGGTGACCTTGTCCTTGGCGCGTCGGCCGATGAACTTCTTGTGCGGCTCCGGGTCCAACGTGGCCATCAGCAGGCCGCCGGTCATGGACATGTTCTTGATGAAGTGGATGCGCTGGTTCGCGCGCGCGGCGGGGTCGGTCTCGTTCCAGTACGGGTGGCCCGTGATCGTCGTCGGCGGCACCGTCGCCGCGAGCACCAGTGCCGACAGGCGCGGCACGTGGCCCGTGGCGAGCGCCAGGCCCGCCGTCACGTGCAGGGCACCGGTCAACCGGGTCAGGTTCGAGCCGTTGACCGGCAGGTTCGGCGCGATCTTCTTGATGAGGTCGGCCGTGGGCTGGGCCTTCGCCGCCCGGGGACCGGGATCCTTGAGCGCCATGGCACCCCCGTAGACGAACATCGAGGCGAGCATCGGGCGGGCCACCGTGCGCAGGAGGGTCATGACCCATTCATACCCGACCCGGCGGCTACAGGACCAGCAGGTACGGATCGGCCCGGAACGCCACGGTGTTGTCGTCCGGCCTCGGGTCGCCCTCGGCGGCGATCGAGATCGTGCCGGCCGGCCGAAGGCCCTTGACCTTCGCGACGAACGTCGTGCCCTGCCCGGCCGGCAGGACGGTCGTGCACGTCAGTGTGCGGACGACCTGGTTGCGGACGGCGTCTCCGCAGTCCCATCCCGCGCTCACGACGCCCCTGAACCGGACGTCGTGCGTGAACTGCATCGACAGGGTCACCCGCTGGTCGGCGGCCCGTCCGCCGTTGGTGGCCGTGACGGGGATCGTGAAGCGTCGCTGCAGGAGGGAGTCGTCGTCGGTGATCGCGACCCCGCCGATGCCGTAGTCCGTGGGCAGGACGGGCCCCGGCTCCGGCTCCGGTTGGGTCTGGTCCGGGGAGGTGAGCACGGCCTCCTCGTCGGCTTCCTTCTCATCGGCGTCCGGCGACGGCTCGGGCTCGGACGGTTCGGGCTCGGACGCCTGGGCCTGGGTCGGCTCAGTCGGTTCGGGCGACGGCGTGGGGAGAGAGATCGGCGTCGGAAGGGACGGTTGGGGCGACGGCACCGGGACCTCCGACGGCACGCTGCCGTCCGACGGCCGCGGGGTGGATGGATCGGGCTCGCCGCCGCCGGCGCGTCCCGCTACGGCGGGACCGGGCGACGAGACCGAGGTGTCGCCCGATCCGCCGAAGTTGGTCGTCGCGGCGACCGTCCCGGCCGTCGCGACGCTCGTGACGACGGCGGCCGCGACGACGCCCTGCGCGCCGGCACCGGCGATCGCGGTGCCGGCGATCTTGACCGGCGCGATCGCGACCTTGACTGCCTCGACCGCCAGGAGCTTGGCGCCGGCCACCGACGCGATGCCGGCGCCCACGCCTGCCCCGGCGCCGGACGCGGCGTAGCCCGCAAAGGCCGCCCCCAGCAGCGCGGGACCGAGGACGCCGGAGAGATGGGAGTTGACCTCGGCCAGCTCCAGGTGCAACCCGGCGCAGCGGCTGCACTCGTCGAGGTGCTGCTCGACCCGGCCCGTGTCACGCGCCGACAGGCCGTGGCGCACGTACGCGCCGAGCATGCCGGTCGTCCGGGCGCAGCCGTCGTGCAGCGTGGGGGCGAGGTGGCCCTGCAGGTACGCCTGGCGGAGTCCCTCGCGGGCCCGGTACGCGAGGGCCGAGACGCTGTTGGCGCTCATGCCCAGCAGGGGCGCGATGTCGGCGGGCTTCTGGCCCTCGACGTCCAGGTGCCACAGGACGAGCTGCCAGCGCTCGGGCAGGGAGGAGAACGCGGTCGCCGCGGCCGAGTGCTCGAAGCGCACCTCCGCGGGGTCGACGAACTCGACGGTCCGGTCCAGCACGGCGTCGTCGTCGGTCGACCGCACCTTGCTGCCCGAGCGGATGCGATCGATGTGCAGGCGCCGGATCGCGGTCAGCAGGTAGGCGCGGAACGCCTCGTCAGGCCCCTTGCCGTCCTGCAGGATCGTCATGACCCGGACGAACGACTCCGCGACCAGGTCGTCGGCGTCGGGCCCGCGCACGAGCTGGCGGGCCATGCGGGCGGCCGCCTCGCGATGCCGGTCGAACAGGCGGCCGTAGGCGTCCAGATGGCCTCCGCGCACAGCGGAGATCAGGTCGGCATCCGTCGTGCCGGCGGTTGCGTCGAGCATCTGCTGCCCCCTGTCCCTCCCTGGTACCAACGACCGAATCACGTCCGCGTCACGAAGACCAGTGCTAATCGCGTCATGTTTTGCCGCGGCATCCGTCTCACCTGTGTCCGGCCAGGAAGGAGAACCGCATGTCAGCCTCGGGAATGAACATTCGGCTCCTTCACGACGCCGTCCGTGACGGCGGGTCGGACGTGATCGGTGTTGCACACGAGGTGGGAGCGAGTGCAGCACATCTGGGCGTCCCGCTCCACGAGGTCCTCGACCTCGTGGAGCGGGCCTTCGCCCCTGACGTGCCCGACTTCCGGGCGACACGCGAGGCCGCGGTCGCGTGGGCGGAGACCGCGATGCTGCGCGACGCCGACGAGTCGTGCGAGGACCCGTTGACGTCGCTGGCCACGGCCTCGCACCTGCGGTCCAGGCTGGGGGAGGTGTACCGGGCAGCCGACCGCGACGGCGTGGGAGTCGCCGGACGGCACGTCCTGGTCGTCGTCGAGCTGCCACGGACCTCATCTGGTCACGAGCTCGAGCTGTCGCTGCGGGCGCTCGAGCTCGGCGAGATGCTCCGGTCGGTGTTCCAGGGTGATGAGACGATCGCCCAGCTGACGCCGCGCCGGTTCGCGGTGCTGGCCGAACGCGGCCGCGCCGATGACCTCACCATGGCGCTGCTCGGCATCCTGGTCAGCCGCGCGACGTCCCACGACGGGCAGGCCCGGTTGTGGGTCGAGGAGCTTCCAGCGACCAGCGACGGCATCGCGCAGGTCATCGCCGGCCTCTGCGAGTAGCCGCTGCCGCTGCGAGCGACGGCTGTCGGTGCCCTGTGGCAGGCTGGACGCATGTGCGGCCGCTACGCGACGACCCAGACGTCCTCGACGCTGCACCAGGCCTTCGAGATCGATCTGGCCAACTCATTTGTCGAGCTCGAGGCCGACTTCAACATGGCACCGACCAAGCTCGCGCCCGTCGTGATCGGTCGCGCCGCAGACGACGCCGCGACCGAGCGGACGCAGCCAGGCCGGCCCGTCCAGCGCGAGCTGCTGACGGCGCGCTGGGGGCTCATCCCGAGCTGGGCGAAGGACCCGTCGATCGGCAACCGCATGATCAACGCCCGGTCCGAGACCGTCGCGGAGAAGCCGGCGTTCAAGAAGGCCTTCGCGTCCCGGCGCGCGCTCGTGCCCGCCGACGGATACTACGAGTGGTACGCCGGCGAGCCGCGCGAGGGCGAGAAGAAGCCGGCCAAGCAGCCGTTCTACATCACCCCCAAGGACGGATCCGTCCTGGCGATGGCGGGTCTCTACGAGTTCTGGAAGGACCGCGAGGCCGATGAGTGGGTCGTGAGCTACACGATCTTGACCACGACGGCGCAGGACGACCTGGGGCACGTCCACGAGCGCATGCCGCTGTTCCTCGAGCCCGACGCCTACGACGCGTGGCTCGACCCCGCGCCGCACGGAGCCGACGAGCTGCTGGGTCTGCTGGTCCCGGCCGCACCCGGACGTCTCGACGCCTTCCCGGTCTCGACGGCGGTCAACAACGTCCGCAACAACGGTCCCGAGCTGATCGTGCCGCTCGAGGCCCAGTAGCGGCCTCCCACGGAATAGTCGGCCTCTCCCGTCGGTTGAACCCCGTAGGAGGACACATGCTGACACACGCACCGGCAGCGGCTGATCGCTCGATCACACCACTGCGCAGGCCCCCGGTCCCGGGAGTAGGCTGGGAGACGATGACCGTCACCCCTGAGACCCCAGACGTCCCCGATGCGCGGGAGACCGAGAGCCCGGAGCAGAGGCAGATCCGCTTCGAGGTCGACGCCCTGCCGTTCCTCGACCAGCTGTACTCGGCCGCGCTGCGCATGACGCGCAATCCGCACGACGCCGAGGACCTGGTCCAGGAGACCTACTCCAAGGCGTTCAGCGCCTTCCACCAGTTCAGGCCCGGCACGAACCTGAAGGCCTGGCTGTACCGCATCCTCACCAACACGTACATCAACGCGTACCGCAAGAAGCAGCGCCAGCCGCAGCAGGTCACCGACGAGATCGAGGACTGGCAGATCGCTCGCGCCGAGTCGCACGGCTCGTCCGGCCTCAAGTCCGCCGAGATGGAGGCGCTCGAGCACCTTCCGGACAGCGACGTCAAGGACGCGCTGCAGGCCCTGCCGGAGGACTTCCGCTACGCGGTGTACCTGGCCGACGTCGAAGGTTTCCCCTACAAGGAGATCGCCCAGATCATGGACACGCCGATCGGCACCGTGATGTCTCGCCTGCACCGCGGGCGCCGCATGCTGCGCGAGATGCTGGCCGACTACGCCCGTGACCGCGGCATGGCCGTGACGGGAGTGGGTGAGTCGAAGTGAACAACTGCGAAGGTCCCGACTGCGAGAAGGCACTGCAGAACCTGTACCTGTTCATCGACCAGGAGATCGACACCGCGAGCTGCGCCGAGATCCAGACGCACATCGACGAGTGCACGACGTGCCTGAGCGAGTACGACCTCGAGCGCGTCGTCAAGAGCCTGGTGTCCCGGTCGTGCTCGGAGGTCGCCCCCGATCCCCTGCGCGAAAAGGTGCTGCTGACGATCCGCACCGTGCAGGTGCAGGTCACCGAGCAGCGATCGGGCTGACCCGCCGGCGACAGCCCCGCGAACGACAGAGCCCCCGTCCACCAGGACGGGGGCTCTGCTGATGTCACGAGTTGGGGCGCTTGCCGTGGTTGGCGCCCTTCTTGCGACGCGCACGACGCTTGCGGCCTGTCTTGCCCATGGTTGTTCCTCCTCCGAAGTCGATTCCTCAGTCTCCCACAGGCGCGATCCGCGAGAGGAAGCGCTCCCGGTCGACGACGACCCGGCGCACCTCGCCGCTGGCCAGGAGCGTCCCGGACGAGTCTTGCGCCGCGACCTGGAACCGGACGAGCCGCCCGTCGGCGTACACCTGCGTCGCGGTCGCGGTGACGGTCGCCCCGACCGGGCTCGCCGCGAGGTGCTCCAGCTCGACCCGGGTGCCGACGCTCGTCCGGGTCTCGTTCAGCTCGAGGGCGGCACAGGTGGCCTCCTCCAGCCATGCCAGCAGACGCGGGGTCGCCAGCACCTCGAGGTCGCCGCTGCCGAGGGCCCGGGCCGTGTCGCCGGATGTGACCACGTGCGTGACGCTCGCTGACTCCATGGCGCCAACCTAACGCTGAGGGGGCACTTCCGGCCCCGCGAGGGGGTGGTTCCGGCCCCTCCGCAGGGGCCGGAACTCTCCCCTCGAGGGGCGACAAGTGCCCCCTCAGCGTTGAGGGGGGGTCAGGTGGACCAGGCGGCCCAGAGATCGGCGTAGCGACCGCCCGCGGCGACGAGGTCGTCGTGGGTGCCCTCCTCGACGATGCGGCCCTCGTGCATCACGATGATGCGATCGGCCGACTGCGCCTGCGTCAGGCGGTGCGCCACGACGAGCGACGTGCGCCCGGCCGTCACAGCGATCGCCGCGTCCTCCAGCTCGCGGGCACCGCTGGACCCGGCCTCCGCCGTGGCCTCGTCGAACACCGCGACCCGTGGGTCGAGCAGCAGGACACGTGCCAGGGCCAGCTGCTGGGCCTGCGACGGCGTCAGCGGGTGCCCGTGACCGCCCACGACGGTGTCGAGCCCGTTCGGCAGCGCGTCGACCCACGACGCCGCGCGCACCGTGCGCAGCGCCGCGACGATCTCCTCGTCGGTCGCCGTGGGGCGTGCGAGGTCGACGTTCTCGCGCACCGTCCCCGAGAACACGTGGACGTCCTGCGTCACCAGCGCGATGTCGTCGCGGACGTGGGAGGGCTCGAGCGACGAGATCGGGAAGCCGCCGACCGCGACCGCGCCGGACGTCGGGGTGAGCAGGCCGGCAGCGATGAGGCCCAGCGTCGACTTGCCGGCACCGGTCGCACCGACCAGCGCCACGCGTTCACCGTCGGAGATACGCAGCGTGACGTGCGACAGCACGGGCTGTCCGGGCACGTAGGAGTGGTTGATGCCGGTGAGCTCGAACGTGCCCCGTCGCACGGGCGAGGCGCCGGTCGACGGCGGCGGGGGCGCCAGCAGCGCGACGCCGGTGAGACGGGCGAGGGAGGCGCCGGCCGACTGCACGTCGTCGAAAATCATCAGCAGCGCACCGATGGGGTTGAACAGTCGGTGGAAGTACAGCGCGGCCGCGGTGACGGCACCGACGGTCGCCAGGTCCTCGCGCACCAGGAGGAAACCCGTCGCGAGCACGAGGCCCAGGCCGATCAACTCCGAGCGGTTGGTGCGCGCGCCGAATCGGGTGTACAGCGTGAAGACGTCGACCCCGATGGTCATCGCGCGGTGGGAGTGGTGGGTGATCCGGTCGATCTGCGCCTGCTCGCGCGACAGCGCGCGCAGGGTCGCGGCGCCCTGCAGGCCGTTGACCAGGGCCTCGGCCCGCTCGCCCTGCGCGATGCGCTCGCTGCGGTAGTACGGACCGGACCGGGGGAGGTACCAGCGGAGTCCCAGCGCGTAGAACGGCAGGGACGCGAGGCCGGCCAGGCCCAGGCGCCAGTCGAGGGCGAACAGGCCGCCGGCGGTGAACACGACCGCGACGAGCGACCCGATCAGCAGGGGAACGATCTGCGTGAGCGACTGCGCGAGGGTGCGGACGTCGTCGCCGACGCGGGAGAGCAGGTCGCCCGCGCCGGCCTCTTCGAGCCGGTCGCCGTCGAGGTGCAGGGCGTGGTCGAGAGCGCGTTCCCGCAGGGCGGCCAGCGCCGGCTCGCCCGCCCTGGCCAGGTAGGTCATCGACAGGGACGTCGACGCGCCGGTCACGGCGGCTGCCAGCGCGATGAGGAGGACGGCGCGGCCGATCTGCGACGAGTCGCCGGACGCGACGGAGTCGACGATGTCCCCCAGGACCCAGGGGGCGACCAGGCCGGCGAGTCCGGTCACGACGAAGGCTGCCGCCGCTACTAGCAGGGGGCGCCAGTGGGTCCGCAGCAGCCGGCAGGCGAGGCGGGTGGTCTCGGCCGGCGTGGCGATCGGCAGCAGGGTGCGGCTCATCGCAGCACCGTCCGCCGGTACTCGTCGTCGCCGGCGAGCTCGTGGTGCGTCCCCTCGGCCACGACGCGCCCCTCGCGCACCATGACGACGCGGTCGGCGGCGGCCAGCAGTGCCGGACTGGAGGTCAGGACGACGGTCGTAAGGTCGGACGTGCCGCTGTGCCGCAGGGCCTGGATGCCGTCGGCGATGCGCTGCTCGGTCATGGCGTCGACCGCGCTGGTCGGCTCCGCCAGCACCAGGATAGGGGCGCCGGTGGCCAGGGCGCGGGCGAGCGCGATCCGCTGACGCTGGCCGCCGGAGAACGTCGTCCCTCCCGAGGTGATCGGCTGCTGCAGGCCGTCGGGGTGCAGGTCGACGACGTCTGCGGCGCCCGAAGCGACGAGGACGGCGGCGAGCTGCGCGTCGTCGACGGCGTCGTCAGGGTCGATCGCCGAGCGCAGGGTGCCCTCGAACAGGTCGACGTGGTGCTGGCTCACGACGACCCGCGACCGGAGCGAGTCGATCGTCAGCTCGTCGATGGGGTGACCGCCGAGGGTCGCGGTGCCGGTGCGCTCGTCGGCCGGGATCTCGCCGCGCACCAGCCGCACGATGGTGTCGCCGCAGGCCGTGTCGTCGACCACGACGCCCAGCAACTCGCCGGTCCGCGGAGCCAGGTCCAGCCCGGCCAGCGGGCCGGTCGTCACGTCCGTTAGCTGCAGCCGTGGCCGGGCCGCGTGGAGCACCACGTCGCCGGCGACGGCGAGGGCCGGGGTGTGCAGGAAGTCCGCGACGCGGCGCGCCGAGGCGTACGATGCGGCGACCTTGGCGCTGGTCTGCCCGAGGCCGGAGATCGGCTCGGCGAGGAACTGGGTCAGGCCGACGATCGCGATGAGCTCGCCGATCGAGATGTCGCCGTCGAGGGCGCGGGTCCCCGCGAGGTACGCGACGAGCGCGAGGAACATCCCGCTCAGGACGGCCGTCAACCCGTACATGTAGCCGACCGACTGCGCCGTGCGGATGCTGGCGTCGCGGGCCGCGGCGCTGTGGACGCGGTACCGGGCGGACGCGACGGCCTCGGCCCCGACGCCCTTGAGCGGTCGCAGCCCCTTCACCAGATCGGTCGCGATGCCGGTCGCGGTCGCGATGCCGGCCTGCTGGTCGCTGCTGTGCCGGGCGATGAGCGGGGTCACGACCTGGATCACGACCAGGACCAGCGGCACCCCGACCAGCACGACGACACCGATCGTCACGTCGATGCTGAGCAGCACCACGGCGCTGACGACCACCCCGAGGAGCCCGGCCAGCGTGTACCCGATCTGCCACACGAACTCGCCGATCGTGTCGGCGTCCGACGTGGCCACCGAGAGCGTCTCGCCGGGGAGCAGACCCGTGCGGGCTCCGCCGGGTCCCAGCACGTGCTCGCTGACCTCGACCCGCAGCAGGTGGGTCTCCAGCAGCATGGCCGCGACACCGAGCCGCGACCCGAAGCGGAACGAGTAGCTGAGGACACCGAAGAGCGCGACCAGGACGGCGCCCCAGACCAGCAGCTCCAGCACCTCGCCGGTCGCGACGGCGCGGTCGATGACGACGCCGATGACGACCGGCACGAGCGCCTCGCACAGCATCCACGCGGTGATCAGCGCGTAGGACCCGACGAGCCGTCGCCGGTGCCGGACCAACGACCGACGCAGGAGGGCGGTGGCCGTCGCGGGTGGAGCGGACACAGCGACGGGCACCGGGTCAGGCTACCCTCAGCGACCCCGCGGACCCTCAGAGGGACAGCGAGAACGCGAGCAGGCGCACGGCCGGCTCGGGCGACCAGTCGAGCTCCGGACGCCGCTGGAATCCCATCGACAGGTACAGCGGGTGCGCCGGCGCCATCTCGTCCTCGCGAGCGAGCCGCACCGTGGTGTCAGATGCCGGTCGTGGCACGGGGGTACGCGGCATCGACATCGGTCATGACGTTGACCAGGTACGGGACGCCGGATGCGAAGGCGCGGTCGATCGCAGGGCCGATCTGCCGCGGATCGGTCACCATCTCCCCGCCGCCGCCGAGGGCCGTCACGACCTGGTCGTACCGCGTCTGGGGGGCGAGGTCGGCGGCGACGTCGTAGCCGTAGATCCACTGCATCGGCCCCTTCTCCAGACCCCATGCGGAGTTGTTGCCCACGATCATGACGACCGGCAGGCCGTGCCGCACGAGCGTGTCGACGTCCATCAGCGACATGCCCGCCGCGCCGTCGCCATAGAGCAGGACGACCTGGCTGGACGGTCGCGCGATGCGAGCGGCCATCGCCGCCCCCATGCCGGCGCCGAGGCAGCCGTACGGACCCGGGTCGAGCCACCCGCCGGGTCGCCTGGGCTCGACGAACTTACCGGCGAAGGACACGAAGTCGCCGCCGTCGCCGATCACGACCGCGTCGTCGGCGAGCCGCGGCAGCAGCTCGCCGTAGATGCGCGCGGGGTGGATCGGATCGGCCTCGGCGGTGAGCAGCGCCGTGTCGCGCTCCGTTGCCGCGGCGACCTCGTCCTGCAGCGCCCGGAGCCAGGGTGTCCAGTCCGGCCGGCTGCCGGTCGTCGACTGGAGGGCGTCGAGCAGGCCCGTGAAGATGGCCGTGAGGTCGCCGCCGGCGAAGCCGGCGAGATCGGCGTGCGCCGACACCTGACCGGGCGAGTCGGCCAGGTGCACGGTCGTTGCCGGCGTCGTGCCCTCCTTGCCGCCGAACACGCCGTAGCCGAGCCGGAAGTCCAGCGGAGTGCCGGCGACGATCACCAGATCGGCGGCGTTGAACGACGTCGACCGCGCCTTCGTCACGAGTTGCGGGTGCCCCCCGGGGACGATGCCTCGGCCCATGCCGTTGGCGATCACCGGGATGCCGGTCTCGGTGACGAAGTGGTGGGCGGCGTCCTCGGCCCGGTCGGCCCACACGTCCGTGCCGAGCACCAGCACGGGGCGTGAGGCCGCGGCCAGCAGGGCGGCGATGGCGCGCACGGCGTCGGCGTCGGGCTCGATGGCGTCGGCGGCCCGTCCGCGCGTCTCGTGTGCCGCGGCGCTGCTGTCGAAGAACGCGTCCATCGGCACGTCGACGAACGTCGGCCCGCGGTGCGACGAGCCGGCGAGCGTGAAGGCCCGGTCGATCGTCGGGGCGATGTCGTCGACGCCGCGCGCGGTCGTCGCGAGCTTCGAGATCGACTCGAAGATCGGCGGGTGGTCGATCTCCTGCAGGCTACCGGTACCCCACCGGTTGTTGGGGGCGCGGCCGCCGACGACGACCAGCGGCGAGCCGGAGAAGCTCGCCTGGGCGACGGCGCTCACGCCATTGGTGACGCCGGGGCCGGCGGTGAGCACGGCGAGTCCGGGGGTGCGGGTCAGCTTGCCGATGGCCTCCGCCGCGAACACCGCGGTGGGCTCGTGGCGCACGTCGATGATCGGCATGACGGGTTCGGTCTTCACGGCCGCGTCGTACATCGGGAACACGTGAGCGCCCGACAGCGTGAACAGCGCCTCGACGCCGTGGGCGCGGGCCACGTCCAGGGCGAGGATCCCGCCGTGCTGCGGGGTGGGTGCGGTCTGGTCGGCCTGCGCGGCCCGATCCGTCGTCATGTGACGCAGATTACTTGACGGGGGTTTCCCCGCCGAGCGGACGGGCGCGCGTCGTCGGCCGGTAGAGCCACGGCTGCTCCGCGCGGATCTGGTCGAGCACCGCCAACAGTAGATCTGCCCGGTGGGCCGGTTGCTGTGCGAACAGCTCGGCGTCGGCGCGCAGATCGTCGCGGCCCTGGACGCCGAGCGCCAGCTGTAGGTGCAGCGCGCGCAGGAACGACGACGTGTTGCGGACCGCCGGCGCGGGCCACTCGGCCTCCAGGTGTCCGCGGGTGCGCGGCGGCTTGATGCCCCCACCCAGCCGCGCGAGCCAGGGCTCCACGATGCTCGGATCGAGCGCGTTGCGGTGCAGGAGGGTCATGACGGCGTACGCCAGGCGGTCGTCCTCGCCGTGGCGCCAGATGTACGACGTGGGCATCAGCACCCGGTCGGCGATGACGTCCAGCAGCACCGTCAGCTCGAGCCGGCCGAAGTGCCTGGAGCGGGCGAGCGCCGCCAGCAGGTCGGCGCCGTGGGCGATCGCATGGGCCCAGCCCTGCTCCGGGATCCACCCGCGATGGTCCTGCTCGCGGACGTACCAGGCCGTCGCGCGGTCGCCCCAGTCGAGGACGGACGCGGCGGGCATCAGGTGCACGTTGTTGTCGCGGCCGATGATCTCGGCCAGCATCAGGGCGCTGTACGAGCGACGCAGCACCGACACGTCGCCGTCGTGGCCCAGCCCGTGCCGCAGTCCCGGTGCGATGCCGTCGCCGAGTCCCGAGAGAAGCTGGTCGTAGACCCCGCGCGTGACCCACGTCGTGAGCAGGGGATAGGCGAGGTCCTCGCGGGTGCGGGGATTGCGGTGCCCCAGCATCTCGACGAGCTCGACGGTGCACTCGCCGAGATCGCGGTCGGCCGGGACGTCCATGCCGCTCTGCATCACGGACTGCCAGTACGCCTCGGACACCCCGCCATCGTGCCACGGGCGACGGGGCAGGCCACGGCCTAGTGTGGACGCGTGCCCACGCTGGACGACATCGCCCGCTCCCAGACGTCCCTGACCGCCGACGACCTCGCCTGGCTGCAGGCGGTCGTGACGGACTGGCAGATCATCGCCGACCTGTCGTTCTCCGACCTCGTCCTGTGGATGCCGGACGCCGAGGCCAAGGGGCTGTGGGCCGGGGCGCAGATCCGCCCGACGACCGGTCCGACGACGCTGCTCGAGGACGTCGCGGGGACGTTCGTGCCCACGGGCCGGGGCACCCAGCTGGAGACCGCGCTGGCATCGGGCCGTCTCGTGCCGGAGCAGGAGGAGACCCAGCCCGACGGCACCCGCATCCTGGTCGAGGCCATCCCCGTCCGGCGGCACCGGCGCACGATCGCCGTCATCGCCCGGCGCAGCAGCGCCGCGGGTGTGCGCACCGCCAGCACGCTGGAGAAGGCGTACTTCGAGGCCGCCGGCGAGCTCGGCGAGATGATCCGGCGCGGGGAGTTCCCGGTGCCGGGCGCGCGCTCCGACCTCGCCGACTCGCTGCGCGTGGGGGACGGCTTCGTCCGCACCGACGCGCGGGGGGCGGTCCGGTACGCGAGCCCCAACGCGATGTCCGCCTATCGGCGTCTGGGGCTGGTCGGCGATCTCGTCGGCACGCACCTCGGCGACGTCACGACGCGCCTGGTCGACCGCCGTCCGACGGACCGGGGCGCGCGCGGCCTCCTCACGAGCGCCGAGGGCACCGAGGGGGAGGTCGAGAACGCCGCCGCGTCGCTGCTGCTGCGCGTCATCCCGCTGCGCTCGGGCGGGCAGCGCAGCGGATCGCTGATTTTGCTGCGCGACGTCACCGAGCTGCGGCTGAGGGAGCGCGAGCTCGTCTCGAAGGAGGCGACGATCCGCGAGATCCACCACCGGGTCAAGAACAACCTGCAGACCGTCGCTGCGCTGCTGCGCCTCCAGGGCCGCCGCATGACGAATCCCGAGGCGCGCGCGGCCCTCGAGGAGGCCGTGCGGCGGGTCGGCTCGATCGCGCTGGTGCATGAGACGCTCAGCCAGTCGTTCAGCGACTTCGTCGAGTTCGACGAGATCGCCGACCGGCTGCTGCACACCGTGCTCGACGTGTCGGACGGTCCCGCCGGGGCGAATCGCGTCCGGGCCGAGCGGTTCGGCTCCTTCGGCCTGCTGCCCGGCCAGATCGCGACCCCGCTGGCGATGGTGCTGACCGAGCTGATCCAGAACGCGACGGCCCACGCGTACGACGAGAGCGGCGGGACGTTGACGATCGCGGTCAACCGCATCCGCGACAAGATCCGCCTGCGGGTCAGTGACGACGGCATGGGCCTCCCCGCCGACTTCGACGCCGCCGGCAGCCTCGGGCTGTCGATCGTCACGACGCTGCTGGAGGGCGAGCTCGGCGGCACGCTGGCCTTCGAGGAGCGCGTCGGCGGCGGCACGACCGTCGCCATCAGCTTCACCGTCTGACCGGCTCGGTGTGGCGACCCGCACCGGCCGCCGCCCGGCAGACAAAGAACCCCGCGGCCATCAGGCCACGGGGTTCACCGATACGTGCGTACGTTCAGGCAGTACGAATACGTGCCCGAGCATTGCGGCGCTTCAGCGTACGACGTTCGTCTTCGCTCAAGCCTCCCCACACACCGTGATCCTGTCCGGACTCAAGTGCCCACTGAAGGCACTGCTCCCGGACGTCACAGCGGCGGCATACGACCTTCGCCTCTTCGATCTGCAAGATGGCTGGACCCGTGTTGCCGATGGGGAAGAAGAGCTCAGGATCCTCATCGAGGCATGCCGACTTGTGGCGCCAGTCCATGGGGACACTCCTTCCCGTTCGGTTTGCGCCCACGGGCAGGCCTGTTTGACCGTTCCGTGGGCATTGACCACCATGTTTTCAACATTTCAGGTGCTTTACAAGGGCAACGCGGCGCAGTGAATTGTCGGATCGGTCACACGGTGCCTACGCTGTCGCCGTGACGTCTCCCGGACGGCCGTCGGGGACGGCCAGCAACCTGCTCATCACGGCCGCGGCCATCGTGTCGGTGGAGGCCCTGATCTTCGCTGTGCTCGCAGTGCTGGAGCTGTTCAACGTGTCCTCCGACCGCATCGGACTGGGTGTCGGTGTCACCCTGTTCCTGGTCGTGATCGCCGGTGGTCTGCTGTACGCCGGGTGGCGGGTCGCGCACGGCGACGCGTGGGCCAGGAGCCCCCTCGTGTTCGCGCAGCTGCTCCAGCTGGGGCTCGCCTGGAACTTCCGCGGTGACCCCGCCTGGCTGGCTCCGTCGATCGGAGCTCCGGCGGTCGCGGTGCTGGCCTGCCTGCTGGCACCACCGGTGACCCGTGCGCTGACCGACCAGAACCCCGTGTGAGAGACTGGCGGCCGGGCACAACCCGTGACATCCCGCCGCACCGCGGCGCAACGACAGACAGCGGCCTGACGCCGCACCGGCGACCTGATCGGTCCCGACGAGAAGCTCTACGGATACGTTCCCGAGGACTGCCCACTCATGGTTGCTGACATCGACGTGCACACTCCCATCGACGCCCCCGATCCCGAGGATCCCGTCTTCGCCCTGCACCGCGGCGGCAAGATGAGCATCACCGCGACGGTCGAGGTGGCCGACGCCCACGATCTCTCCCTCGCCTACACGCCCGGTGTCGCGCGCGTCTGCGAGGCCATCGCGGCCGACCCCGAGGTGGCCCACGACTTCACGTGGGTCTCCAACACGGTCGCCGTCGTGACGGACGGCACCGCCGTGCTCGGCCTCGGCGACATCGGCCCGGCCGCGTCGATGCCGGTCATGGAGGGCAAGGCCATCTTGTTCAAGCAGTTCGGCGGCGTCGACGCGATCCCCATCGCGCTCGCGACGACGGACGTCGACGAGATCGTCGACACGATCGTCCGCATGGCGCCGTCGTTCGGCGGCATCAACCTCGAGGACATCTCCAGCCCGCGCTGCTTCGAGATCGAGCAGAAGCTGATCGAGCGTCTCGACATCCCCGTCTTCCACGACGACCAGCACGGCACCGCCGTCGTGACGCTGGCGGCGCTCATCAACGCCGCGCGACTCACCGACCGGTTCCTCGAGGACTTCAAGGTCGTCATCTCCGGCGCCGGCGCCGCGGGGGTCGCGATCACCAAGATCCTTCAGTCGGCGGGCGTCCGCAAGATCGCCGTCGTCGACCGCGCCGGTGTCATCCACCCGGGCCGTGAGGACCTCAACGACGTCAAGCGCTGGCTCGCCGACCAGACGGTCGACTGGGCCCGTCCGGGGTCGATCGCGGACGCCCTCGAGGGTGCCGACGTGTTCATCGGCGTGTCGGGTGGCACGGTGCCCGAGGAGGCCGTCGCCCAGATGGCGCCGGACGCGATCGTGTTCGCGATGGCCAATCCGCATCCAGAGGTGCACCCCGACGTCGCGAACCGCCACGCCCGCGTCGTCGCGACGGGCCGCTCGGACTTCCCGAACCAGATCAACAACGTGCTGGTCTTCCCCGGCATCTTCCGCGGCGCACTCGACGTCCGCGCGACCCGCATCTCCGAGGGAATGAAGCTCGCCGCCGCCCAGGCCATCGCCGACCTCGTCGGTGACGACCTCAGCGAGACGTACGTCATCCCGTCCCCGTTCGATCCCCGCGTGGCCACCGTGGTGGCCCGCGCCGTCACCGACACGGCCCGCCGCGAGGGACTCGCCCGCCGTCCGTACTGACACCACCTCGAGGAGCCTCATGTTCGCCGCCTATGCCGGTCAGATCACGCCCGACAACCCGCTCGCCGGTCTCGTGGTGGGCGAGCGCCCTGAGCCGGAGGTGCCGGACGGCTGGACGACGGTCACCGTCAAGGCGGCCTCGATCAACCACCACGACGTGTGGAGCCTGCGCGGCGTCGGCCTGGGCGAGAAGTCGCTGCCCATGATCTTGGGCTGCGACGCGGCCGGGTACGACGAGGACGGCAACGAGGTGCTGGTGCACGCCGTCATCAGCGATCCGGCGTGGAAGGGCGACGAGACGCTCGACCCGCGCCGCTCGCTGCTGTCCGAGCGCCACCAGGGCACATTCGCCGAACGGGTCGCGGTGCCGCGGCGCAACGTCGTGCCGAAGCCAGCCGGACTGTCGTTCGCGGAGGCCGCCTGCCTGCCGACGGCCTGGCTGACCGCCTACCGCATGCTGTTCACGCAGTCGGGCCTCAAGCAGGGTGACACGGTGCTGGTGCAGGGCGCCGGCGGGGGCGTCGCCACCGCCGCGATCACCCTGGCACGAGCAGCCGGCTTCCGCGTCTACGCGACGAGCCGCGACGAGGACAAGCGCGCCCGCGCCGTCGAGATCGGCGCCCATGAGGCGTTCGAGTCCGGCGCGCGGCTGCCGTCGAAGGTCGATGCCGTCATGGAGACGGTCGGCGCGGCGACGTGGTCGCACTCGGTGAAGTCGATGCGTCCTGGCGGCACGATGGTCATCTCCGGGGCCACCTCAGGCGATGCGCCGTCGCACGCGGAGCTGACCCGCATTTTCTTCCAGCAGATGCGGGTCCACGGCTCGACGATGGGCACCCGCGACGAGCTGCACGGCCTGGCGCAGTTCCTCGACGTCACCGGCACGCGTCCGCTGATCGACCGCGAGATCCCGATGGACCAGGTCGCCGACGGCCTGCAGAGCGTCATCGACGGCAGCGTCTTCGGCAAGATCGTCCTGACGCTCTAGGACGCACCAGACCACGAAGGACGATGCATCGTGACCGTTATGCGGTCGTGATGCATCATCCTTCGTCAGTCTGGGATCTGGTCGTCCGGGAACGGCTTGGCCATCTGCAGGATCATCGACCCCGGATACGTCCGGCCGTCGTGCTTGCTCTGCAGGTGCGCGTCGACGGCGCTCACGAACTCGTCGTCCGTGCGACCGACGAGCTGCTCGCCACACGGACACATCAGCATCTTCCCCATGCGCCGAGCCTACTCGTCCAGGTCGTCGTCGAGGCGGGCGAGCCACGTCGCGAGGCGCTCGACCGGGATCTCGAAGTCGGGGTTGAGGTCGACGAACGTGCTCAGCTGCTCCGCGAGCCAGGCGAAGGTGACCTCTTCGTCACCTCGCCGGCTCTGGAGCTCCTCGATACCACGATCGGTGAAGTACACGCTCAGCCCTTCGGACGAGTCTTCAGCTGAATGCCTGCTGCATGAGCGTCGCCTGCTCCTCGACGTGCCGGTTGTGCGAACCGACCGACGGCGCGGACGACTCCGGACGCGAGACCCGCAGCAGCGGGAGGCCGTCGAACTCGCCGCTGAAGTGCAGCGCGACGTGCGGCCAGGGGCCCTGGTTCGCCGGCTCGTCCTGCACCCAGCGCACCTCGCGGGCGTTGGGGTACTTGGCGACCTCGGCGTTGAGCTCGGCGACCGGACGCGGGTAGATCTGCTCGAGGCGGACGATCGCGGTGCGGGACTGGCCCGACTCGCGCTTCTCCCGTTCGGCCACGAGATCCCACGTGATGCGGCCCGAGCAGACGAGCACGCGCTCGACCGCCGACGGGTCGGCGATCGAGTCGTCGCCGATGACGGGCCGGAACGATCCGGTCGTGAAGTCATCGGGCTGCGAGGCCGCGGCCTTGCTGCGCAACATCGACTTCGGCGTCATGACGATCAGCGGACGGTGCTCGCTCTCCAGCGCTTGACGGCGCAGGAGGTGGAAGTACGACGCGGGCGTCGAGGGCTGCGCGACCGTCATGGCGTTGTCGGCGCACAGCGTCAGGAAGCGCTCGATGCGGGCCGAGGAGTGGTCGGGGCCCTGCCCCTCGTAGCCGTGCGGCAGCAGCAGCACGACGCCGGACTTCTGCCCCCACTTGGTCTCGCCGGCGGAGATGTACTCGTCGATGACCGACTGGGCGCCGTTGACGAAGTCGCCGAACTGCGCCTCCCACAGCGTGAGGGCCTCGGGCCGGGCGACGGAGTACCCGTACTCGAAGCCGAGCGCCGCGTACTCGCTCAGGAGCGAGTCGTACACGTGGAACGTCGCCTGCTCGTCGCCCACGTTCGCCAGCGGCGTCCACTCATCGGCGTTCGTGCGGTCTATGATCGTGGCGAAGCGCGACGAGAACGTGCCGCGGCGGGTGTCCTGGCCCGAGATGCGGACCGGACGACCGTCGAGCAGCAGCGAGCCCAGGGCGAGGATCTCGCCCGTGCCCCAGTCGATCGGTCCCGCCGAGATCGACTGCGCGCGGCGCTGGAGCTGCGGCAGGACCTTCGGGTGGACCGTGAAGCCCTCGGGGACGTTGGTGTAGGAGTCGGCGATTGCCTTCATCGTCTCGGTGGTGATCGCGGTGATCAGCTCGCCGGTGTGCTCGGGCTTCTCGGGGTAGTCCGGGGTCCGCGTGTAGTCCGGATCGGACGCGGCTCCCTTGACCTCGGCGAAGTTGCGCTCGAGCTGTGCCTGGTAGTCGGTGAGGGCTGCCTCGGCCTCCTCGAGCGTGATGTCGCCACGTCCGACCAAAGCCTCGGTGTACAGCTTGCGCACTGACTTCTTGGCGTTGATGACGTCGTACATCAGCGGCTGGGTGAAGCTGGGGTCGTCGCCCTCGTTGTGGCCGCGGCGGCGGTAGCAGACGAGATCGATGACGACGTCCTTGTGGAACGTGCGGCGGTACTCGTACGCGAGCTGCGCGACGCGGATGCAGGCCTCGGGGTCGTCGCCGTTGACGTGGAAGACCGGCGCCTGGATCATCCGCGCGACGTCGGTGCAGTAGGTCGACGAGCGCGACGACGACGGGGAGGTCGTGAAGCCGACCTGGTTGTTGACGATCAGGTGGATCGTGCCACCGGTGCGGTAGCCGCGCAGTTGCGAGAGGTTGAGCGTCTCGGCGACGACGCCCTGGCCGGCGAACGCCGCGTCGCCGTGGACGAGGACCGGCAGCACCGGGAACTCGCGGCCGCGGTTGAGGCGGTCCTGCTTGGCGCGGGTGATGCCCTCGAGCACGGGGTCGACGACCTCCAGGTGCGACGGGTTGGCCGCGATCGAGACCTTGACGTTGTCGCCGTTGCCGGAGGTGAACTCACCCTCGACGCCGAGGTGGTACTTGACGTCGCCCGAGCCCTGGACCGTCCGCGGGTCGATGTTGCCCTCGAACTCACGGAACA
>JAOPXY010000124.1 GCA_025964895.1 Aeromicrobium sp.
CGCCGCGGCGATGATGCCGTAGCCGTGGGTGTAGACCGTGTGGTCGTTGGCCCAGTTGCGCTGGCTGTCCTGCAGGCCCGAGAGGTTGAGCTCGCGCGCCGCCACGATGGTGTCCTGCGGCTGCGTGTCGTCACCGATCTTGTAGCGGTCGACGTCGAGCGTCGTCGGGACGGTGTAGTAGCCGCGCACCTGCTGCAGCTGCTCGAACGCGTCCGAGATCAGCGTCGGGTCGAGCAGCCGGGTGCTGACCCGCGACTCCGCCGAGGAGGCGAGCGCCGTGGGGGTCAGCGCGGTCTTGGCCGAGTAGGACTCGACCTCGGTGTCCGCGACGTCGTACGCCTGCCGGGTCGCCTCGATGTTGCGGGCGATGTAGGGGCCTTCCTTGTCCGGCTCGGACGGCTTGACCTGGAAGCCCTGCATGACGGCCGGCCAGATCGCACCCAGCAGGATCGAGCTGATGGCAAGCAGGCCCAGCCCGATCGCGGGCAGCGCCCACGACCGGATGAAGATCGCGGCGAAGAACAGTAGGGCACAGGCGATCGCGACCCAGATGAGGATGTTCTTGGCGGGGATGCGGGCGTTCGCGTCGGTGAACCCGATGCCGTCGAACAGGCTGCCGTCGCCGATCGCCAGGCCGAAGCGGTCGAGGTAGTACGACACGGCGCGGGTGAGGATGCCGACACCGACGAGCACCGACAGGTGGATCTGCGCGGCGCGGGTGAGCTTCGGGCCGCGGCCGGCCATGCGGATGCCGCCGAAGACGTAGCTGACGAACACGACCGCGAGGATCGTGATGACGATCATCGCGAACGAGAACGACGTCAGGAAGCGCCACCACGGATAGTCGAAGACGTAGAAGCCGACGTCCTTGCCGAACTGCGGGTCGTCGACCCCGAACGAGCCGCCGTTGCGCCACATCTTGTACGTGTCCCAGTGGCTGGCGCCGACGGAGCCGGCGAACGCCGTCAGGATCACGAAGATGCCGATGCCGATGGGCCGGACGATCGGGGTCAGCGCGAGCCGGTACCGGTAGGCGGGGTCGTCGCGGCGCATCGGCACCGACGCCGGGCGCGTGCGGAACGCGATATAGAGGTTGGCCACCACGAACAGGCCGAAGAGCAGGCCCATCGCGGCGAACAGGGAGATGCGGGCGAACAGGACGCTGCGGAACACGTCGCTGTAGCCGACCGACTTGAACCACAGCCGGTCGGTCCAGACGCTCGTGAAGATCGACCCCAGGAACAGGAGGACGGCCAGGGTGATCAGGGTCGGGACCAGGACCTTCTGACGCCGCCCCGCCGGTGGGCGAGGCTGTCGGGATCGGGGTGTTCCGAAGATGTCGCTCACGGGTCTCCTGGGTAGGGCTGGATCATGACTCTATGTCAGGGTGCTGCGGAGGTGCTCGATCAGTCCCGGCACGAGATCGGGGCCCTCGAGCAGCTCGGCGTCGTCGGGCTGGCGGGCGCGCACAGCACTATGGGCGTTGCCGTCGCGGGTCACCGCAGCCACGAGGCGCACCTCGCGCCGATCGGGGTGCTCGGCGACGACGGCCAGCAGCGCCTCGGGATCGTCCGGCAGGGACTCCTCGGCGTCGGGCGGGAGCATGATGCGCTCGATGACGGCCGCGCAGCCGATCACCGAGGCCGGCCACTCGATCTCGGTCAGCAGGTCCTCCAGCGGCCGGCTGCCGTCGAGCTCCTGCTCGACGGGCGTGATGCCGTCGGCGTCGGTGGACAGCTGACCGGCCAGTCCCGGCTCACGGGCGATCAGGTCGGCGGTCGGCACGAGGGCGAACAGGCGCGGGAGCTGGTCCCACCCCTCGCCCCTCACGTGCGACTCGACCTCGAGTGCGGCCCGCCGCAGCGGGGAGTCGGGCATCAGCTGCATGTCGGCACCTCGGCCTTCGGATCTGCGGCCAGCTTCTCCAGCGAGGAGATGGCGTCGTCGAGCTTCGTGACCTTGACCAGCGTCAGGCCGTGGTCGTCGCCGTCGGCGGCCTCGGCGCAGTTGGCGGCCGGCACCAGGAAGATCGAGGCGCCGGCGTTGTCGGCGCCGGCCATCTTCTGGCGGACGCCGCCGATGGGTCCGACGACGCCGTCGGCGGTGATCTCTCCCGTGCCGGCGATCTTCTTGCCACCGGTCAGCTCACCGGGCGTCAGCTTGTCGTAGATCGCGAGGGCGAACATCGTGCCTGCGCTGGGTCCGCCGATCTCGCGGCCCACGTTGTTGTTGATCTCGATCGGGTAGTCGTAGGCGGTGCCGAGCGTGACGCCGATGCGCGGCACGGACGGATCCTCAGCGTCGGGCCGGGTCACGAGGTCGACGGTCCGCTCCTTGTCGTCGCGCTCGATCGTGACGGCCACCGCGTCGCCCGGCGTCTTCGCGGCGATCGCCTGGACCGCCGCCTCGGACGTCGCGACGGCGGTGCCGTCGATCTCGACGATCACGTCACCGGCCTTGAGCTCCCCTGCGGCGGCACCGTCCTCGACGACGCCGGCGACCTCGGGCCGGCCCGTGACGGTGTATCCGGCTGCCCGCAGCGCGGCGACGCGCGAGGAGTCCTTGGAGCCGTCGAGCTGCGCGGCCGACTGCTGTGTCGACTGCTCCGCGGTCTCGTCGTCGGGGTACACCAGCGACTTGGGGACCACGGCGACGTCGCTGTTCAGGTAGGCGCGGACGGCGTCGGCCAGCGACACCTGCGAGTCGGCGCGCGTCACCGAGACCGTCGTGAAGTCCAGCGACCCCGTCGTCGGATAGGTCTTGACGCCGTCACCGAAGGTGAACATCGGCTGGCTGTCGAACTCGCCGAGGGTGTCGAACGCCGGCCCCGGCCGCATCGTGACGTACGGCATCGGCACGAGGTACGCGACACACGTCAGGACGATCAGGGAGATCGTCGCCACGACCATCGTCGAGTAGCGACGGCTCAGCCGTGAGGGGTCGGACACAGGGTGAAGCCTAGTGACCTCGGGCAACCTCTGTCGGGTGGACCCACTCGGCGTCACCTGTGACGAACGTCTGGTGCTTCCAGACCGGAACGTCGGTCTTCAGCTCGTCGATCAACCGCCGGCACGCCTCGAACGCGTCGGCCCGGTGCGCGGCCGATGCGGCGACGACGACGGCCAAGTCGCCGACGAGCAGGTCGCCCACCCGGTGCACCGCCGCGAGGGCGATGACGTCGCACTCGGTGGCGATGCGTCCCGCGACCTCGCCGAGCCGGGCGATCGCGGTCGGGTGGGACGAGTAGCCGAGCGCCGACACACCCTGACCGCCGTCGTGGTCGCGGACCGTGCCGACGAACACGCAGATTCCCCCGGCCGATGCGTCGGTCACGGCGGAGTAGACCTCGTCGAGGCTCAGCGGGGTCTCGCGGATGTCGAGAAGTCGCACGGCAGTCATGGTGATTCATCGTACGGCGAACACGAATACCGCGGGAGTCGTGGCGCCACTCGGTACTGTGGATACATGGCCGATGACGACGAAGCCGATCACGACAGGCAAGAGCCCCAGAACCCGTTCGCGGGCACGCCGATGGAGCAGATGTTCGGCGCGTTCTCCAGCGGCCAGGTCGACATGAACCAGATCATGGGCCAGATGCAGAAGATGTTCGCGCCGCATAAGGGCAGCGTCAACTTCGATCTCGCCAAGGACGTGGCCCGCCAGACGCTGGCGGCGGCCGGTCCCGACCCGACACCCAACTCGGCGCAGCGCGGAGCCGTCGACGACGCCGCGCGCCTCGCCGAGTCGTGGCTCGACACCGCGACGTCGATCCCCGCCGGGGCGACGACCGCGACCGCGTGGAGCAGGGCCGAGTGGATCGAGGCCACCGCGGGCACCTGGCAGCAGCTCGTCGAGCCGATCGCCGAGCACGTTGTCAAGGCCATGAGCGAGGCGCTTCCCGAGGAGGCCAAGGCGATGGCCGGGCCGCTGCTGGGCATGCTGTCGCAGGCCGGCGGCGCGATGTTCGGCCAGCAGGTGGGCCAGGCGCTCGGTGGTCTCGCCGGTGAGGTCCTGTCATCGACCGACATCGGCCTGCCGCTCGGCACCGAACGCGTCGCGGCGGTGCTGCCGGCCGGCGTCGAGGCCTTCGGCGAGGGGCTCGACCAGTCCGCGTCCGATGTGCTCCTCTACGTCGTCCTGCGCGAGTGCGCGCACCACCGTCTCTTCCAGCACTCCCCCTGGCTCCGATCCGCCCTGGTCGGCGCGATCGAGGAGTACGGCCGCGGCACCCGCATCGACGTGTCGGCGATCGAGTCGCAGATGCGCGGGCTCGACCCCTCGCGCCCCGAGGACATCCAGGAGGCGCTCGCCGGTGGCATGTTCGAGCCGGAGCGCACGCCGGAGCAGCAGCGCGCGCTCGACCGGCTGGAGACCCTCCTCGCGTTCATCGAGGGCTGGGTCGACGAGGTCGTCGCCCAGGCCACGACGGGGCGCATGCCCGCCGCGGCACCGCTGGCCGAGGCGATGCGCCGTCGTCGCGCGACCGGTGGGCCAGCCGAGCAGACCTTCGCCGCCTTGGTGGGGCTCGAGCTGCGTCCGCGCAAGCTCCGCGAGGCTACGAGCCTGTGGGCCGCGCTGCGCGACCGTCAGGGCGCCGACGCCCGCGACGCGGTGTGGAGCCACCCCGACCTGATGCCCGTGGCGTCCGACCTCGACGACCCGCTCGGCTTCGCGCAGGGCGAGACGCGCTCGCAGAGCGACGACGACTTCGACGCCGCGCTCGGGCAGCTGCTCGACGGCAACGGCGGCGAGTCCAAGGAGTGACGCTGCACGCCGACGCCGTCGACGTGCTGACCCGGTGGAAATCACCCGACGCCGAGCAGGAGCGGCTGCGCCGTCGCTACCTCGCGCACCTCGACCAGCACCCCGACGCGATGGATCGCGGCTGCCACCCCGACCACCTGACGGCCAGCGCTCTGATCGTCTCGTCCGACCACCGCCGGGTGCTGCTGACGCTGCACCGGATCATCAAGCGGTGGCTGCAGACCGGAGGCCACTGCGAGCCCGGGGACTCCTCGGTGGCAGAGGCGGCCCTGCGCGAGGGTCTCGAGGAGAGCGGCATCGCCGGCCTCGCCGTCGACCACGTCCCCGTTCTGCTGTCGCTGCACGAGGTCCCGTCGTGCGGGCCCGTCCGGCCGTCGCACCACCTCGACGTCCAGTACGTCGCGGTCGCGCCACCGGACGCGCAGCACGTCATCAGCGACGAGTCGGACGACCTGGCCTGGTTCGACGTCGACGACCTGCTCGGTCCGGAAGGTCCAGCACAGACCGATCAGTCGGTGCGTGACCTCATCGCTGCTGCCATGACACGCCTTCGAGAAAGCCCTTAGCCCTCGTCGCATCGGGGTAGGCGTCGACCAGCGCCCAGAACCGGGCGCTGTGATTGGGCTCGATGAGGTGCGCGAGCTCGTGCACCAGCACGTAGTCGACGACGTGCTCGGGCATGCCCTGGAGCCGGTGCGAGAGCCGGATGGTGCGGTCGCCGCTGCTGCACGATCCCCAGCGCTTGTCCATGTTCGTGACCCATCGCACCGACGACGGCTCGGCGCGTCCGGCCAGCCAGCGTCGCGACAGCGTGGCCGCGCGGTCCAGCAGGTCGTCGTCGCTGGGGCGCACGCGCCGCTCACGGCGTTCGAGCCGCTCCACGAGGGTGCGGACGTGCTGGTCCTCCACCGACGTGGGGAGGTTCGCGGGCATCAGCACGACGATCTTGTCGCCCTCGCGGTACGCCCGCACCGTGCGGGTGCGACGTGCGCTCCGGCGGATCTCGATCTCTCCCACGGACGCAATCTACCGGCCGCCGCTCGGCGTCGTGGCCGGCATCGGCCAATGTCGCGTGTCCACAGGTGCCTCGAGCAGAAATCACCGGCCGGACAGGATCTTCCGCGCCCTTCGCACCCGTTCACCACAGGTTGTGCACGGGCTCGTCCACATGTCCGTGCGGCGCGCCCCACAAGTTGTCCCCATGGTTATCCACAAGCGTGGACAACAATACGGGAAAGGCTGTTGACGTGGGCCCCGGCGACCCCCTACCGTCGACGCATTCGAGGCTCCCGGCGTCACGGGCAAGGGGAAGGCACGCGACGTCCGGGGGCCTCTTTTTCGCGCTGCAATGCTTCGGTGGATCAGGCCTTGCCGAGAATCCGGTTCAGCTTCGTGCCGCAGACGGGGCAGACGCCCTTGGCCATCCGAGTGCCCTTGTCACTGACATGGACCTCTCCGGACGTCTCGCGCTTCTCCTTGCACTTGACGCAGTAGAACTCGCCACTCCATGTTTCTGACATTGCGGCCTCCTTGACGATGTGGTGCTGATCACTGTCAGAGTACGCGGAACCCGGCGATTTCAGGCTCAGACGGGCGCGAACACCACCCCGGCGAGTCGCGGGGCCCGTTCGCCGGGATCTCGCTGCGGGCTGTGGACGACCGCTTGGCCCGGCGGCCCGGACCCGCGACCCTGTCGGCATGACCTTTCGTCCCGTCCTCCGGCGCGGTGCCCCGCTGCTCCGGCGCGACGCGACCCACCTGCAGATCGGCACCTCGCCCGGCATTGTGTTCGACGACCGTCCCGGTCTGCTGCCGCTGCTGAGGCTGGTCGACGGGGTACGTGATGTCCAGCGGCTCCAGGAGCTCGTCGACGTCCGCATCCCCGATCTCGACCGTCCCGTCGCCGCGGTCCTGACCGAGCTGCGAGCGCTCGGGGTCGTGACGGCGGAGTCCGTCGCCACGCCGGCGCGACGACGGCGCCCCGTGCTGGCGGTGGGGTTCGAGACGTCGCCGGAGGCGTCCGGTCTCGTCACCGTCGTGCACAGGATCCTCCGGGCCTCCGGAGGGACGCGGATCGTGTCGACCGAACCGGATCTGCTCGTCATCACGTCGTACGGGGAGGCCGCCCGGCCGGTGTTCGAGCGGGCGAGCCTGTTCGGGCGGCCACACCTCCCGGTCGTCGTCGACGAGGATCGGGTCCGGATCGGACCCTTCGTCCAGCCCGGCCGCACGCCGTGCGTGGCGTGCCACGACCTGCACCGCACCGACTGGGACGCCGCTTGGCCCGCCCTGCTCCACCAGCTGGGATCGGGGCACCCGCCGTCCGGCCCCTCACCCCTGCCGCCGCTGACGGCGCACGCCGCGGCCGTCGAGATCGCCGCCGAGGTGCTGACGCGGGCCGCGGGTCGTCCGCCGCGGACGATCGGCGGCTGCCTGGCCGTCGGGCCGGGTCACGACGACCGCGCGATCTGGCCCATCGCATTCCATCCGCGGTGCACGTGCGACCTGCTGTCCGCGGCGTGACGCCGTCGCTTCGAGGGCGCGCCTGCGTGCGGGGGACTATCCTGACGTCGTGTCCGACACCCCCGAGAAGGACCCGGCCAAGGGCCGACCGCTGAACGGCAGCGCCCTCGCCCGCACCGCACGGCTGGCGTCGCTGCCGGTCGGATTCGCCGGACGCACGACGCTCGGGCTCGGCAAGCGCATCGTCGGGACACCGGCGAATCTCGTGCTCGATGAGGTGCAGCGCCGCACCGCCGACCAGATCTTCAGCGTCCTGGGTCAGCTCAAGGGCGGTGCGATGAAGTTCGGCCAGGCCATGAGCATCTTCGAGGCGGCCCTGCCCGAGGAGTTCATCGGGCCGTACCGCGAGACCCTGATCAAGCTGCAGGACTCCGCTCCCCCGATGCCGCCCGGCACCGTCCACCGCGTCATGGCCGAGGAGTTCGGGGCCGACTGGCGCTCGTCGTTCCCGTCGTTCGAGGACAAGCCGGCAGCGTCGGCGTCGATCGGGCAGGTACACCGGGCCACGTGGCACGACGGCCAGGAGGTCGCCGTCAAGCTGCAGTACCCGGGCGCCGCGAAGGCGCTCATCTCCGATCTCAAGCAGATCTCGCGGCTCGCGCGGCTGTTCGGCGTCATCGCCCCCGGTCTCGACGTCAAGCCGCTGGTGAAGGAGTTGCAGGACCGCGTCGCCGAGGAGCTCGACTACAGCCTCGAGGCCGGAGCACAGGGGGTCTTCGCGGCGGAGTTCAACGGTGACGCCGACATCGTGATCCCCGAGCCGCTCGCGTACACCGAACGCGCCCTCGTCACCACGTGGCTCGAGAGCGACTCGTCGCTGGCGCAGATCATCACGTCCGGCACGCAGGACGAGCGCGACCGCTACGGCGAGGCCTACGTCCGCTTCCTGTTCGCCGGTCCCAGTCGTGCCGGCATGCTGCACGCCGACCCGCACCCGGGCAACTTCCGGATCATGCCCGACGGCCGGCTCGGTGTCGTCGACTTCGGTGCCGTGGCCCGGCTGCCGGAGGGGCTGCCGACGTCGATGGGGCGCCTCGTGCGCCATGCCGTCGACGGCGAATACGAGCGGGTCATCGACGGCCTTCGCGAGGAGGGCTTCCTCAAGGCTCGCAGCGATCTCGACGCCGACACGATCGCTGCGTACATCGGCCCGTTCGTCGAGCCGGCGCGGGTCGAGCGCTTCACGTTCAGCCGTGAGTGGATGCGCGAGCAGACGCTGCGGGTCAGCGCGCCGACCGTCGAGGGCATGGGCACCGCGATGAAGATCAACCTTCCGCCGCAGTACCTGCTGATCCACCGCGTGTGGATCGGCGGCATCGGCGTGCTGAGCCAGCTCGGTGCGACGGCGCCCTTCCGGGCGATCCTGGAAGAGTCCCTACCGGGCTTCGCTGACCATCTCCAGGACTGACTCCGCGTACGCCTCCAGCTTGGAGGGGCCGATGCCCGGAACCCGCGCGAGGGCGTCGACGTCGGTCGGCTTCGCCTCCGCGATCGACTGCAGCGTGGCGTCGGTGAAGATGACGTAGGCCGGCTTGCCCTGCTCGGTGGCCTGCTCCTTGCGCCAGGAGCGCAGCGTCTCGTACAGGTTCTCGTCGTACGTCGCCGGGCAGTCGGCGCACCGGCCGAGCTTGCGGTCGGCGACGGCGAGCACCGTGTTGCACACGCGGCACTTGGCGACCTTGCGCTGCCGGGCCTGCGACGACACCTGGCGCGCGGAGTGGTTGGCCGGCAGCAGCGGGTCGAGAAAGCGGGTCGCCTGCCGGTTGCCGCGACCGCCGGGCTTGCGCGCCGCGGCCCACGAGATCATCAGGTCGTGGCGGGCACGCGTGACGCCGACGTAGAACAGCCGCCGCTCCTCCTCGACCATCGCGGGGGTGTCGGCGTGGACGCTGGGCATCATGCCCTCGTGCATGCCGACGCAGAAGACGGCGTCCCACTCCAGGCCCTTGGCCGAGTGCAGGGTCGCCAGCGTGACACCGTCGGCCGCAGGGGCGTGCGCCTGCTCGACCCGACGGTCGAGGTCGGCGACCATCGCGGTCATGCCGGCCTGTGGATCGGCCTCGGCCAGGTCGGTGGCCATCGACACGATCGCGTGCAGCGACTCCCAGCGGTCGCGCACGGCGCCGGCGCCGGTCGGCGGCTGGTCGGTGTGTCCCATCGCCGAGAGGATCGCGCGCACGTCGTCGACGAGGTTGCTCTCGCCCTCCCCGCCGCGGGCCGAGCCGCGCAGCAAAGTGACGGCCTGCCGGACCTCGGGACGGTTGAAGAATCCCGTCGCGCCGCGCATCGTGTACGGGATGCCGTGCTCGCCGAGCGCCTCCTCGAAGGCCTCGGACTGCGCATTGATGCGGAACAGGATCGCCATCTCGCGGTACGGCACACCGCGCCGGTGCAGCAGCGCGATCTCGCTGGCGACCGCATTGGCCTCGGCGAGCTCGTCGGGATATCCGATGTAGCTGACCGGGTCGCCCGGCTCCTGCTGCGACTGCAGGCGGACGCCGTCGGTCGAGCCGGCGCGCGAGAAGACGGCGTTGGCCGCCGCCACGACCTGCGGGGACGAGCGGTCGTTGCGCACCAGCTCGATGCGCTGGGCACCCTCATGACGGCGCGCGAACGAGGCGAGGATCTGTGGCGAGGCGCCGGCGAACGAGTAGATCGTCTGGCGCGGGTCGCCGACGACGCAGATGTCGTCGCGGCCGCCGAGCCACAGGTCGAGCAGCGTCGACTGCAGCGGGTTGACGTCCTGGAACTCGTCGACGACGAACCACCGGTACTGCTGGCGCACCGTCGCCGCGATGCGCTCGTCGTCGGCGAGGATCGCGGCCGTGATCAGGAGGATGTCTTCCATGTCGATGCGCCCACGGTCGCGCTTGACCTCCTCATAGACCGCGAGGACGTTCGCGACCTGGCCCGGATCGAGGTCGGCGACCTCCCGGCGGGCGGGGCCGGCCGCCGCGGCGTACGCCGTCGGCGCGATGTTGGAGACTTTGGCCCACTCGATCTCGGACGACAGGTCGCGCAGCAGCGGGGTGTCGGCGCGCTGGTTGAGCCGGCGCATCGCCTCGGCGACGAGCCCGAACTTGGACTGCGTCACCTCCGGAAACTCGCCGCCGTAGACGTGCGGCCAGAAGTAGCGGGCCTGCCGCAGCGCGGCGGAGTGAAAGGTGCGCGCCTGGACCCCGCCGGCACCGAGATCGCGCAGGCGGACTCGCATCTCGTTGGCCGCCTTGGTCGTGAACGTGACGGCCAGGACCTCGGTGGGCTTGTAGACGCCCGTCGCGACCCCGTAGGCCATGCGGTGGGTGATGGCGCGGGTCTTGCCCGTGCCCGCGCCCGCGACGACGCTGACGGGGCCGCGCAGCGCCAGGGCGACCTCACGCTGCTCGGGATCGAGCCCGGTCAGCAGGGCGTCCGCTTCGGGCACGCAGGCTCCTCGTGAAATGGGTGGCGTGGAATGGGGAGGAATCGTGATGTGTTGAGATGATCAAGACTAGTCGTCGAAGGAGACACTCCATGCCCGGCACGTTCACGATGTACTCCACCCCCTGGTGTGGCTACTGCCACCGCCTGAAGGGCCAGCTCAAGCGCGAGGGCATCACCTTCGACGAGGTCGACATCGAGCAGCAGCCCGACGCCGCGCTGATCGTCGAGCAGGCCAACGGCGGCAACCAGACCGTCCCCACCCTCGTCTTCGCCGACGGCACCGCCCTCACGAATCCGTCCCTGGCCCAGGTCAGGGCCCAGCTCGCGTCGTAGGACCGACCCGGCCCGCGTAGGTGCCGGCGTAGCCGCACCGGCTGAGGAGAAGGTCGTTGCCCCTCGAGGAGAGACGCGAGCTGTCTCCGGCAGGGCGACAACTCTCCCCTCGAGGGGCGACAACCCTCCCCTCGAGGGGCAACAACCCTCCCCTCAGCGTTCGGGGCGGGACGAAACCCCAGTACCCGCCTCCTAGGCCCACGTGCCGTGGATCGTCCCACCGTGCCAGGACTTCACCAGCCAGCGCGAGATCGAGATGTCGGGGGGCAGGAGCAGCTCGCCGGAGGCGGTGAGGTCGGTGACCTCGTCGCGGGTGAACCAGCGCGCCTCGGCGATCTCGTCCTGGTCGACCCGGATGTCGGTCGTGAGCGCCGTGCCGAAGAAGCCGAGCATCAGGCTCGACGGGAAAGGCCACGGCTGGCTCGCGGCGTACGTGACGTCGCCGACCTCGACGCCGACCTCCTCCATGACCTCGCGACGCACCGCGTCGCCGAGGGTCTCTCCCGGCTCGACGAATCCGGCCAGCGTCGAGAAGCGCCCCTCCGGCCACGACGGCTGACGGCCCATGAGCACCCGGTCGTGCTCGTCGGTGATGAGCATGATGACGGCCGGGTCGGTGCGCGGGAAGTGGTGCGCCCCGCAGGCCGGACAGATGCGCACGTGCCCGCCCGGTGCGATGTCGCTCGCTGCCCCGCAGCGCGCGCAGAAGCGGTGCGTCTGGTGCCAGCGGGCGATGCCGACCGCGTGCACCGCGAGCGACGCCTCCTCCGGCGCGATCGTCGGGCCGATGAGGCGCAGGCTCGCGGGCTCGAGCTCGGCCGGGACGCGATCGACCACGACGGCGGCGTAGTGCTCGTCGCCCCGGGTGCCCAGGAAGATCCACTCCCCCTCGGGGGCCTCGTCGAGCGTGAGCCACCTCAGTCCGGCACCGCCGACCGTCGGGACGTGGTCACCGCCGATCACCAGCACGTGGGTGCCGGGCGTTCGCCAGGCGTCGTCCTTGCGAAGATGTGCGGCGCGGTCGTGCTCGGCATGATCGAAGGCGAAGTCCACACCCCGACACTAGTGGGGCTCAGGGTAGGCCGAGCTGCTGCTCCAACTCGGCGCGGCCGGGCAGGTCGGTGAAGCGCTGCACCTCGCCGAGTCGCACGTAGTAGAAGACGCCCGCGACGGTGGCCGGGTCGGCCCCCTGCAGCTCGGCCCACGCGAGCCGGTAGATCGCCAGCTGCAGCGGGTCGGCCGTCGCGGAGCGGTTCGTCTTCCAGTCGACGACGTCGAAGCCCTCCGGCGTCTCGTAGACCGCGTCGATGCGTCCGACGACCTGTTGGCCGCCCAGCATGATCGAGAACGGCACCTCGACCCACCGGGGCGCCCGATCGCCGTACGGGCCGTCGGCGAACAGCTGCGTGAGCTCGCGCAGCTCGTCGTCGGACTCGATGTGCGGATCGGCCTGCCCGGGCAGATCGGTCGGGTCGAGCAGGGTCTGCTGGCCGAACCGGGCCTCGACCCAGGCGTGGAACCGGGTGCCGAACCGGGCCGCCGACGAGGGACGCCGCGGCATCGGCCGCGCCAGGTGCTGGGCGAACGCCGTCGGGTCGGCATCCATCGCCAGAGCGGCCGTCGCCGAGATGGTCGGCGGCAGCGCGACGTGGCGCACGGGGTCGGAGGCGCGGTCGGCCTCGGCGATGAGCAGCTCGAGCTCGGCCTCGATGACGTCGAGCTCCTGCAGCTCGGGATAATCCTCGGGCATGGGCTTGGGCCGATCGGGGACGACGCCGTCGAGGTGGGCCTCGACGAGCGCGGCGAGCCGGCGCCGCCGGTCGAGACGGGGCAGGCCTGCGGGCCACGCCATGCGCTCCTGGAGCTCTGTCATGGGGTTGACCGTCTCGGCCTCCGGCTCCGGCTCCCAGCACCGGATCGCGCCGGGTCGCGACTGCGCGCCCTCGCCGACGAGCCAGTCGCGCGTGCCGAGCAGAAAGGATGACGGGCCGCGGGCCGCGATCTGGGTGCGGCCCCACCAGTGCCCCGACAGGTGGAGGTCGTGCTTGGCGCGCGTGTAGGCGACGTAGCCCAGCCGCCGCTCCTCCATCAGCGCATCGAGCTTGTTGGCCTCGGCGAACGCCTTCTCCGCCGCGGCGGTGTACTCGGCGAGGTCGGGGACGTTGTCGACGTCGCCGCGCAGCGGCACGGGCAGCACCGACGGGCTCGAGAACCACCGGTTGCGGCCCTTGCCGCCGGGAAAGACCTTGGCCGACAGGAACGGCACGAACACCGTGTGCCACTCCAGGCCCTTGGCCCGGTGGACCGTGAGCAGCTTGACCGAGTCGGCGGTCGACGGCGTCGAGACCTCCATGCCGTCGTTGAACTGCTCCTCGGCCGCGAGGTAGGCCAGCAAACCCGACAGGGACGCGAACCGGTCGTCCTCGGCGTAACTCGCGATCGCGTCGTGCAGCAGGGCCAGGTTGTCGAGCCCGCTGGGGTGACCGACGGCTTCGAGCTCGACGTCGAGGTCGAGGGCGTACATCGCGCGGCGGGCCAGCTCGGGCAGCGGTTCGCCGACGTGGCGGCGCAGCCCCGCGACGAGCCGCCCCAGCGAGCTGAACCGGACACGCGCCTGCGTCGAGTACGGCAGGTCGCCCGGGTCCTCGACGGCGTCGGCCAACGACACGATCTCGGTGGGATCGGCGCCCTCGACGGCGCGCGCCAGCTGCGCCATCAGGTCGTCGTCGGAGACGCGTCCGCCGACACGTCCACTGAGCGTCACCGCCCGGCGGCCGAGCAGCCGCAGGTCGCGCTGGCCGATACGCCACCGCGGGCCGGTCAGAAGCCGGAGCATGGCCGGGTTGTCGGTGACGTCGTCGAGCACCCCGAGAAGCGCCAGCAGATCTTGCACCTCGGGCTGGGACAGCAGACCGGACAGGCCCACGACCTCGAACGGCACGCCGGCCTGACGCAGCGCGCGGACGATCGCGTCGTTCTCGCGCGTGATACGCACCAGGATCGCGATCTCCTGGCGCGGGATCCCGTCGGCGATGGCCTTCTCGACCTGCACGACGAGGTCGTCGATCTCGTCGGCGACGGTCTCGTGGAGGGCAACCGTGACGCGCCCCGCGGGGCTGTCGCCATGGGCGGCCAGCGGCTGCACGACATCGGACGTCGCGTAGAAGTCGGCCGCGAGGTGATTGGCCGCCCCGATGACGTCGACCGCGCAGCGACGGCTCTCCACCAGCGGGTACGGGACGCCCGGCGATCCGTCGGCAGCCGGGAAGTCGTCGAGGAACTCCGTCAGGTTGCCCGATGCCGCGCCGCGCCAGCCGTAGATTCCCTGTGCGGGATCGCCCACCGCCGTGAGATTCGGCGCGTCGTCACGACCCGGCGCCCACGCGAACAGGTTCTGCAGCAGGTCGCGCTGGGCGACGGACGTGTCCTGGTACTCATCGAGCAGCACCGCGTCGTACCGGCCGCGCAGCTCGGCGCCGACGTCGTCGATCTCGGACAGCTCGGCACCCCACGCCATCTGGTCGGAGAAGTCCATGACGCCGTCGCGCGCCTTCGCCGCACGGTAGAGATCGACCAGGCGACTGAGCTCGATGCGCTTCTGGCTGGCCTCCACGATGCCCCGGTGCAGCGCATACGTCTTGTCGGCCTTGGCGACCTCGGCGATGACCTCGGCGTCGAACCGGCGCAGCTCCTCGGTGCCGACGAGGTGGTCGGACAGCTGGCCGTCGAGCACCATGGTCTGGTTGATCAGCGTCGGCACATGGGTCGACACGTGCTGCAGCGGGCGGTCGTACGACTCGACGACGCGGGCCATCCGCTGGAAGCGCGAGGCGTCCGACAGGATGCGCAGATCGGTCTCGTGGCCGAGGCGCAGGCCGTGCTCGTTGATGAGGGTGCCGGCGAAGGCGTGGTACGTGGACGTCATGGGGTCGGACGGCGCCTCGTCGGCGTCGGTGTACAGGGCCCCCAGCGCACGCTTGACCCTCAGCCCCAGCTCGGCGGCGGCCTTGTTGGTGAAGGTCAGGCCGAGGATGCGGTCGGGGTCGATGCCGTGGTGCCCGACGAGCCACACGACGCGCGCCGCCATGACGGTGGTCTTGCCCGAGCCGGCGCCGGCGATGATGACCGCCGGACGGTCGAGCGGGGCGGTGATCGCCGCGACCTGCGGCGGCGAGAAGCTGAACGCCCCGCCGAACAGGCGCGCGAAGACCGCATCGAGATCGTCCATCGTGGCCAGGAGCGTCATGGGGCACCGTCCAGGATCGTGCCGCCGTCGGGCTGTGCGGGGCACACGCCGCGGAACTCGCAGCGCCGGCACACCTTCTCCGACGGGGTCGCCTCGAACGTCTCGCCCGTGACGGCGCGCACCGCGTCGGCGAGCTGGTCGATCGCGAAGAACGGTCGTTCGGGGTCGGGAGCGGCCTGCGGCTGCACGATGGGCTGGTCGGGCGTCTTGGCACCGGACTTGCGCAGCTGCACCAGCTCGGCGCCGCCCGACGGTGCCCCGGGGGCGATGTCGTCGGTGGCACCGAGGCCGACCGCCAGCTGGTAGAAGCCCAGCTGGGCGTGCCGCTGGACCTCCTTGCCCGTGGGCGCGTTGGTGCCGGTCTTGAGGTCGACCACGTGCACGGCCCCGTCGTCGTCGAGCTCGACCCGGTCCATCGACCCGGTGAGGTGGACCGCCCGCCCGTCGACCGTCGTGGCGGCCTCGAACTCGTGTTCGGCGGCCAGCGCCCGACGGCCGTGGGAGGCGTGCCACGTGACGAATCGGCGCAGCGCGTCGCGCGCCTCGGCCCGCTCCCGGTCGGCGATCCAGGGGGCCGCGTGGTCGAGCTGCGACCAGACGGCGTCGACCTGGGCGTCGAGGACGTCGACCTCGGCCGGCAGGCGTCCGGCCACGACCTCCGCGGCGATGGCGTGCACGACCGAGCCGAAGCCCTGGGCCGCCGAGGTGCCGCTGGACCCCTTCGCCTCGTGTGACAGGAACCACTGCAGCGAGCACTCGTCGAGGGCGCTGACGGTGCTGCCGGACATGACCACCGGCTCGGACGGGTCGCGAAGGGGCTCGTCCGAGCTCGTCGGCTCGACCAGGCCCCACCAGCGGTCGGGATGCGCGGCGCGGGTCGGGCCGGGCTCGCGCGCCGCGAGCCGGGCCAGCACCGCGGCGGCCCGGTC
>JAOPXY010000154.1 GCA_025964895.1 Aeromicrobium sp.
CGGAGCCGCGGTGCTGGCCGCGACGGGTCGTCGCCGGGCCGCGGCTGCCGGCGCACTGGCGTGGGCGTCGCTCACGACGCGGTTCGCCTGGTCGCGCATCGCCCCGGGACCGCGCGACGCCGCGGAGGTCCGCCGGATGACGCTCACGAGCATCGCCATCCCGTTCGCCGCGGTGCGGTGGTGGCTCCACGGCCTGCTGACGCACCGCGGGGTCGTGCGCCGGGCGGACCTGCCCGACGCCGTGCTCTTCGACCGCGACGGGACGTTGGTGCACGACGTCCCCTACAACCGCGATCCCGATCGGGTGTGCCCGGTGCGCGACGCGCCCGCGGCCCTGGCGCGGCTGCGCGAGGCCGGCATCCGCACCGGTGTGGTCAGCAACCAGTCCGGCGTGGCGCGGGGCCTGATCGCCCCCGACGAGCTGCGGGAGGTGAACCGGCGCGTCGAGGCGCTGCTGGGGCCCTTCGACACGTGGCAGGTCTGCGTCCACGGTGCCGACGACGGGTGCGACTGCCGCAAGCCCCGGCCCGGACTCGTCCTGCGCGCGTGCGACGACCTCGACGTCGATCCGTCGCGCTGCGTCGTGGTCGGCGACATCGGCACCGACGTCGAGGCGGCTGCCACGGCAGGTGCCTCCGGGCTGCTGGTGCCCACGCCGGCGACGCTCGCCGACGAGGTGACCGCAGCACCACGGGTCGAGCCGAGCCTGACGGCGGCCGTGTCGACGATCATGCGGGGCGACTGGTGACGCCGGCGGCCCGCGGCACGGTACTGGCGGTGCGGCTCGACAGCGTCGGCGACATGCTCGTCACCGGCCCGGCGATCCGAGCCCTCGCGAGCCGCGGCGACCGGGTGCTGGTGCTGGCGGGCCCGCAGGGCGCCGAGGCCGCGGCCCTGCTGCCCGGCGTGGACGACGTCATCACGTGGACGTGCCCGTGGATCGTCTCCTCGCCGCCGGCGGTCGACCCCGCCTCCGTGCACGACCTGGTCGCGCGGCTGTCGTCCCTGCGGATCCGCGAGGCCGTCGTCTTCACCTCCTTTCACCAGTCGGCCCTGCCGACGGCCCTGGTGCTGCGGCTGGCGGGCATCGGCGGGATCACCGCGATCAGCGAGGACTACCCAGGCAGCCTCCTGAGCCGGCGCGTGGCATCGCCGGGCGAGGTGCCGGAGCCCGAGCGCGCGGTGGCGACGGCCGAGGCGGCCGGCTTCTCCCTGCCGCCCGGCGACGACGGGCGCCTGCGCGTCCGGGCCGATCTCCTCCACGATGTCGTGCCGGTCGGCGGCTCGCCCTACGTCGTGCTGCACCCCGGTGCCTCCGTGCCCGCTCGCGCATGGCCCGCGCACCGGTGGCTGGAGACCACCGACGCGCTGGCGCGCCGAGGGGTGCGGGTCGTGGTGACCGGGGGTCCGGACGACGTCGGCCTGTGCGCGCGGGTGTCCCAACCCGGGGCCACCGACCTGTCGGGCGGCACGTCGCTGGTGGACCTCGGCCGTGTGCTGCGGGGCGCCGCGGCCGTCGTGGTCGGCAACACCGGGCCCGCGCACCTCGCCGCGGCCGTCGGCACGCCCGTCGTGTCGCTGTTCTCGCCGGTCGTCCCGGCCGCGCGCTGGGCGCCGTACGGCGTGCCAGTCCAGCTGCTGGGCGACCAGGACGCGGCGTGCCGGGGCACTCGTGCCCGCCGGTGCCCGCTGCCGGGGCACCCGTGCGTGACGACCGTGGGCGCCGAAGACGTCGTGGCCGCGCTGGAGCGGCTCGTCCCCGATGCCGTCGACGGCCTGGTGGGATCACGGATCGAAGGAGGGATCGCATGAGGATCGCGATGGTGTCGGAGCACGCGAATCCGCTCGCCGCCGTGGGAGGCGTCGACGCGGGCGGCCAGAACGTCCACGTCGACGCGCTCGCGAAGGGGCTGGTCGACCGGGGGCACGAGGTCACGGTGTTCAGCCGCCGCGACTCCACGACGGCCGCGGTGTCCGTCGCGGCACCGGGCGGCTACGAGGTGCGGCACGTGACCGCGGGGCCCCCCGCCGACGTGCCGAAGGACGATCTCTGGCGGCACATGCCGGCCTTCGCGGGCCGCCTCGCCGAGGCCTGGGCGGAGGAGGCGTTCGACGTCGCGCACGCGCACTTCTGGATGAGCGGCTGGGCCACCATGACGGCCGCGGCGGAGACGGGCGTCCCGTGGGCGCAGACGTTCCACGCGCTGGGGTCGGTCAAGCGACGGCACCAGGGCGGTCGCGACACCAGCCCTCCGGACCGGATCGACGTCGAACGCGAGCTGTGCTCGGCCGCCGACGCGGTCGTCGCCACCTGCCGCGACGAGGTGCGCGAGCTGGAGGCGCTGGGCCTCGACCGCGGCAGGGCGCGGATCGTCCCGTGCGGGGTCGACGTCGACCACTTCGTCGCCGCCGCGCACCGTCGTCCGGGGCGCCGGCTCCTGGCGGTCGGACGCCTGGTCGAGCGCAAGGGCATCGACGACGCCGTGCGTGCCCTCGCCGCGCTGCCCGGCGCCACCCTGACGGTCGCCGGCGGCCCGGCGGCGGACGCCCTCGACCTCGACCCCGAGGCCCAGCGGCTCCGGTCGATCGCCGACGAGCTGGGCTGCGCGGATCGCCTCGAGCTGCTCGGGGCCGTCGGCCGTGACCGGATGCCGCAGCTGCTGGCCGCGGCGGACGTGGTCGTCGCGACACCGTGGTACGAGCCGTTCGGGATCGTCCCGCTGGAGGCGATGGCGGTCGGACGTCCCGTGGTGGGCACCGCGGTGGGCGGCCTGCTCGACACCGTCGTCCCCGGCGTCACGGGCGAGCTCGTGCCGCAGCGCGATCCCGTAACCCTCGCCGCGACCCTCGGGCGGCTCGTCGACGACCCCGACCGCATCCGGCGCTACGGCCAGGCGGGCGCCCGCCGCGCCCGGGCGGCGTACGGCTGGGACCGCGTCGCCGAGGCGACCGAGTCGGTCCTCTCTTCGCTCACGTCCCTGTCCCGCAGTCCCCAGGAGGCCAGACCATGACACCTGACACCTCGCACATCGCCTCGCTCGTCGACGCGCTCGCGACCCTCGACGACCATCTGCCCGCGGTCAGGTCGATGGGGCACGAGCTCCACCGCCGGCTCGACGCGGGGGCGCGGCTGCTCGCGGTCGGCAACGGGGGCAGCTCGGCCCAGGCGCAGCACCTGACCGCCGAGCTCGTGGGCCGCTACCGTGAGAACCGGGCCCCGTACTCGGCGATCTGCCTGAGCGCCGAGACGTCGAGCCTCACGGCGATCGCGAACGACTACCCGCCCGAGGAGCTGTTCGCCCGGCAGGTCGAGGCCCACGGCCGACCGGGTGACGTGCTGGTCGTGATGTCGACGAGCGGCACGAGCCGCAACGCGGTGGCGGCCGCCGAGCGTGCCCGGCGCTGCGGCCTGGACGTGTGGGCCGTCACGGGACCCGCGCCGAACGCCTTGTCGCGGGCCGCGCACCGCACGCTGGCGGTCGACAGCGCCAGCACCAGCACGGTCCAGGAGGTCCACCTCGTGCTGCTGCACCTGTTGTGCGAGCACTTCGACGACGCGTGCTTCGGCCGGGTCGACGACACCGCGGTGACGGTGCGATGAGTCGGGTCGTGGTGGTCGGTGAGGCACTGCTCGACGTCGACCTGGACGGCGTGGCCCGCCGGCTCAGCCCGGAGTCGCCGGTGCCCGTGCTGGACGATCTCGTGGAGCACGACCGGCCCGGAGGGGCAGCCCTCGCGGCGGCGATGATCGGGCGCGACGGCCACGACGTCGTCCTGGTCAGTCCGCTCGCGGCGGACGACGCGGGCGACCGGCTGCGTGCGCTCCTCGATGGCCGCGTCGCCATCCTGGCCCTGCCGGCGCGGGGCGGCACCCCGGTCAAGCGTCGGGTCCGGGCCGGGGGCCACAACGTGGTCCGCCTGGATGAGGGCGGATCGGCCGGCGCCTGCGCCCCGGAGGCCGGGGAGATCGGGGCCGCGCTCGACGGAGCCGACGTCGTGCTGGTGTCCGACTACGGGCGCGGGCTCACGCACGACCCCGACGTGCGCGAGCTGCTCGGGGCGGCGGGCCGGCGCGTGCCGCTCGTGTGGGACCCGCACCCCCGCGGCGCCGCTCCGGTCAGCAGCAGCGTCGTGGTGACGCCGAACGAGGACGAGGTCGCCGGGCTGATCCGGCCGGTCACCACGGTGGGCGGGGGACACGTGGGCCGGGCGGCGGTACGCGCGGCGGAGGCCGTGTCGGCGCTGGGCGTGCGCGCCGTGGCGGTCACGCTGGGGTCCCGTGGGGCGCTGCTGAGCTTCGGCGACGGGCCGCCGGAGGCGTTCACGGCGCGTCCGGTGTCGGGCGATGCCTGCGGTGCCGGCGACCGGTTCGCGGCAGCCCTCGCGGTGTCCCTCGCCGGAGGCCGGCTGCTCTCGGAGTCGGTCGCCGCGGCGGTGGAGGCGGCGACCACGCACGTCGAGAACGGAGGCGCGGCCGGCTTCGCCCACCCGGACGTGTCTCTCCCCGCGGAACCTCCCGCCGGCGCCGCCCCGGACGCCGTGGCCGTCGCCCGCCGTGCCCGGGCGCGCGGCGAGACGCTCATCGCGACCGGTGGCTGCTTCGACCTCCTGCACGCGGGGCACGTCGCGATGCTGGAGTCGGCGCGGGCGCTCGGCGACCGCCTCGTCGTCCTGCTCAACTCCGACGAGTCCGTCTCACGCCTGAAGGGTCCCGGTCGCCCTCTGACGGCGGCGGCGGACCGGGCCCGCGTCCTCGGCTCGCTCGCGTGCGTCGACGCCGTGCTGGTGTTCGACGAGGACACTCCGGCCGAGGCGATCGAGCTGGTGCGCCCCGACATCTGGGTCAAGGGCGGCGACTACGCCGGCCGGCGGCTCCCGGAGGAGGACGTGCTGGGCGCCTGGGGGGGCCATGCCGTGGTCGTGCCGTACCTGCAGGGCCGGTCCACGTCCGGCCTCGTCCGATCCATGACCCGTTGAACCAGCCCGCACGACGACCTGAGGAGAAGACCATGACATCACGCACCGTGCTCATCACCGGGGGAGCGTCCGGGCTCGGCGCGGCCGTCGCCGGCGCCTGCCTGGACGCCGGGGACCGTCCGTTCGTGCTCGACCGGCAACCACCCGCCGACGGCGTCGACCACGTGCTGGTCGACCTGGCCGATCCGGAGAAGACCGAGCTGGCGGTGCGCCAGGCGATCGAGGAGACCGGCGGCCTCGACGCCGTCGTGACGTGTGCCGGCACCGATGCGTGCGGACGCCTCGAGGACGTGCCGACGCCCGACTGGAACCGGGTCGTCGAGGTCAACCTGCTCGGCACCGTCGCGACGGTGCGGGCGGCCCTGCCGTCCCTGCGCGAGCGGCGCGGACGCGTCGTGACGGTCGCGTCGACGCTCGGGCTCAAGGCGCTCCCGGACGCGACGGCGTACTGCGCGTCGAAATTCGGCGTCGTCGGGTTCACTCGCGCCCTGGCCGCCGAGCTCGCGGGCGAGGTGGGCGTGACGCTGCTCGAGCCCGGCGGCATGGAGACGGCGTTCTTCGACGGCCGGCCCGACCAGTACAAGCCGGGGCCCGACGCCGTGCTCAACCCACCGTCGGAGGTCGCCCGCACCATCATGTTCGTGCTCGCCCTGCCAGCCGGCCACGAGATCCGCGAGCTGGTGGTCACGGCGTCCACCGAGCCGTCCTGGCCCTAGGGCAGGGGGTCCGGCGCCGTGTCCGACGTCGTGGTGCTGCGGGCGCTCGGGCTGGGTGACGCGCTTGCCGCCGTCCCCGCGCTGCGTGCGCTGCGCCGGGGCGTGGGCCGCGACAGGATCGTGCTGGCCGGGCCGCCGGAGCCGGGCCGGCTGCTGGTCGCGGCCGGTGTGGTCGACGCGGTGCGCGCCACCTCCGGGCTCTCGCGGCTGGACGTCGGGCCAGTCGGTCTGGCCGTCAACCTGCACGGCCGCGGTCCCGAGAGCCACCGGCTGCTGAGAGCGGCCGGGGCGGCCGAGGTGGTGGCGTTCGTCCCGGCCGGTGCCTGCGGCGAGGGACCCACGTGGTGCGACGACGAGCCCGAGCGCGATCGGTGGTGCCGGCTGGTGGCCTCCCGGTGGGACGTGCCCACCGATCCCGACGACGTCAGGCTGCACCTGCCCGGGCATCCCGCGCGGGCGCGGGGAGTCCTCATCCATCCGGGGGCTGCCGCCGGGGCGCGCCGGTGGCCCGTCGAGCGCTGGGCCGTCGTCGCCCGTGCCCTGACGGAGGGGGCCGACGTGACGATCACCGGCACGGCGGCCGAGCGCCCGGCCTGCCTCGACGTGGCGGCGCAGGCAGGCCTGCCGCGATCGGCCGTGACGGCCGGCTCGACGACGCTTGAGCAGCTCACCGACGACGTGCGCGGCGCGACACTCGTCCTCAGCGGCGACACCGGCGTCGCCCACCTGGCCTACGCCTGCGGCACGCCCTCGGTGACTCTGTTCGGCCCGACGCCGCCGCGGTGGTGGGGACCGCCCGCGACGGGACCCCACCTCGCGCTGTGGCACGGCACCGGGCCCGTGGATCCGCACGGCGACCGGCCCGACCCCGCCCTGCTGCGCATCACGCCCGCGGAGGTCGTCGCCGCGGCGCGGGCGGTCGCCGCCTGAGCGCC
>JAOPXY010000157.1 GCA_025964895.1 Aeromicrobium sp.
TGTACGTCGCCGCGGCGACGACGTCGCCGGTCGGCCGCAGCACGAGGTACGCCGCGCCGGCGGCGTCGGGCCTCACGGAGGTCGTCGTGCCGGCCGGCAGCGCGACGGTCGACGATCCCAGGGGGGCCATCGCGGCGTCGAAGGCCTGCACCTCGACGGAGGCCGCGCGTCCCGGCGCCGTCAGGACGAGCTCCGGCACCGACGTCTGGGCGCCGAGGTCGACTGGCACGACGGCCGGCCCGGTCAGTGGCGCGGACGACTCGGCGTACGCGTGGTCGTCGACCGTCGGCGTCATGCGCACCGTCGCCGACACGGGCTGGTCGGACGTCAGGCGCAGTGCCTGGGCCGACGAGCCGGCCGACTTCGGCACGGTGACCGCCTGCACCGTGCCCGGCTCGACCGAGACGTTCTCCAGACCGGACGGGACGAACGTGGCGTCGTCGCCCAGGACCTCGACGTCCACCCGCGCGGTCGTGGTGCCCGGGTTGAGCACGAGCAGGGTGCGTCCGTTCGTGCCCTCGACGAGCCCACCGACGACCTGCCGGCGCGTCGGCGCGAGGGACGGGGAGATCGGCTCGGTGCCCTTGAACGTCGCCGTGGACGTGTCGTTGACGACCGCCGAGACGGAGCCACGGCGGCGCTGCACGTGGATCGCGAGCTCCGACTCCCCCGCCGCGAGCTCGTCCATGCCGATGCGGCGCACCGAGAACGGCTCGATCACGATGCCGTCGGCGTCGACCGCGTCGATCTGTCCCTCCGGCCCCCACAGCGTCAGGTCGACGGCCGCGGGCGAGGCGGCCAGGTTCGTCAGGATGAGGGTCGAGAAGTGCTCGTTGCCCGATCCGAGCCCGAGCAGCCAGGCGTCGTCGACGATGCCGGAGCAGGCACCCACCACGAGACCGCCGCCGCCGGACTTCGGCGCGGTGCCGGCGAAGTAGCCCACGGCCCCGGAGCCGCTGCCCTGCTGGTCCACGATGACGCCAGGCCCGTCGACGACGGATGTGCGCCACGTCGTGGCACCCGCGAGCTCCTCGGAGGCCTGCCGGCCGGGAAGAACACTCGCGGTGCCGGACGTGCCCGCATCGACCTGTCCCGCGGCGACCGTGATGACCGAGCCCGCCGGGCAGGCGTACGAGGACTGGGTCACGGGGACCGCTCCCGGTGCGCGCGCCGGTTCGGTGTCGTCGGCCGGCGCGAGCGACGCGGCGGCCACCACGAGCACGACCGCGGCGACGGGGAACACGGCCCCGAGGGCGTCTTTGATGCTCATACGGGCTCCTCGTCGCCGGTCAGGGGTGCGGGAGCGGCGCGACGACGCACCGGCGCCGTCAGGACGATCGCGACGAGCCACAGCAGCACCTGCAGGCCCATGACGACCCGGTGCCACCAGGGCGCGCCCGGCTCGGACGTGTCCGGGTCGGGCGACAGCACCCAGACCCGCGCGTCGGCGTCGTCGCTGCCGGACGGCTCGAGCAGCGGCGCCGCGTCGACGCGACGGATCAGCTCCGCGTCGGCGTCGGGTGCGTAGATCGCGTCGATGCCCGCCCGCGCGAGCGCCTCCACTTCGGTGCCGGTCGACTGGGCGAGCAGCTGCCGCAAGGCGGTGCCGACCGGCGCGGAGCCCGACGACGTCGCCGTGACGGCCTCCTGCCCCAGGAAGGGCTCGTCGTCGGCCACGACACGGTAGTCGATGCCGTCGGCGACGGTCCCCGTGACGACGAGGGTGTCACCGGGACGCTCGGCGAGGAACGACGGCACGATCGCCGAGGGCGTGTCGTCGATCGGGTCGGCGGCGCCGCGGACGACCCACCACAGCCCCGTGCCCACAGGGAGCACCAGGGCGACGACAGCGATGGCGGCAACGGCGGGACGCGGCAGCAACGGGCCCTGCACCACGGCCGGGACGGCCAGGAGGACGGCCGTGGTGAGGCCACCGATCCACAGCGCGGCCGGCACGCCGACCCACGGTGTGACGTCGACGGGGCTCGCCGCCGTCGAGTACGTCACCAGGGTGCCGGCGAGGGCGACGCCGAGGCCGATCAGCGCCGCGAGCCAGGCCAGCTGGACGCCGCCCCGGGTGCTGCGCGGCACGAGAGCCAGCACCGCCAGCACGAGCACGCCGATGGTCAGCCAGGCCGGCGCCGCGCCCGGTCCCCCGGCGCGACCCAGCACGACGTCCTGGATCGTCGCGCTCCCCGGCAGGGGCAGACCGGCCTCCCACCACACCCGCCACGGGTGCAGGGCGCGCTGAGCGAGCCACGGCCCCAGCAGCACGAGCGGTGTCACGAGGGCGACGACGAGCTGGCGGCTGACCCATCGACCCTCGGACCACCACAGGACCAGCAGGCCTGCGAGGCCCAGCACCAGCATGATCGGCGCGAACGCGGACGCCAGCGCGATCCAGATGCCGAGGCGGAGGGCGAGCTGCCAGCCGGGCTTCTCCGCGAGCTGCCAGCCGGTGTTGACGATGACGGGCAGCACGATCAGCGCGACGACGGTGCCGATCCGTCCCTGGCTCACGGCGCCCGTGGCCGCGACGGTCAGGGCCCAGCTGACGGCCCACACGATGCGCGGCAGCCGGTGCTCGCTGATCTGGCGACCGAGGCGGTGGGCCGTCAGCGCCGCGAGCGGGACGGCGAACACCATGAGCACCGTGACGACGAGCCCCGGGTGGAACCACACCGGCGTCGCGACGACCGCGAGCGGCACCGCGAACAGCGGTGGTAGCGCGTCGCTCGCGAGGCCGACGTCGTGGCGGCCCTCGAACAGCAGCCCCCACCAGCCACCCGCGGACTCGGGCGCCCGCAGCAGCGCGCCGCCGTCGAGACCCCCGCCGAGCAGGCCGCGTCCGGCCACGACCGAGAGGACGACGAGGCCCGCGACCACCGCGAGCCACGGGCGGCGGCGCAGCAGGGACGGGCCGTCATCGAGGTCGACGGCCTCGTCGGGTGCCTGGTCCGGCGTCGTGGACCGGCGCCCGACCGTCGCGACGGCCTCGGGCCTGACGAGCGCCGTGACGGCGTCGCGGACGATGTCGAAACCGTGCTGGTACGGCAGCCAGTACGGAGGGAACAGGTCGCGGATGGCGCGGTGGCGCCGCCGGGACGTTCTAGCGCGGCGGCGCCGGCCCCGCACGAGGCGGACGGGGTGCAGGTACGTCGAGCGCAGCGCCAGCAGCTCGTCGCCGGCGGCCTCGGGGTCCTTCCCGACAAGCAGCCCGACGACCCGCACGAGAGACCCGAGGAACAGCCGCACGTACTGCCACCAGAACCACGGCATCGGGGTGTTGACGAGCAGCGTGTGGAGCGCGGCACGGCGCTGCTCCCACGGCGGCACGTCGCCGGGGACGTGCGGCCGGGTGGCCCGGCGGCTCGACTCGGCGTGGAACAGGACGGCCGTCGGTGCCGTGACCGTGCGGTAGCCCGCCCGCGCCAGGCGCCAGCCGAAGTCGATGTCGTCGAAGTACAGGGGCAGGTGCGGATCGAGTCCCTCGAGCTCGCGCCAGACGTCGCGCCGCACGAGCATGCCGGCGGTGTTGACCGCGAGCACGTCGCGCGGCCGGTCGTGCTGGCCGGCGTCGGGCTCGCCCGTCTCGAGCCCGGTCTCCCGCACACCGGTCGACGTGATCGTGAGTCCCACCTCGAGCAGCCGTCGCAGCGAGGGCCACTCGCGGATCTTGGGGCCGACCGCCGCGATGTCGGGGGCGGACGTCGCCATGTCGAGCAGGCCCGACAAGGTGCCTGGCAGGACGGCGGCGTCGTCGTGCAGCAGCCAGATCCAGTCGGTGTCGGGCAGCTCGGTCAGCGCGAGGCGGACCGCGTCGCCGAATCCCGTGCCGGCGGGGGCCTGCGTGACGCGCTCGGCGCCGAACGACTCACGCAGCAGCTCGGCGCTGCCGTCGGTCGAGCCGACGTCGACGACCTGCCATGACGTCGGCGCGTGAAACATGTGCGCGAAGGACGCGAGGACCTTCGGGAGCCAGCGGGCTCCGTTGTGGGCGACCAGGACGGCCCCCACCGTGGGCGGATCATCGAGCCAATGGCGCGTCGCTTCGGTCTCGTCCACAACCGCCCACCCTAGGCCATGTCACCCAACTGGCTCACCGATCAGCCTTCCCTGCGGGACGCGGGGGTTCGCACCCACCCATGACTTAGGGCGATATCCGCGCCCGGCTCGCACGTCCCCCGCAAGCGGGAGGTGCCCCCATCCGGAGGGAAGGCGCACGTTCTGTGTGCGTCTACCGACGAATGACGCCGCGAGGCGGGATGCGGGATCGTCCTAAGCGCGCTTCTTGAGCTTGCGGCGCTCCCGTTCGGAAAGCCCGCCCCAGATGCCGAAGCGCTCGTCGTGGGCGAGGGCGTACTCGAGGCACTCTCCGCGGACGTCGCACGTCAGGCACACCCGCTTGGCCTCGCGCGTGGAACCGCCCTTCTCCGGGAAGAAGGCCTCTGGGTCCGTCTGAGCGCACAGGGCGCGCTCCTGCCACATGAGTTCCTCATCGAGCTCTTGCGGAAGATCCAGATCGAATGACATACGTGGAATTACAGTCCTGATACCTCTCACATGTCAAGCCGAATGGCAAGATTGACGAAATTCTCGGCGTGTCGCCCCCCTGAGGGTGGTCACGCGGCGTCAGGACACAATGGCGGGCATGCGGATCACGCTCATCACCGGTGCCGACGGCGCCTCCTTCGCCCACGACCTGGCGGCCCTGCTGGGCCCCGACGACGAGCTCACGGTCGTCGCCCCGACGGTCCGCGATCACTGGTCGGCGTGGCTGAAGGCGTCGCCGGACCTCGACGCTCTCCTGACTCCCCCGGGCGTCGCGCCGACGTACGGCGTCGCCGACCAGCTCGCGGCGATCGACTACACGCAGGAGCGGGTCAGCGACCAGGCCGTCGCGGCGCGCCTGGTGCGCACGCAGCTGCTCGGCACGGGCTACTCGCTGACCGACGCGACGGTCGCGGCGTCGAAGCGGTCGGGGGCCGGCTTCCGGCTCCTGCCGCTCAGCGACGACCGCGCGGAGCTGCACGTCGTCGTGGGTCCCGACCCGCACGCGATCCACGTCGGCGAGTACCTCGCCGATCCGGCGGCGCACGAGCCGACCGAGACGCTGCTCGTCACGGAGGCGTGGTCGGCCGCGCCGGCCGTCCTCGAGGCGGTCGGCGAGGCCGACGTGCTGGTGCTGGGCCCGTCGAGCCGGACCCTCGCGATCGATCCCGTCCTGCGGGCTCCCGGAGTGCTGGACGCGATCGCGGCGGACCTCCCCGTCCTGGTGGTGCAGCACGTCGACCCCGCCCCCGAGGCGCTGGTGCGGGTCGCCGGGCTGCGCGAGGCAGATCCCGGGTCGGCCGAGGCCGTGGCCGACGACGCCGAGGCCGTCGTCCGCCGGGCCCGCGCGGCGGCGGCCCGATGAGGACGCTCGACCAGCTGCTGCGCGGCGCGGGCGATCCCTCGCAGCCACTGCTGACGTACTACGACATGGCGACGGGCGAGCGCGTCGAGCTCAGCACCACGACGACGGCGAACTGGGTCGCCAAGACGAGCAACTTCCTGGTCGACGACCTGGACGCCGAGCCGGGCACCCGCGTCCGCATCGGGCTGCCGACGCACTGGCTGTCCCTGGTGTGGATCCTATCGGCCTGGAACGTCGGTGCGGCGGTCGTCGACGCGTCCGCGGACGTCGGTCTCAGCGGTCCCGAGCTCGTCGGCGACGAGGAGCACCGGGTCGCGGCGTCGCTGCGCCCCCTCGGCGGACGGTTCGCCACGGCACCGGACGGCTTCCTCGACCTGGGTGCGGAGGTGCCCGGGCACGGCGACCACTTCATGGCCCTAGACCCACCGTCCGGGGCGACGCTCGCGACCGACATCGGCGGCGAGCGCCGCTCCCATGCCGAGCTGCTCGCCGCCGCGACGCCCAGTGCCACCCGGCTGGTCGTCGAGCCCGGGTCGATCGCGCGGGACGTCTCGCTGCTCGTCAACGCCTGCACCGGCGGGGGCTCCCTGGTCGTCGTGGCGTCCGCCACTGCGGACCAGATCACCCGCGTGGCGCAGCAAGAGGGCGGCGAGCGACAGTAGGGCGATCCACTACACTCGACGAGGCCGACGCGGCACGTCCCCGAGGCCACGACCGTCTGAACAGTTGGGACACGACACGAATGACTTCCGCCGACGACGCGGCGAGCGCCGGACTGACGAAGGTCGGCGGGCGCCCCCCTCTTCGTGAGTACGTCACCGAGGTCTGGCGCCGTCGGTCGTTCATCTACTCGATGGCCCGGTTCAAGATCGAGTCCGAGAACCAGCAGAACTCGCTCGGCATGTTCTGGGTCATCCTCAAGCCGCTGCTCAACGCCCTGATCTACGGCGCGGTGTTCGGCATCCTGATGGGCACGGTGGGCCGACCGCCCCACTTCGTCGAGTTCCTCATCATCGGAATCTTCGTGTTCGAGTTCTTCGCATCCTCCTGGACCGCAGGTGGCCGGGCGATCACGAACAACTCCGCCCTGGTGCAGAGCCTGGCGTTCCCCCGCATGGTGCTGCCGCTGGCCGCCGTCGTGCAGCAGTTCCTGAAGTTCCTGCCGACGATCGCGATCATGGTGGTCTTCCTCATCGCGACGGGCAATCCGATCTCGTGGCACTGGCTGCTGATCGTCCCGCTGTTCGCTCTGTATCTCGTCTTCACCTGCGGTGTCGCGCTGATCACGGCCCGCCTGTCGGTTCACTGGCGCGACCTCAACAACTTCCTGCCTTTCATCACGCGGTTCTTCTTCTACACGACGGGCATCTTCTTCAGCATCGAGGAGCGCTTCGGCCCCCGTCCCCCGTCAGCGCGTGAGCCCCAGGGCTACGCGGGTCACCCGTGGCTGGTGACGCTGACGGACTACCAGCCGGTCCACGAGTTCCTGAGCATCGCGCGCGCGGCCCTCCTCGACGGACCGTTCTACGAGACCAACCCGACGTACTGGCTCCTCGCCACGGCCTGGACCGTCGTCCTGTTCGCGTTCGGCGTCTGGTTCTTCTGGCGTGCGGAAGAGAGGTACGGACGTGTCGACTGATCCCAGCGCAGGCCCGATCACCGAGCCCACCGCCACCCCCGTCGGGGCGGACGCCGCGACGCCGGAGCCCGCCTCTCCCGAGGCCGTCGCCGGCCCGCCCGCCGCGGGCCGCAAGCCCGTCGTGATCGTCGACGACGTGCACGTCGAGTACAAGGTGTTCGCGACCGGCAAGCGTCCGACCGCCGCCGACCGCCGCTCGCTGAAGCTGCGCGGCCGCGGCAAGCAGATGCGGTCCGTGCACGCGCTCAAGGGCGTGTCGTTCACGGCGTACGAGAACGACAGCATCGGCGTCATCGGCACCAACGGCTCGGGCAAGTCGACGCTCATGCGCGCCATCTCCGGGCTGACGCCGACGAGCGCCGGCGCGATCTACTCCCACTCGCGGCCGAGCCTGCTGGGCGTCGGTGCCGCCCTGCTGAAGGACCTGTCGGGCGAGCGCAACGTCATCCTCGGCGGGCTCGCGATGGGCTTCACGATCAAGGAGATCGAGGAGCGCTACGACGACGTCGTGGCATTCGCGGGCCTCGAGAAGTTCATCGACCTGCCGATGCGCGCCTACTCCTCGGGCATGACGGCCCGGCTCAAGTTCGCGATCGCCAGCATGGCGACCCACGAGATCCTGATCGTCGACGAGGCGCTCGCGGTCGGCGACCGGACGTTCCGCCAGCGCAGCGAGGCCCGCATCCGCGAGATCCGCGACAACGCCGGAACGGTCTTCCTCGTCAGCCACTCGATGCAGTCCATCAAGGACACCTGCAGCCGGGTCATCTGGCTCGACCAGGGCACCCTCGTCATGGACGGCGAGCCGACCGAGGTCATCCGCGCCTACAACAAGGCGCAGGACAAGTAGGCCCCGCGGTTTCCCAGGAGAACCCCGGAACCCGGCACTGTTCACCCCGGAATCCTTCACCTCACCCCGGATTCCGGCACGTCACCCCCGTTGCGACAGGGGCCAGGTGTCGGATTCCCAGGAGGACCCGGAAAGCTTCCGAGGTTCTCCTGGGAATCCCCCGCCCACGGATCCCTCAGCAGGCGGAGGCGAGGTCCTCGCTGTTGTTGGCGGCGCGGCCCTCGGTGGGCGAGGTGGGCGTCGGCGTGGTCGGGGTCGGCGCCGTGGCCTCCGGCGAGCCCGTGGCACCCGTCGCCGGCGCCTTCGACCCGGTCTTCTCCGACGCCTTGATGGCCTTCTTGATCGCGGCGTGGATCGCGGCGTAGTCGGGCACGACGGTGTTGAACTCCGGCGGCACGATCGACACGGTGCGGATCTGCTTGCCGCGCGACTTCAAGGCCAGGTCGGCGAACCGGCCCAGCTCCTGCCGGGGGATGCTGGTGCTCAGCAGCTGCTTGCCCGACTCGGCGATCTCCGACGCGTTGGTCACGACCTTCGCGGGACTCAGCTGGTCGGCCATCGCCGCCATGAGGCACTTCTGCCGCCCCATGCGCGCGTAGTCGTCGGACTGCACACGGCTGCGGGCGTACCAGAGGGACTCTTGGCCGTCGAGCTTCTGCTTGCCCGGCTCGATGTAGACGTTCTTGTAGGCGTCGTCGTGACCGAACATCGCGATGCGGCTCTTGACGTCGATCGTGACGCCTCCGAGGGCGTCGACGAGGCCCTTGAAGCCGTTGAGGTTGACCATGACGTAGTAGTTGATCGTCAGGTCCGTGGCGCCCTCGACCGCGTCGATCGTGGCGTCGAGCCCCGGATCGTCACTGTCGGGGTAGAGGTCCTTGCGGTCCTGCGCCATCGTGTGCACCGCGTTCAGCAGGCACTCCGATCCGCAGTTGTAGCCGTACGGGTACACGTCGTGCAGCGGTGAGTCCTCACGGAACGGGACGTTCTGCAGGTTGCGCGGCAGCGACACCATGACGGACTTGCCGGTGTTGGCGTCGACGCTGAGCACCGTCAGCGAGTCGGGCCGGATGCCGGTGCGGTCCTCGCGGGCGTCCGAACCGACGAGCAGGATGTTGTACCGCCCCTGCAGCGGCTCCTGCGTGGGAGCGCTCGGGAAGACCTTCTGCACGACGTCGCGCTGCACCTGGATCAGCTGGGACGCGAACGCCGTGGAGCCCGCGACGCTGCCGATGATCGCGAGGTTGACGATCGTCACGACCGCAGCGCGGGCGAACGTGAGGCGCACGGGCGAGCCGAGGCGCCACGCGTCGACGAACAGCGCGATCCACAGCAGCACCAGGACGACCATGCCGACGCGCGTCGCAAGCAGGATGTCGGGATCGGTGAACCAGCCCAGCACGGCCGCGCGGTCCGTCCGGTACGTGCGGTACGTCCACACCGCCGTGGCGATGACGGCCAGCCAGCTGGTGATCGCGGTCCAGCCGATCAGCTTCTTGCCGAGCGCGATCTGGGCGGAGCCGGGGACGACGATCGTCATGAAGCACAGCGTCAAGACACGCCGGAACCGGACGCGCGGCGAGTCCAGGTGACGGTCCTGGTAACCGCGGCCCAGAAGACTCGCGCGATGCGTCATGTTCCCTCGGGTCTGCAGGAGAGCTGTCCCGGCGGGACGAGCGGGTGGAGCCGGACGAAGTCTCCATTATCACCGATGGCGGTGGCACCCATGACCCGTGCCCCGTGATCTCAGCGACTCCTCAGCAGGACGCGCCGAGGTCCGTGCTCTGGTTCGCCTTGGTCGGGTCCTTGGCGGCCTCCTTGGGCGCGACCGCGGCAGCGTCCGTCGGCACCGCGAGTGCGGCCGTCTGCAGGTGCGCCTTGTGCTCGGGCTTGCGCCCCTCGGCCTTGTCGATCGCGCTCGCGATGAGGCGACGGACCTTCGCGTAGTCCGGGTTGCCGGTGTAGATGACCGGCGGCACGAGCGACACCGTCGAGACCTTCTGCGACTTGGCCTTCAGCGCGAGGTCCATGAACACGTCGAGATCGGCCTGCGGGATGTCGGTGCTCAGCAGCTCCTTGCCCGACTCGGCGATCTTGCCGACGTTGAGCAGGACCTTCTGCGGACTGAGCTCCTGCAGCATCGCGTTCATGACGCACTTCTGGCGGCCCATGCGGGAGAAGTCGTTGTTCAGGACGCGGCTGCGCGAGTACCAGAGCGCCTGGTCGCCGGTCAGCTTCTTCTTGCCCGGCTCGATGTAGCCGCGGATCGGCGAGCCGATGCCGCCGATCGCGGTGCGCTGGCGCACGTTGACCGTGACGCCGCCGACGGCGTCGATGAGCTTGGAGAAGCCCTTCATGTTGACCATCGCGTAGTAGTTGAGCTTCAGGCCGGTGATCTGCTCGACGGCGTCCATCGTGGCGCCGATGCCCGGCTCCTTCTCGCCGAACAGGTCGGCGTGGTCGTTGGCCCACGTGTCGACCGCGTTGAGGTAGTTGCCCTCGCCCGTGAACCCGTCCGGGAACGCCTTGTCCATGACCGAGCCGGGCTTGAACGGCACGTCCTCCAGGTTGCGGGGCAGGCCGACCAGCACCGTGCGTCCGGTGTCCTTGTCGATGCTGGCGACCGTCAGGGAGTCGGGCCGCACGCCGCTGCGGTCCGGCCCGGAGTCGCCGCCCAGGAGCAGGACGTTGTAACGGCCCTCCTCGGGCGCCGAGGTCGTGCTCGAGGCGAAGACCGTGCCGATGAACGACTGCGACGTGCTGACCATGTGGGCGGCGAAGAACATCGCGCCGGCCGTCACGAAGCACAGCGCGCTGTTCAGGCCGGTCATCCACAGCCGGTGCCGGCGTCCCATCTCCAGGGGGCGGCCGAGCCGCCAGGCGTCCACCAGCAGCGCGACCCAGGCGATGGCGCCCACGATGAGGAGCCAACGGCCCAGCGTCAGCAGGGTGGGGTTGGTCGCGAGGGCGAACACGCCCGAGCGCGACGTCATGGTCACGAACAGCATGACGACCGCCGCGACGATGACGCCGAGCCAGATGCGCAGGCAGATGCGGCCGATGCGCCGGTTGCCCATGACCAGCTGCGCCGACCCCGGCATGACGAGGGTCATGGCGGTCAGGGCCAGGGCGCGCCGGAACTGGATGCGGGCCGAGGAGTCGGCCGGGAGGGCATACGAACCGCCCAGGACGCTGGATCGAACGTCAGACAGGGGGTCCTCCCGGGGGAAGAAGGCTGAGGTGGCTCTCAGTATCCTCACAAACCCTCAATCGGAGGTTGAGGGCGCGCCGCGACACGCCCGCCAATTTGCCGCCTCGGGTGGGCACGCGGACTCGCGCGTCGCCCGGCGCCGCGATGCGCGGTCGGCGCCCGGTGGTCCGGTACGGTCGTTGGCATGTCAGACGACCGCCCTCAGGGCAGCTACGGGTGGCTGTACGGCGAGGACGACGCCCAGCGTCCGACCTCCCGCCAGGACTCCTCCTCCCTTCCCCCCTCGCAGCTGCCCCCGCCGAACCTGCCGCCGCCGGGACGCCGCGGGCGCGGCTCCGCGTCCGGCGCCGAGCCGCCGAGGCCCCGCAAGGCCAAGCGCATCCGCCGCGTCGTCGGCATCCTGGTGCTCGTCTGGATCGTGTTCCTCGTCGCGGTGCCCGTGTGGGCGTGGGGCAAGATCGAGAAGGTCGACGCGGAGCCGGGCGGCGACCGGCCGTCCGACCAGCCCGGCACGACGTACCTGCTGGTCGGCTCCGACAGCCGTCGCGGCCTGACCAAGGCCGAGCAGAAGGAGCTCTCGACGGGAGGCGACGGCGGTGGCCGGGGCCGGACCGACACGATCATGATGCTGCACACCGGCGACGGCCCCAGCATCCTCATGTCGATCCCGCGCGACTCGATCGTCGAGATCCCCGGCTACGGCAACACCAAGATCAACGCGGCGTACGCGTACGGCGGGCCGAAGCTGCTGGTCAAGACGATCGAGGACAACACCGGCATCCGCGTCGACGACTACGTCGAGGTCGGCTTCGGCGGCCTGGTCAAGGTCGTCGACTCCCTCGGTGGCGTCCAGATCTGCCCCAAGGACGACATCAAGGACAAGGACTCCGGTCTCGACGTCAAGAAGGGCTGCCAGGAGGCCGGCGGGGCGACCGCGCTGGCGTACTCGCGCAACCGCCACACGTACGCGACGCAGGACATCGGCCGCGTCCAGGCGCAGCGCGAGGTGCTCGGGTCGATCGCGGGCGAGGCCAAGTCGCCCTGGACGGTCCTCAACCCGCTCCGTTACCAGAAGGTCGCGTCCGGGGCGTCCGGGTCGCTGACGATCGGCGAGAACGTCGGGCCGATCTCGCTGGGCAGGTTCGCCCTGTCGCTGTCGTCGGCCATGAGCGGCAAGGGGCTCAACTGCACCGTGCCGCTGAGGGACTTCGCGGTCACGTGGGACCCCGAGCGGTCGCCCAAGATGTTCGACCTCATCGCGAAGGACCGGACCGACCAGATCGGCGACCTGTGTACGAAGGACGGGCTGCCGGCGAAGGACTGATCGGCCGACGGCGACGTCGCGCCACGCGTTCAGAACGGGGACACGAGGAACCGCTCCAGCCCCTGGCACTCGGCCGGCAGCTGGGCGATGGGAGCGGGCTCCTCGCCACCGTCGTCCTCCTCGATGTAGCCGCCGCCGAGGTCGAGGCGGTCGCCCACGGCATACGTCGTCCCGTCCGGCATCAGCACGACTGGGTCGGGGTCGTACGACACCGTCGTCCCGAACGGCCAGATGAGCAGCGTGTCGGTGCCCGGGCCCTCGACCCCGAGGCACCGCTCCCCCACGACGGCCAGGTCGCTGCGCATCGCGGCGTCCATGCCCCCGTTCGACAGCTCGGCGACGGGCACGCGCAGCTGGTCGCCGACGCCGATGACGCGGGCGGACGGGTCGAGCGACAGGTTCCGCGCGGACGGCTCGGCCGACACCGCCATCTCGAGCCCCAGGTCGCGGCACACCTCCGGCACGCCCTGCACGTCCGAGGCGTCAGAGACCGTGGCGCGGAACAGCAGCCGCGACCCCGGCCGGTACGTCCGGTCGTGGTAGCGCAGCCCGTCATCGCTCCACGCGATCTCGGCACCGGCATCGGCCGGGAGGCGGAGCATCGCGCGGACGACCTGGCCGTCGTCGTCATGGTCGAGCGCGACCACCAGGCAGCCGCGGTGCACCTGCAGCGTCCCCTCGACGTACATCGCGGGGTCGGCGGCCGCCGCGTCGTCGCTCACCACGGGGCCGGTGAACGTCGGCAGGGGCGCGTCGACGCGTCCCCCGCCGCACCCGGAGGGCAGCACCAAGAGGACCGCTAACCAGGCGAGTCGTCTCATGGAGCCGACCCTAGTGCCACGGCCGTCCAGTACGACGTCGTCTCGCCGCCGCCGGACGACCCGTCACGTCGCTTGAGGACGCCCCGATAGGTTTAACCCCATGACTTCTGCTGAACACCCCGGCGCCCACGCGTACGGCCTCGCGACCCTCACGGCCGACGGCACCGTGCTCGACGTCTGGTACCCCGAGCCGCGCCTGGGCGCGTCGCCGGGCACGAGTCCCGAGCCCGCCGAGCTCACGGTCCTCGAGGGCGAGGACGCCGTGCGGCAGGTCACGAAGGCCGTCGTGCTCACCGAGATCGCCGATCTCTCCGAGGCACCGGCCGACGCGTACGACGTCTGGCTGCGACTGCACCTGCTGTCGCACCGCCTCGTGGCGCCGCACGGCCTGAACCTTGACGGCCAGTTCGGCCTGCTGGCCAACGTCGTGTGGACGTCGATCGGTCCGTGCGCCGTCGCGGACTTCGAGGCCACGCGCGCCCGCGCCCGCGCGGCCGGTCACCACGTCCAGGTCACCAGCGTCGACAAGTTCCCGCGCATGACCGACTACGTCATCCCGTCCGGCGTCCGCATCGGCGACGCCGACCGCGTGCGGCTCGGCGCCCACCTGGCGGAGGGCACGACCGTCATGCACGAAGGGTTCGTCAACTTCAACGCCGGCACGCTCGGCACCGCGATGGTCGAGGGACGCATCTCGGCCGGCGTCACGGTGGGTGACGGATCGGACGTCGGCGGTGGAGCATCGATCATGGGCACGCTCTCCGGCGGCGGCAAGGCCGTCATCAGCGTGGGCGAGAACTGCCTCATCGGCGCGAACGCCGGCATCGGCATCTCCCTCGGCAACGACTGCGTGGTCGCGGCCGGCACGTACGTCACCGCGGGCGCCAAGGTCACGATGCCCGATGGGTCCGTCGTCAAGGCGTCCGAGCTGTCCGGCCAGGACGGCATCCTGTTCCTGCTGAACAGCGAGACCGGCGCGCTGGAGGCCCGCCCGCGCGGTGCGCGGACCGGGATCGAGCTCAACGCGGCCCTGCACGCCAACTAGATGACGCTGGCGCGGGCATGAGGCTCCGCTGGTTCGTGGTGCTGGGGCTCGTGGCGGCCTCGGTGCTGTTCGCGACCGTCATCAGCGACCGCACGCCGCTGCGGTCGGAGTTCTGCGTCGCCGAGGTCGGCACGGTGCGGGCGCAGGTCGATCTGGAGCAGGGCCGGTGGGCGTCGCTCATGGCCGCGATCGCGCAGCAGCGCGGGCTCCCGCCGCGGGCCACGACGATCGCGATCGCCACGGCCTTCCAGGAGTCGAAGATCCACAACATCGACTACGGCGACCGCGACTCCGTCGGGCTGTTCCAGCAGAGGCCGTCGCAGGGCTGGGGCACCGTCGAGGAGATCCTCGACCCCCACCACTCGATCGGTGCGTTCTACGACGCGCTCGTGAAGGTCGACGACTACGAGACGATGGACATCAACGACGCCGCGCAGCTCGTGCAGCGCTCCGGCTTCCCGCGGGCCTACGCCCAGCACGAGGAGTACGCCCGCGCGCTCGCGTCGTCCCTGCGTGGCTACAGCCCGACCGAGTTCACGTGCCAGGTCAATGCGAGCAGCATCGGCAGCACGACGGCCGTCGTCGAGGACGTCACGCTGGCGTTCGGCGACATCGAGGTCGTCCGGGACGGCGACGACGCCAGCTATCCCCTGGCCCCCGGCACCGTCGACGACGTCAACGCCCGCGGGTGGGCCCTCGCGCACTACCTCGTCGGGCAGGCCTCGGCGCTCGGGATCACCGAGGTGACGTTCGACCGGCGGGTCTGGACGGCGGCCGACTCGAACCGGGGCTGGGTCAAGGACCTCGACGCCGCGACCGACACGGTCACCGTCTCCACCAACTAGGCCCCGCCCCCTCCCCCGGACCAGTCGGGCCGGGGGTCAGGCGGTGAGGCGCTGGACGGCAGCGGCGACGCGCGCGTCCGTCGCGGTGAAGGCGATCCGCACGTGCCGGGCGCCCGCCGCGCCGTAGAACTCCCCCGGCGCCGCCAGGATGCCTCGTTCCGCGAGCCACGCGATCGTGTCACGGCAGGGCTCGCCGCGGGTGGCCCACAGGTACAGGGCCCCCTCGGAGTGCTCGACCGTGAAGCCGGCCGACTCGAGCGCGGCACGCAGGCCGGCACGGCGGGCTGCGTAGCGTCCGCGCTGCTCGTCGACGTGGACGTCGTCGGCCAAGGCGGCCGTCATGGCCGCCTGGACGGGGGTGGGCAGCATGAAGCCCAGGTGCTTGCGGATCGCGAGCAGCTCCGACACGACGGACCGGTCACCCGTCACGAAGGCGTCGCGGTACCCCGCGAGGTTCGAGCGCTTCGAGAGGGAGTGGACGGCCAGGAGCCCGTCGAAGCTGCCGCCGCAGATGTCCGGGTGCAGCACCGACGTCGGCGCGCCCTCCCATGCGAATTCCAGGTAGCACTCGTCGGACACCAGCAGGGCGCCCCGCTCGCGGGCGAACTCGACGACCTTGAGGAGGTGGTCGCGGCCCAGGATCCGCCCGTGCGGGTTGGCCGGGGAGTTGATGTAGATGAGCGCGGGGGTGCGCGGGCCGATCGCGATCGTGGAATCGGCGGCCAGCACGTCGCAGCCCGCGTAGCGCGCTCCGACCTCGTACGTGGGGTAGGCCAGCTCGGGGATCACGACAAGGTCGCCGGCGCCGAGGCCCAGCTGGAGCGGCAGGTTGGCGATGAGCTCCTTCGAGCCCACCGTCGGCAGCACCTGGGACGGCTCGAGGCCCGTGACGCCGAATCGCCGCTCGAGCCAGTCGACGGCCGCGCGGCGCAGCGTCTCCGGGCCGAACACCGTCGGGTAGCCCGGCGAGTCGGCCGCGGCCACGAGCGCGTCCCGGGCGACGTCCGGCGTCGGGTCGACGGGCGTGCCGATCGACAGGTCGACGATCCCGTCGGGGTGCTCGCCCGCTCGCGCCTTCGCGCCGGCGATCGTGTCCCACGGGAAGTCGGGGAAGCGCTCCGACACGCGAGCCATCGGCGCGGCTACTCCTGGTTCTGCGGGGGCAGCGACGCGATCATCGGGTGATCCTTGTCGATCACGCCGAGCTTGGCGGCGCCACCAGGCGAACCGAGGTCGTCGAAGAAGTTCACGTTCGCGTCGTAGTAGTCCTTCCACTCCGGCGGCGTGTCGTCCTCGTAGAAGATCGCCTCGACGGGGCAGACGGGCTCGCACGCACCGCAGTCGACGCACTCGTCGGGGTGGATGTAGAGCATGCGCTTGCCCTCGTAGATGCAGTCTACGGGACACTCGTCCACACACGCGCGGTCTTTGATGTCCACACACGGCTGTGCGATGACGTACGTCACGAGCACTTCTCCTTCAACGGCTGAGTTCCTTCGGCGAGCTGACTTCAGTATCCCGTCCGGCGACGAGCAGCCTCTAATAAGGCTCGCCTCAAACGGTGTGGAAGTCTTGCCCCATGACTCTAGACGCTGTCGCGATCGGTTCTCGCATCGTCGTGAGACATGAGACGGGTGGTATCGGTCCCACCGGCGGGCCCGAGATGACCGATGTCGTCGGACACGTGCGCGGCGTCGATGACGCGTCCGTGAGGGTCGAGCTGCGCGACGGGAGCACACGGGTCGTCGACCGCTCCTCGATCGTCACGTGGAAGCCTGTCCCGCCGCGCCCGTTGCGGCGGCGCCGGGCCCGCTCGGTCGACGCCGAGGAGCTGACCCGCATCACGTCCCGCGGCTGGCCGGCCGCCGAGTCGGCGCCCCTGGGCGACTGGGAGCTGCGCGCCGCCGGACGCTTTACGGGCCGCGCGAACTCCGTCGCGGTCACCGGCTCGCCCGGGATGCCGTTCGACGAGGCGACGGCCCGCGTGCGCGAGTTCTACGCCGTTCGCTCGTTGCCGGCCCTCGCGCAGGTGGTCGTCGGGTCGGGGCACGATCGCCGCTTCGCGGACGCCGGGTGGGAGCCCATGTCGGGGTACCACGGCGGCGCCGTCGTGCAGGTCGCCGATCTCGAATCCGCCTACCCGGCCGATCCGGAGGCGCGGATCGCGCCGGTCGCCGACGACGACTGGCTCGCGAGCTACGGCCGCGTCGACGATCCGGTCATCGCTCGCCGGGTCATGGAGGCACCGGACCGGGTGGGCTTCGTGTCGATCGGGTCGCCGGCCGTCGCGATCGGCCGCGTCGTCCTGATCGGCGAGTGGGCCGGCCTCTCCGCCGTCGAGGTGCGTCCGGAGGCCCGTCGGCAGGGGCTGGCGCGCCGCGTCGTCGAGACGTCCCTGTCGTGGGCCGTCGGCCACGGCGCCGACAAGGCCTACCTGCAGACGATGCGGTCCAACACCGCCGCGCTCGCGCTGTACGCGCCCTTCGGCTTCGCCGACCACCACGACTACCTCTACCGCCAGGCCGCCGCCCCCCACGCCCACCACCCCCACCGCCCCCAGCGCTGAGGGGGTACTTGTCGCCCCTCGAGGGGGTAGTTGTGGCCCTCGAGGGGTAGTTGCGTGCGCCGATCCGAGCTGGACCCCGTTTCCTGACACCTCACCCCTGTTGCAACCGGGGTGACCTGACGGACTTCGGGGCCAGGCCGGGAAGATCCAGTGGTTCTCCTGGGAATCAGCAACCGGGCGGCAACAGGACCCCGTGCCCATTCGAGGGGCGACAAGTACCCCGTCGAGGGGCGACAAGTGCCCCCTCAGCGTGATGGGGGAGGGGGGGTGGGGTCAGTCGTCCTTGGGCTTCTTGCCGCACACAACGCGATCGGCGGCCTGGTAGTTCGCGGTGTCGGTCTCGGTCTTGACGACCTCGCCGTCCCTGATGAACTTGCGGATGATGTCGATGTCGAAGCCGGCCACGGGACTCTGCGGGACGCACCGGTCGGTGTCGTCGTACTGGGTACCGGGGCTGCGGCCGTTGCGACGGGGCGAGGCGTCGGCCTCGATCTTGTCCCAGACCTTGGTGCTCCAGAGCTCGACGTGCATCTCGCCCGGCGACGACGGCGTGCTCTTGTTGACGTACGAGCGGATCAGGACGCCGTAGTCGGTCGAGTTCTTCCAGCGCAGGTCGAGGCTGCCGTAGTAGACCGTCGCTTCGCGGCCGACCGGGTACCGGTCGATGTAGAACGCGTGCGGGTGGTGCTCGGTGTCGTCCATGCCGCCGAAGAAGCCGGCGTTGTACGTCGTCGTGGCGACCTGCGACACGCCACCGCCGAGCTCTTCGCGGAACACGCCGCCGTTGATCACGGTTCCCGTCACGAAGCCGTTGGCGACGGTGCGCTCCCCCACGACGTCGTTGAAGCTGAACGTCTCACCCGGCTTGATGATCGTGCCGTCGATCAGCTCGGCGGCGCGACCCTGGTTGACGTTGCGGTACTCGGCGTACGGGAACTGCGTCTCGAAGTCGCTGATCTTCTCGGTGATCTTGAGCGCCTCGGCGTCCTGCGTCGTGAACCGCGGCTGGACGACCTTCGCCTCGACGGCGAACGAGCGGGCGTCGCCGGTCTGCGTCAGCGCGGGCACCAGCAGCGTCGCCATCTCCTCCGGCTGCAGGCCGAGGCCCTCCTTGCCGGGGACGACGACGGGCTTGCCGCCGTCGATCCTGACCGTCGCGTCGACCGCCTCGGTGCCGATGCCGGTCGCCGCGTCCGTCAGCGGTCCGGCCAGCTTCTCCGGGTCTAGCACGGGTGTCAGCGCGCCGTCCTTGACCCGGATCGTGAGCGCCGGCGCGTAGGCCGTGACCGGGAGCGGGACGCTCGCGTCGCCGACCTTCAGCGTCACCGGGCCGCTGACCGCCGGCGCCGCTATCGACGTCATGGCCGCCTCGAGCTCCTCGGCGTCGACCGTCGGCTCGACCGGGACCGTCGGCACCTCGAGCGGCTCGTCGCTGACGAGGAAGGCGTCCTGCACGCGCTCGGACGCGTCCGATCTGGAGACGACGAGACCGTCCTTGGGCTGCCGCGCCTTCGCGACACCGTCGGGGAAGGTGATCTGGGCCTCGACGACGTCCTCGTCGATGCCCTCGGCGATCGCCGCAATGGCGCTGTCGAGCGCCCCGTCGTCGACGTCCAGCACCGGGTCGTGGTCGTGGTCGCCGGCGAACAGGGCGACCATGTCGCGCGGGTCCCAGCTGCGGTCGCCGCCGGCAGCGTCGACGGACGCGTCGACGTCGAGCGCGAGCCCCGCGTCGGCCGGCACGATCGTGAAGGTCTTCTTGCCGTGCGTCATGACGATCTCGCGGTCGGCGTTCGGCGCCAGGCCGGCCTCGAGGGCGTCGCGGGCCTCCGCCGGGCTCTTGCCGGAGACGTCGACGCCGCCGATCGACGCACTGGCGGGCATCCGCGTGCCGGTCAGGAAGTAGCCCGCCAGGTAAACGGCCCCCAGCAGCAGCACGACGGCCAGCAGCAGCCACCGACCGCGGTGGCGTGAGCGCCGGGGCACGTCGTCGGCCCCACCACTGCCCCCGCGGTCGCCGGGCGGGGGCTTCTCGTGCCAGTCATCGCTGACGGCGTGGGCGGGGATCACGATGTCCGAGGTGAGCATCGGTATCGCAGCGGGTGCGCGGACGGGCTCCTCGACCGACTTGGGCTCCGAATCCTCCACGACATCGGGCTCCGGCTCCGGCTCGACCACGACCACGGGCTCGGGCGCGACCACCCGCTCGGCGTCCTCGGACAGGTCGATCTCGTCGTCCTCGACCACGAGCCCCGCCTCCGGATCGCCCGGGACCTGATCGTCGAGCGGCCTGTCGTCCGGTCTGTCGCTCATGCTTCGCCCCCATAGACGGTCTTCTCGGTCTCCGGGAGGCGCACGATCGTGCCGTAGTGCGAGCGGTAGTACAGCAGCGGATCGTCGATGTCGTCGCGCACGCCCGCCCCGGTCACGGCGCCCACGATGATCGTGTGGTCGCCGCCGTCGACGACCGACGCGGTCGTGCACTCCAGCCAGGCGATGGACTGCTCGAGCAGGACGACGCCCGACGCGCCGCGGCGGTGCGGGACGTCGTCGAGCTGCGTCTCCAGCGGACGTCCGCGGTGGGCGAACCAGGCCGACGCCTCCTTGCCCTCCTCGGCGAGGATCGACACGCCCCACACGCCGCTGGTCAGGACGGCGTCGTGGAAGCGACTGGCCTTGTGCGAGCACACGAGCACGAGCGGCGGATCGAGCGACACCGACGTGAACGCGCTGGCGGTCATGGCGTGGTCGACGCCGTCGAGCACCGTCGACACGACCGTCACACCGCTGGCGAATCGGCCGAGAGCGCCGCGAAAAGCGCCCTGGTCCACCGTCGCGGTCATTGCCCAAGCCTAGGGCGGAGCACGACGCACAGGACGATGACCCCTAGACATCCCACGGTGTACGAGAACCCCAGCCAGTCGGACGCGACGAGATATCCGCCGCCGGGCGACCACTGCAACGCCAGCAGGCCGGCCGCCCACCCGAGGGCGAGCCAGGCGGCGCCGAGCCGCATGACCTGGCCGGCGGCGCGCGTCACGACGAACGTAACGGCGACGACCGCGACGAGGCCCCACGGCCACGTGACGTCGGCGGCGCGCCACACCTGGCGGTGGACGACGGCGCCCAGCAGGCAGACGTAGGCCCCCAGGACCGCTAGTCCAGCACGCCGCAGCATCGTCCTAGAGCCCCGCGAAGAGGTCTTCCTCGAGCCCGCTCTCGCCGACGGGCCCCGGCGTCCCCTTCGCCAGGCGGAAGTGCTCCTTGCCCCACACCGTGCTGCCGAGATTGTTCGACAGGGCGAAGAACGGCCCGTCCACGGTGATCTGCGTGGCGTGGGCGCGCATCGCGTCCATCTTGACGTCGGCGAACTCGTCCCCGTCGATGACGGCGTCGAGCTCCTCATCGGGCGAGCCCCACGGGATGTTGTCCGGGTCCCAGCCCTCGAAAGTCGCTTCGTCGCCGGCCTCCCGCAGCGCGCGGACGCCCTCGGCCATCTGCGACTTCGACATCGCGGTCCAGTAGATCTTGGGCACGTCCCACGCCTCACCCAGATCGGGACGGTACGAGCGGACGGCGGCGAGCGCGGCACCGTACGTCGCGACCCGGTGCGCCTGGACGTGATCGGGGTGGCCGTAGTTGCCGAACTGGTCGTACGTCAGGAGCACCTGCGGCCGCAGCTCCCGGATGATCTCGACCATGAGGTCCGACGCGACGGTCAGGTCGGCGTGCCAGAACGTGTCGGGACGGGTCTCGTCGGCGGCCGTCGCGGTCCCGTCGTCGGCCCACTTCATCCCGGAGTCGCGGAAGTGCCCGACACCACCGAGGAAGCGGTGGTCGGTGACACCGAGGATGCGCATCGCCTCGGCCAGCTCCTCGACACGGTGCGGCCCGAGGTCGTCGTCGCGGTGCGATGCGAGGTGCTCGAGCTCGGGCACCAGCACCTCGCCCTCCTCGCCGGCCGTGCACGTGACGAGCGTGACGTGAGCGCCCTCGGCGGCGTACTTCGCCATCGTCGTCCCGGTGCCGATGACCTCGTCGTCCGGGTGGGCGTGCACGAGCAGGATCCGACGATCGGCAGAGGTCATGGCGCAAGGCTACTGTCCCTCCCGACCGTGATTGACTCATGGCATGACCGTCTCCTACCCGCGACTGGCCGCCCGCACGCTCCGCTTCACCCTCGGCATCCCCCGGCACGTCACGGTGTCGCCGGACGGTGCGACGGTGCGCTTCATCCGGACGCCCGACGGCGTCACGCGCACGGGACAGCTGTGGGAGCTCGACGTCGCCTCCGGCACCGAGTCGGTGCTGGTCGACCCCGTCGCCCTGCTGGGTGAGGCGGGCGAGGAGCTGTCGGCCGAGGAGCGGTCGCGGCGCGAGCGCAGTCGCGAGTCGGCGGCGGGCCTCGTGGCGTACGACGTCGACGCGACGGGCCGGTGGGCCTGCTTCGCCCTGTCAGGACGCCTGTGGGCGGTTCACCTGGGCACGAAGGCGGTCACGGGACTGCCGAGCGTCGGCGCCGTGATCGACCCGCGCCTCGACCCCACCGGGCGACGCATCGCCTACGCGTCCGGCGGGTCCCTGCGCGTCATCGGCGTCGACGGGAAGGACGAGCGAGCCCTCGTCTCCCCCGGGTCCCCCACCGAGGTGTGGGGGCAGGCCGAGTTCATCGCGGCCGAGGAGATGGAACGCTTCCGCGGCTTCTGGTGGGCGCCGGACGGTCGGTCGCTCCTCGTGGAGCGCTTCGACGACGCGCCGGTCCAGACGTGGTTCGTCTCGGACCCGGAGCATCCCGACCGCGAGCCGGTCGCCCAGCGCTACCCGTCGGCGGGCACCCCAAACGCCGACGTGACCCTGTGGCACGTCGGCCTGGACGGCAGCCGCACCGAGATCGTGTGGGACCGCGATGCGTACGAGTACCTGGGCCGGGTGACGTGGACGCCCCACGGTCCGCCCGTCCTGCAGGTGCTGAGCCGTGACCAGAAGGCGGCGCAGGTGCTGTCGGTCGACGTCGGCAGCGGCGCGACGACGATCGTGCGCGACCTGCGGGACGACGCCTGGGTCGAGCTGTCGTCGGCGCCGTGTCACGCCCCCGGCGGTCTGCTCGTCGGCGTCGAGGACGTCGACGGCTGGCGACGGATCGTCGTGGACGGCTCCCCCGTCAGCCCGGACGGCTGGCAGGTGCGGTCGATCATCGAGAGCTACACGGACTGCGTCGTCGCGACCGCCTCGATCGAGCCGACCGAGGTACAGGTCGTCCGCTTCGGGTTCGACGGCACCGTCACGCCCCTCACCGATGGCGCGGCGCTGCACGGCGCGACGATCGGTGGGCCCACGACCGTCATCGTCCGGTCGGGCCTGGAGGCCGTCGGCACGACCGTTACGGTCCACCGCGAGGGCGCCGAGCCCCTGCCGATCCGGGTGGTCGCCGAGCCCGCGCCGCACGAGCCGCTCGTCACGATCCTCGGCGCGGGTGCGTCCGACCTCCGCACGGCGGTGCTGTTCCCCAGCGACCACCGGCCCGGGTCGCGCCGGCTGCCGGTGCTGATGGATCCGTACGGGGGGCCGCACGCCCAGCGCGTCCTCGCCTCGGCTCGCGGCTTCCTCGAGGCGCAGTGGCTCGCGGATCAGGGCTTCTGCGTCGTCGTCGCGGACGGCCGAGGAACGCCCGGACGTGGTCGCGCGTGGGAGGTCGCGGTGCGTGACGACTTCGCCGGCGTGACGCTCGACGACCAGGTCACGGCGCTGCAGTCCGTCGCCGCGGCGTACCCCGACGACGTCGACACGTCCCGCGTCGGCATCACCGGCTGGTCGTACGGCGGGTACCTAGCGGCGCTCGCGGTGCTGAAGCGCCCGGACGTCTTCCACGCCGCCGTCGCCGGCGCCCCCGTGACCGAGTGGCGCCTGTACGACACGTGCTACACCGAGCGCTACCTCGGCGACCCGGCCACGCAGCCGGAGGTCTACGACCGCAACTCGCTGATCCCGCTCGCGCCGGGTCTGCAGCGGCCGTTGATGATCATCCACGGGCTCGCGGACGACAACGTCGTGGCGGCGCACACCCTGCGCCTGTCGTCGGCGCTCCTGGCCGCGGGCCGGGCACACACCGTGCTGCCGCTGTCGGGCGTGACGCACATGACGCCGCAGGAGGTCGTCGCGGAGAATCTCAAGCTGCTGCAGGTGCAGTTCCTCACCGACCACCTCGGGGCATGACTCCCGACCGGGGGACGAAGGCCCGCTACGAACTGAACAATCGTGCAAAACTGCTACGGTCGTCCGCGTGGAGACGCCGGACGACATCGAGGCCGCCAGGGACGCGTTACGGCAGTCATTCCATCCCCGGGCCGAGCAGACCCGCGCCGCGATCGTCGAAGCGGTCCGCACGTTGTCGGACGCCGGGGAGCACGTGACCGTCTCCGCGATCGGCCGCGCCGCCGGCGTCAGCCGCGCCACGTTCTACACCCACTACGCCGGGCTCGACGGCCTGGCGCGGACCCTGCGGCTCGATGCGTTCCGGGCCGTCGACGACCTCTACCGCTTCGACGTCCACACGACGCCGGACGCCCTGCGGCTGCGCCAGGTGCGCCTCGTCGAGCACTTCGCCGACCACCGGTCGCTGTACGCGGCCGTCGCCTCCGTGCCCATGTCGAAGGCCAGCCACGACGCGGGCGTGCGGGCGTGGGCCGACATCATCAGGGAGTCGCTCGACGACCACCCGCGCCGGCCGCCGGGTATCCGCCCCGACGCGATCGCCCGGTACGTCGCCGCCGGCGCCTCAGGCCTGCTCGAGGACTGGGTGTCCGGCAAGATCGCACTGACCGAGAGCGAGCTCGTCGACCACCTCTACGACCTGACCCCCACGTGGCTCCACGGGGCGCACTGACCCCGTTCAGCCCTTGAGCCGCTTCGGCGCCGACGGGAGATCCAGCGGCGGTGCCGCCGGCCGGTCGTCACCGGGCAACCAGCCGCCGTGCGCCTCGGCCAACGCGGCCACCCGGTCGTCGAAGGGGGCCACGACGAGCACCCACGCGCGGTCCTCGGAGTCGTCCTCGCCGGCGAATCCTTCTCGTTTCAGCGACGTCGTGTAACCCTCCGCCTCGAGCGCGCAGGACAACCCGGTCGCGTCGTCGTCGGAATCGAGGTAGATGTCGGGCACCTCCACATCGTAGGATGAGGCCGAGCCCATCCCCGAGAACGAGGTCACCGGTCCGTTGAAGCTCTGAGGTCAGATCCCGCGCAGCAGCCCCCAGCGGCCTGCGCACTCGTCGACCTCAATGGAGCGCAGATGCGTGCATCACTGGCTGTTCACGATCTTCACTTCGCCTGGCCCGACGGCACCGCCGTCCTCGCCGGACTCGAGCTCGCCGCGGGCCCCGGCCGGCACGGCCTGATCGGGCTCAACGGC
>JAOPXY010000171.1 GCA_025964895.1 Aeromicrobium sp.
CGCAAGATGATCGTGGCGATGGCTCGCGACCCGCGGGTCCTGGTCATCAAGCTCTCCGACCGGCTGCACAACATGCGCACGCTGCGCGTCCTCCCGCCCGAGAAGCAGGAGAAGAAGGCCCGCGAGACGCGGGAGATCCTGGCGCCGCTGGCGCACCGGCTCGGCATGAACACCATCAAGTGGGAGCTGGAGGATCTCGCCTTCGCGACCCTGCACCCCAAGGTGTACGACGAGATCGTCCGGCTCGTGGCCGATCGTGCTCCCTCGCGCGGTGAGTTCCTCGAGCGCGTCACGAGCGAGGTCGAGTCCGACCTGCGACACGTCAAGCTCAAGGCGACCGTGTCGAGCCGTCCCAAGCACTACTACTCGATCTACCAGAAGATGCTGGTCGGCGGCCGCGAGTTCTCCGACATCTTCGACCTCGTCGGCGTGCGCATCCTCGTCGACTCGGTCGCCGACTGCTACGGCGTCCTGGGCGTGCTGCACGCCCGCTGGAACCCAATCCCCGGACGGTTCAAGGACTACATCTCGGTCCCGAAGTTCAACATGTACCAGTCGCTGCACACGACGGTCATCGGCCCGCAGGGCAAGGCCGTGGAGCTGCAGATCCGCACGTACGCGATGCACCGGCGCGCCGAGTACGGCGTCGCGGCGCACTGGAAGTACAAGGAGGACGCCGCGGCCGGCGTCAAGGGCGGTGGCGGCAAGGGTGCCGACGGCAACGACATGCTGTGGCTGCGCGAGCTGCTCGACTGGCAGTCCGAGACCGAGGACTCGGTCGACTTCTTGGACTCGCTGCGCTTCGAGATCAACAACGCCGGCGTCTACGCCTACACGCCGCGCGGCGACCTGATCCAGCTGCCGGCCGACGCCACACCGGTCGACTTCGCGTACGCCGTGCACACCGAGGTGGGCCACGCCTGCATCGGCGCCCGCGTCAACGGTCGCCTGGTGTCGCTGGAGTCGACGTTGGAGAGCGGCGACGTCGTCGAGGTCTTCACCTCCAAGTCGCCCGATGCCGGGCCGAGCCGCGACTGGCTCGAGTTCGTCGCGAGCCCGCGGGCGCGCAACAAGATCCGCCAGTGGTTCACGAAGGAACGCCGCGAGGAGGCGATCGAGCGCGGCAAGGACCTCATCGCCAAGCAGATGCGCAAGGAGGGGCTGCCGCTGCACCGCCTCTTCAAGCACGAGACGCTCGCGACCGTCGCGCAGGAGCTCCAGCTCGCCGACGTGTCGACGCTGTACGCCGCGGTGGGGGAGGGCAACGTCGGGGCGCAGAACGTCGTCGAGCGGGTCATCGACCTCGCGGGCGGGCGCGAGGGTGCGCAGGAGGATCTCGCCGAGGCCACGAAGCTGCCGGGCGTCGGCGCCCGTCGGTCGCGCACCCAGAACCGCGACGCGGGGGTCATCGTCGAGGGCCTCGACGGCGACATCATGGTCAAGCTCGCGCGCTGCTGCACGCCCGTGCCCGGCGACACCATCGAGGGATTCGTCACGCGCAGCGAAGGCGTCTCGGTGCACCGCGGCGACTGCGTCAACCTGCTGTCGCTGCGGGCCCAGCCCGAGCGGCTGGTGGCGGTGCGCTGGGCGCCGACGGCCAAGAGCACGTTCCTCGTCGCGATCCAGGTCGAGGGACTCGACCGGCCGCGGCTGCTCAGTGACGTCACGCGGGTCATCTCCGACCAGCACGTCAACATCCTGTCCGCCGCGCTGTCGACGGGGCGCGACCGCGTCGCGAAGACCAAGTTCACCTTCGAGATGGCCGACCCCAAGCACCTGGGCCACGTCCTGAGCGCCGTCCGCACCGTCGAGGGTGTCTTCGACGTCTACCGCCTCACCCAGTAACGCCGAGGGGGCACTTCCCGCCCCGCGAGGGGGTAGTTCCCGCCCCGCGAGCGGGTACTTGTGGCCCCGACCTCCTCACGATGCAGCGGGTCGCGCAGGAGGGGGCCGGTGGCCCCACCACCGTGCCAACGGCGTCATGCCGAGCAGAGCGCCGAGCTCGTCCTCGAACGAGGTGTCGACGCCGAACAGGCGCTCCCGGGTCCCGAGCACCCATCGCCACCCGAACACCTCGCTGAGGTAGTCCCGGCGGCCGAGGTCGTGCAGCACGTGCGCCTCGTCGGTGTGGAACTCGCGACCGTCGAACTCCGAGCCGATCAGCAGCTCCGGGTACGGCAGATCGATGAAGTACGAGCGCCCGAAGTCGTCGACGACCTCGAACTGGGGCTCGGGAGGAGGAAATCCGGCATCGTGGATGCGCAGCCGCTGCCACGACTCGCCCGGCGACTCCGAGCGCGGATCGATCAGCGCGGCAAGGCTGCGGGCCTGAACGATCCCGCGGAATCCCTTGAGACGGGCCACGTAGTCGGCCAGCTCCTCGACGTCGATGAGCGCGGCGCGGGCCATCGCGTCGCCGGCCGCGAGAGCGTACGGCCGATACATGCGGCGCAGCAGGTCGGACGTCGTCCGCACCGCGGTCGTGAGGTGAACGCCGCCGACGTACTCGATGTCCTCGGCCTCGAGAATGGCCTGGCGACCCCTGCTGCCGTCCCGGTCGACCCGTGTGCCGTTGTGCCGCACGACCATCGACGGCTCGAAGTCGTGGCGTCGTCCGGGGGCGAACACCTCGACGCCGCGCACCCACGCCGCGGTCTCGTCGCAGACGACGGCGTTGCCGGGCACGACGAGTGCCAGGGACCGCAGTCTGGACGCCCGCGAGTCGGGAACCCGCGCGTCGAGGTAGACGCCGCGGAACTCCCGGCGGACTAGTCCGTGCTGCACGTGCAGCCGCAGGGACTTGGGTGTCAGGCCGAGGTCGGAGGCCTGCGCCGTGGTGAAGGGGTGACCGTCGTTGAGGAGCCAGGACATGACTGCATCCCAGCTGGGCGACGGACGTTCCGTCGAGTCGTTCGTCCACAGGCCACGCCGGCAGGGGCGACAAGTACCCCCTCGAGGGGCGGGAAGTATCCCCTCGAGGGGCGGGAAGTGCCCCGTCGAGGGGCGGGAAGTGCCCCGTCGGCGTTAGGCGGCGGTGCGGCGGACGGCGAGGACCGTGACGTCGGTGGGGAGGCCCTCGGCGGCGAGTCGCCGGACGAGGTTGACGACGCGACGGGGGTCGTCGGCGTCCTCGACGAGCTGGGCGATCGCCGGCACCGCGTGGCGCAGGCCGCCCAGCAGCGTCACCAGGCCGCGGTTGAAGCACACCAGGTCGTCGCCGGGCTCCAGCACGACCTGCTGCTCGGTCCAGCGCCAGTCGTCGGTGACCCCGAGGGCCAGGTCGATCGTGCGCAGCGGCTCGGCGGTGCCGTCGGCGCGCACGACGACCCCGAGCCCGTGCCCCGCGTCGACGTACCGGATCGTGCCGGTCACCGGATCGGCCCAGCCGAAGAACCCCGTCATGAACGACGTGTTGGACGACAATCCGTCGAGCAGCCGGTCGTTGAGCGCGGTCAGCACGTCGGCCAGTGTCCCTGGCCGGGCGAGGCCGCCCGACGCGAGCGAGCGGTTCTGCGCCTGGAGCACCTCCTTGGCCGTGGCCATGAACCGCGCGCCTCCCGTCCCGGTGCCGACGAGGTCCGCCACGGCGAACGCGTGGACGTCACCCTGCCGCTGGTGGTCGTAGAGGGCCCCGACGGCGTCGCCCCGAGCGGAGTGGCAGAACACGGCCGTGTCGTACCCCGGAATGTCCGGAGCGCTGTGGGGCACGGGCCCACCGTTCAGCCGCAGGGTCCGCTCCGGCACGGCGGGTGCCACGAGCTCGGCCTCGACCCACGCCGTCAGGTCGGCCATGACGGCCAGACCGGCGTCGTCGAGGATCCGTGGACGGCTGTCGTAGAGGCACAAGGTCCCGATCGCGATCCCGTGACGGTCGTGCACGGGGAAGCCCGCGTAGAACCGGATGCCCAGGGTGCCCGTGACGGCCGGCAGCTCCGCGAACCGCTCGTCCAGCGTCACGTCGCTCACGACGACGGGGGAGTCGGCGAGCAAGGTGTGAGCGCAGAAGGAGTCGTCGAGCGGGGACTCGCTGCGTTCTCCACCGGCGATCGACTTGATCCACGCGCGCTCGTGGTCGACCAGGGTGATGGTCGACAGCATGACGTCGAAGGTGAGCCGGGCGAGCCGGGTGATGCGGTCGTACCGCTCCTCAGCCGGGGTCTCGAGGACGCCGATCGTGTCCAGGCTGCGCCGCCGGCGAGGGCCCTCGGTCGTTCCGAAAGTCGCTGTCACTGATTCCCCTGAAGGCTAGAAATGGGACCTAAGTCCCAGTATGTCATGCGTCACAATGCATGATCGAGCAAATTGAAAATCGCTGTGCATCGTCAGGTGGGGATCACCGAGAAGAGCACCTTGCGCTTGACCATGAACCAGACGGACGCCAGCACGAGCGTGTGGATCAGCGTGCCCTGCCATACGCTGTCGCGGTCGAGACCCGGGATGTTCGCGACCGCCAGCACGAAGAAGACATGAACGATGAAGACGTACAGGCTCACGCTGCCCAGCGGCACGTAGAACCAGCCAAACGCGCGGTCGAGCGGCTTCCAGCACGTCGTCAGCAGGGCGTACGCGACCACCAGGACCAGCAGCAGGTCCAGCAGCCGGCCGGCCTGCAGCTCGGTGCGCTGGAACAGGTTCAGGTACATCCAGGTGTACCGGTCGCCATCGACGAACGGCACGGGCACGGCGAAGCGGTGTCCCGCCCAGACCGCGACGAGCACGCCGACGTACGCGACCATCGCGACCGACACCGCGATCTTGCCCGCCGTCGTCGACAGGGCTCGCGTGATCGCACGGCGGTAGTACCCGATCACGAGGCCGTGCGTGAAGGCGATCTGCGACGACAGCAGCGAGAAGACGTCTTCGAACTGGGACGGCAGCAGATGGACCGGGTGGCGCGCATTCACCGCGTACAGCACCCACCTCACGGCCAGGACGAGCCACCAGAGACGCCGCCCGATGAGCCATATCAGCGCCGGCACGAACAGCGACAGCACGACGAACAGGCCCATGATGTTGAAGACCCACGGGCCCATCCCGAGCAGCAGCAGCTGCTTGACCGCGTACCACGGGGGCGGTAGTCGACCAGGCGCGCGACGTTGGAGTAGAGGTCGTACACCTGTCCCGAGGCCGCGTCGCCGTTCGCGCCGGTGCCGCGGTCGGTGAACGTCGTGATGGCCTTCGCCGACACCAGCGGGAGCATCCCGATCAGGTACACCACCACGACGACGCCGAGCGCGGTCAGGTACTGCTTGCGCGCCCGTCGGAACGCGCCGACGGCCGTGGCCCACTCACCGAGGCGCCGGATGCCGGTGGGGTAGACCATGCCGAGGACGACACAAAACAGCAGCACGAACATCTCGGCGCCCGTGATGCCGCCGATCGCGTTCAGTGTGATGAAGGAGTACGGGCCGCTCAGCTCGATGTGGGTCACGACAACCGCGGCGATCGTCCAGCCACGCAGGAAGTCGAGGCGCTGGTCGCGCGAGTCGTGCTCGTTGGGATAGCGCCAGGACGTGATGTAGCGGCCCGCGATGCCGGAGAACGCGAACAAGCCGAGCGCCAGCACGGCGCAGCCGATGATCCAGCCCATGTGGTCCCCTATGTCGGGCCCGTTCTCGCGGTACTGCGCCGTGGCCTCGTTGCCGGCCTCCTGGTCGAGCACCCGCGTCACGGGGCCCGTCGTGAGACCGGCCGTCCGCGCGTCGCGCAGGAACGCCGAGGCCAGCTCGGGCGTGTGCGTGGCCCGCCAGTCGACGGTCTGCCCGTCGACCTCGGCCTCCTTGCGCTTCTTCTCCAGCCAGGCGATCGCCTGGATCCTGGGATGGTCGGTCAGGGTGCCCGTGGAGAACACCTGCCGCCACCACGCCCGCTTGATCGCGAGCTCCGGCTCGCCCAGGTCGTCGCCCGAGGTTTCGGCCGTGGTGTCGCCGGGGTTGAACAGCGCGCCGGTCTCTATCGCCATGGGTTGGTCGCGGCCCTCGGCGTACGTCTCGTAGAGCGGATCGGGACGGTCCGCCCGGGCGTCGTAGCCGTACGTCTCGTCGAGCCGGGCGGCGAGGTCGCCGGCCTCCGGCACGATGTTCTCGCCGAAGTTCTGCACGCGGCCGAAGTGGTAGATCGACAGGCCGACCCAGTCGACGGCGGAGTCGCCGGGGTAGTACGGCGCGTGCGGGTCGTCGGACGCGTCGAACGTCCCGTCGTCGTTCGTGTCGAGCTGCCCGGCGACGCGCGGTCCTGAGCCGTCGACCGCGCCGTCGGCCCGGACGAAGGGATAGCCGGCGCCGTACGCGGGCGACCACAGCATCGAGGCGTCGGGCGTCGCGTCGTGCACCGCATCGGCGACGACCCGGAAGGCGTCACGGTACGCGGACGGCTGCTGGCTCCATGAGGTCCACGAGCCGTTCATCTCGCGCGCGAACCGCACGACGAACGACGTGTCGTGGCGCGTGTGCAGCGTCGTGAGCTGACGGCCCAGCGCCTCGGCGTCCGCCGCGGTCAGGTCGGCCAGCGCCTTCGTCGGCTCGAGGGTCAGGAAGGCAGGGCGCCCTGCTGCGACGCCTGCTCGACGAACTGGCGCAGGTAGGTCCGGTCGTCCGCGGTCAACGGGTAACGGACGGACTGCGCGAACAGCGACGGCGTCGTGCCCGTGCTGGACTGGACCGACGACAGCGCCCGGGAGTACGCCGACCGACTCGCCTGCGGCGGGCCGACTCTGCGGGGCCGAGTGTCATCGTCACCGTTTGACCCCCTGCGGATGTGGTATCGGAGGGACCTAAGTCCTACCATCTCATCACTCCGGGGTCAGTGTCGCGCGCCGGCCTCAGTACCGCGCGCGCAGCCGGTGCTTCACGAGTTTGCCGATGGGCGTGCGCGGCAACTCCTCGACGAAGTCGATGCGACGCGGCGCCTTGAACGCGGCGATCTGCGAGCGCACGTGGTCGAGCAGGCGCTGCTCCACGTCCGGCCCGGGCTCGACCCCCTCGGCGAGCTGGACGATCGCCCGGAACTCCTCGCCCAGCTCTTCATGCGGGACGCCGATGACCGCAGCTCGTTCGCCCGTGCAGGGCCGCGCGGGGTCTCAGCGACCCGGGCTCGGTCAGGAGAAGTCGGCCTGCGCCTTCTTCGCCATCTCCAGGAAGGCCTCCTTCGAGGCCTTGTCGGCCTGCAGGTCCTTGACCTTCCGGGCGTCGCCCTTGACCTCGGCGGCGGCGATCTTCTCGCCGACCTCGTCGATCGCGCGCTGCAGCTTGGCGATCATGTCGTCGGCACGGGCGGACTTCTCCGGATCGGTCTTCTTCCACACGCGCTCGGTCGCGTCCTTGACGGCCTGCTCGACCGCGCGGATGCGACCCTCGAACTCGCCGATCTTGGCGCGAGGCACCTTGCCGGCAGCCTCCCAGCGGTCGGCGATGTCGAGCCACGCCTTGCGGGCGGCATCGACGTTCGTGATCGGGAGCAGCTTCTCGGCGTCCGCGAGGATCTCGAGCTTTTTCTCGGCGTTGACCTCGTACTCCGCGTCGAGCGCGGCGTTCGCGGCATCGCGGGCCTCGAAGAAGGCGTCCTGCGCGGCCCGGAACCGCTTCCAGAGCTTGTCCTCGACGTTGCGGGGGGCGGAGCCGGCCTTCTTCCACTCCGTCATGAGATCGCGGTACCTGCCGGCGGTCGGACCCCACTCGGTCGACGTCGACAGCGCCTCGGCCTCGACGATGAGCCGCTCCTTGACGGTCTTGGCGGCGTCGCGCAGCGTCGACTGCTCACCGAAGTGGCTCTTGCGCCGCCGCGTGTACGTCGTGCGGGCCGAGCTGAACCGGTGCCACAGCTCGTCGTCGGCGGACTTGCTGAGACGGGGGAGCGCCTTCCACTCCTCCAGCAGGGCGCGCAACGTGTCGGCGCCGTTCTTCCAGTCGTTGCCGGCGGCGATCTTCTCGGCCGCCTCGGCGATGCGCGTCTTCGCCACCTGTGCCTCGGCCACCTTGGCGGCGCGCTCGGCCTTGCGCTGCTCGCGCTGCTCGTCGATTGCCGGCTGCAGGGCGTCCAGGCGGACGGTGAGGGAGTCGAGGTCGCCCATTGCCTGGGCGTCGACCAGGAGGCCGCGCACCTTCGTGACGGCCTTGGCGGCGTCGTCGGGCGACACCGTGCCGCCCTTGAGACGCTTCTCGAGCAGGTCGACCTCGGTCTCGAGACCCTCGAAGCGGCGGACGTACAACGACATCGCCTCCGCGGGGTCACCCCCGGGCCACTGGCCGATCAGTCGTTCACCGTCGCTGGTCTTGACGTAGACGTTGCCGTCGTCGTCGACACGACCCCAGGGGTTCGTGGGCGCAGAGCTCATGGGCGACAGTCTAGGTGCAGCCGCAGTCGTATCACTCCACCCGCCTCGCGTACCCTGTCGCACGTGCTTCTCACGTCATTTCCGGCCGGTCCGCTGCAGGCGAACTGCTACTTCGTGTCCCGCGGTCCGGGCGCGGGG
>JAOPXY010000176.1 GCA_025964895.1 Aeromicrobium sp.
GAGCCGTCGAGGCGTGGCCGGCCTACGCCGACTACGCGACCAAGACCGACCGTCTGATCCCGGTGTTCCTCCTCACCCCCGTTGAGTGAACGCCACGGAATAAGGCCCGGCGCGTGTCGTTGAACCCTGTATGACTTCGACACCTGCTGCCAGCGCGTCCGGAACGTTCCAGATCGGCGGCGACCTCCCGGTCGTCCGCCTCGGCTACGGCACGATGCAGCTCACGGGCGACGGGGTGTGGGGCCCGCCGCGCGACCACGAGGCCGCGATCGCGGTGCTCCGCCGCGCCGTCGAGCTGGGCGTGACGTTCTTCGACACGGCCGACTCCTACGGCCCCGAGGTCGCCGAGGACCTGCTCCGTGAAGCTCTGCACCCGTACGCCGACGATGTCGTCATCGCGACGAAGGCCGGCCTGACACGGCAGGGTCCCGGCGTGTGGACGCCCGTCGGTCGTCCCGCCTACCTACGTCAGCAGGCCGAGCTCAGCCTGCGGCGCCTCGGCCTGGAGACGATCGACCTGTTCCAGCTGCACCGTATCGACGACGAGGTGCCCCTGGAGGATCAGGTCGGTGAGCTCAAGAAGCTGCAGGACGAGGGAAAGGTCCGCCACATCGGCCTCAGCGAGGTCGACGTCGATCAGCTCAAGCAGGCGCAGGAGGTCGCGACGATCGCGACGGTCCAGAACCTGTTCAACCTGACCAACCGCAGCGCCGAGGCCTTGCTGGATTACTCGACGGAGCAGGGCATCGGTTTCATCCCGTGGTTCCCGCTGGCGACCGGCGACCTGGTCAAGGACGGCGGCCCGCTGGCCGACCTCGCGACCGAGCACGTCGCCACGCCGTCGCAGCTCGCCCTGGCATGGCTGCTCAAGCGTTCGCCGGTCATGCTGCCGATCCCGGGCACGTCGAGCATCGACCACCTCGACGACAACGTGGGCGCAGCCGGCATCCAGCTCACCGACGAGCAGTTCGCCGCGCTCGACGCGATCGCCTGAGCCGGCGCGGGCCGGGGACGTCGTGCACGGCGAGTACAAGGTCGCGGGCGGCAAGCTCGTCGTCGTCGACCTGGAGGTCGTCGACGGGGTCATCCGCGACGTCGTCCTGAGCGGCGACTTCTTCCTCGAGCCCGACGAGGCGCTCGGCGACATGTCCGACGCCCTCGAGGGCATGTCCGCGGCGGCGAGCCTCGGCACCCTCGTCGAGGCGGTCGACCGCGCCCGCGGCGACGCCGTCTTGGTGGGCTTCGACCCGCCGGCCGTGGCGCACGCCGTGCTGCGCGCGCTGCGCCGATCGACCGCTTGGCACGACCACAGCTTCGAGCTGCTGGAGGCCGGACCGCAGCATCCGCCGATGCAGATGGCGATCGATGAGGTCGTCGCGCAGCAGGTGGGGCAGGGCCTGCGGGGGCCGACGCTTCGGGTCTGGGAGTGGGCGTCCAACGCCGTCATCATCGGCTCGTTCCAGTCCCTCTCGAACGAGGTCGACCTCGTCGCGGCGGCCCGCCACGACGCCACCGTGGTGCGGCGCATCTCCGGTGGCGGGGCGATGTTCGTCGAGCCGGGCAACACCATCACGTACTCGCTGTACGTGCCGGCGACGCTCGTCGAGGGCCTGTCGTTCGCGGACTCGTACGCCTTCCTCGACGCGTGGGTCGTCCGCGCGCTCCGCGAGCTGGGGGTCGAGACGACCTACGTCCCGCTCAACGACATCGCGTCGCCGCAGGGCAAGATCGGCGGCGCCGCCCAGAAGCGGCTCGCGAGCGGCGTCGTGCTGCACCACGTCACGATGTCGTACGACATGGACGCGGCCGCGATGCTCGACATCTTGCGCATCGGCCGCGAGAAGCTCAGCGACAAGGGTCATGCGAGCGCCGCCAAGCGCGTCGATCCCATCCGCAGCCAGACCGGCATGAGCCGCGAGGCGGTCGTCGACGCGATGCTCGCCCACTTCCGGGCGAGCTACGGCCTGTCGACCGTCACGATCGACCGAGCGACCCTGGCCGCCGCGGCGGCGCTCGCCGAGAGCAAGTACACCGACGACGCATGGATCGCGCGCGTCCCGTGAGCCATCCCGCTACGGTGGCGCCATGACGAGTTCGACGATCGAGATCACGGTGCCGGACGGCCTGGCGGAGGCCTACGTCAGCCGGCCCGACGACCAGGACCATCCCGGCGTGCTACTGCACGTTGACGCGATCGGCCTGCGCCCACGCATCGAGGAGATGGCCGACCGGATCGCGTCGTGGGGGTACGTCGTCCTCGTCCCGCACGCGTTCTACCGGCAGGGTTCCGCCGCTGCGCTCGCGCCGAAGGTCGACCTGACCCAGCCCGGCGCCCGCGAGGAGTTCTTCGCAGGCATCGGGCCGCTGCTCGCGGGCCACACCTCCGACAAGTCCGACGCCGATCTCGACGCATACGTCGAGGCGCTGCTGAGCCTGCCGGGAGTGAGGGGTCCGCGGATCGGCATCACCGGGTATTGCATCGGCGGGCGCATGGCGATCCGCGCGGCGGGCCTGCGGCCGGACGTCATCGCGGCGGCAGGCGCGTTCCACGCCGCGGGCCTGTTCACGGATGCCGAGGACAGCCCGCACCGCCTGGCGACCCGGGCCACGGGTGAGATCCTCGCCGGCCACGCCGACAACGACGCGAGCAACCCTCCGGAGGCGATCGCCGCGTTCGAGCGCGCACTGGACGACGCCGGCGTCCCCCACACCTCGGCCATCTATCCGGGCGCGCCGCATGGGTTCACGATGTCCGACACGTCGTCGTACGACGAGGCGGCCACCGAGCGGCACTTCGCCGAGCTCGAGGCGCTGTTCGCGCGGACCCTCGGCGGCGCCTAGGGGACGATCGAGTCGACGTAGCCGCCGTCGACCCGCACCGCGGCGCCGGTCGTCGCGGACGCCAGTGGTGAGCTCAGGTACGTCACGAGGTTCGCGATCTCCTCGGGCTCGATCAGCCGCTGGAGCAGCGACTGCGGCCGGTGCACGCGCATGAACTCCGCCTGCGCCTCGTCCCACGGCAGGTCGCGGTCGACCAGCGAGTACACGAAGTCCTCGACGCCGCCGGTGTGAGTGGGGCCGGCGATGACGGAGTTGACCGTGACGCCGGTGCCTGCGGCCTCCTTGGCGAAGCCGCGCGACACCGACAGCAGTGCGGTCTTCGACGTGCCGTAGTGGATCATCTCGGCCGGGATGACGATCGCCGAGTCGCTCGCGATGTTCTGAACGCGCCCCCAGCCGCGCGCCATCATGCCGGGCAGGTAGGTGCGGATCAGCCGGACGGCGCTCAGCACGTTGACGTCGAAGTAGCGTCGCCAGTCGTCATCGGTGATCTCGAGGGCGGGTGCCGCCTCGAAGATGCCGAGGTTGTTGACCAGGATGTCGACGTCGGGCAGCACCTCGTGCGCGCGGGCAGCGCCCTCGGCGCTGGCGACGTCCGCGACGACCCCCACGAGATCGGCGTCGGGCCAGGCCAGCTGGATCTCGTCGATCGCGGCGTTGACCTTCTCCGCTCCGCGACCATTGACCCCGACGCGAGCCCCCGCGCCCGACAGTGCCGTCGCGATCGCGAGGCCGATGCCCTGGGTCGATCCGGTGACGAGCGCGGTCCGTCCGGTGAGGTCGATCAGCATGGTTCCACTGTGGCACGGGTGCGGTCGAGGAGCGCTGCGGAACTCCAATCGGGACGTTCTGCCCATGAGGCAGGACTTTATACCCTAGAATGACGGGGCAGAGGGAGTGGTGCGGTCCAGGACCGCCGCTCGACCCATCGATGGGAGACCCGCCACGGCGGGGTTCGATGGGATCGGGACGGCGAGCCGGCGTGGCAGAAGCGTCGGCGTGTGTCTGGAGCCGCTCAGCAGTGATCCCTTAGCCGCGATCTGGCAAGGGAGAGCTCAGATGCACCTGCTCACACGACCGTCCACCGGCCTCGTGCTCGGCACGCTCGGCACCGGCTCGGCGGCGCACGCCGCGGGCGCGCCTGTCACCGTCAAGGCCATCTCGCAGCAGAGCGTGGCCGACGGCGGACGCGTCACCGTGACGCCGCGCTACTCTGCGCGCAAGGGCGTCAAGGTCCGGCCCGCGACGGTTACGGTCCGCCGCGGCTCGACCTGGGTGTCGCGGGGTGCGCGATCGGCCCGGCTCGCGCCCGGTACCTATCGCGTGACGTCCCGGGTGGCTTACCAGGCGCCCACCGACGACGGCCTCGGACGCCGCCGCACCGCCACCCGCACCCAGACGCTGCGCGTCGTGGCCGAGCCCGCCGCCCCGCCCGTGACCCCGGCCGTCGCGCCGCTCGTGGCTTCCGTGGTCCCGAGCGTCGCACGCACCGGGGCGGCCTGCGACGCGCGTCCAGCCTCAGCAAGCCCGACGGCACGCCGTGGGTGTGCTCGTTCGCCGACGAGTTCGCCGGCACGACGCTCGACCGCAGCCGGTGGATGCCCCAGCTGACCGCCACGTCCGGCTACCACATCGGTGCCGACTGCTACGTCGACGACCCGGACAACATCGCCGTCGGTGACGGCGTCCTCTCGCTGACCGTCCGCAGGCTCGCGGCCCCGCGGACGTGCACGAGCCCGGCGGGTGACTACGAGGCGCAGCACACCGCCGGCATGGTCAGCACCTGGAGCTCGTTCTCCCAGGCGCGCGGCCGATACGAGATCCGGGCGGCGTTCCCGGCCACGTCGGTCGCGGGTCACCACAGCGCACTGTGGCTCTACCCCCGCGCGCCGTCGCCCGGTCTCGCGCACCCCGGCGAGATCGACATCGCCGAGATGTTTTCGAACTGGTCGGACCGCGTGATCCCGTACCTCCACTACGCCTCCGGGTGGGACGCGACGGTGACCAACAACTACTGCATGATCGACGACGTCTCCGCGTTCCACACCTACACGCTGGAGTGGACGGCGACGACCATGACGATCGCGTACGACGGCGTGCCCTGCGTGACGCACCGCATCAACGGCACCTCGCCGGGGTCACCGTCGCCGTTCGACGACGACCCGTTCATGGTCGTGCTGACCCAGGGGCTGGGCCTCGGAGACAACAGCCCGACGTTCGCCACCCCCCAGGTCGGGACGACGAAGGTCGACTATGTGCGCGTCTGGCAGTAGGTGTTCCATCCAAGCCGCCGGCGAGCGACGACCGCATGGTCCGATAGGACCATGTTTGTCGTTGGCCGCGTGTGATCGACAGGCTGTTCCTAGGATTGTCGCGAGGGGGCTGACATGAGCGAACACGACGGGGCCGAGCGGTGGTGGCGCGGCCTTCCGCAGATGACGACGGCCACGGCCGTCCTGTACGGCTGCGGTGCGGTCCTGCTCGTCGCCGGCACGCTGACGTGGGTCCCGGGCAAGAATCCGCGCTGGTTCGTCGCGAGCCTGGCGGTCGTCGCGACGCTGTTCTTCGTCTGGACGCTGGTCCGCGGGCACCGGTTCACCCGCGCCGAGGGCCTGGCGATGGTCGCGGCCGAGGTCGTCGTGCTCGGAGGGCTCACGTGGAACACCGACCTCACGATCGGCGCGTACGCGAACGGCACGGCGCTGCCCATCGCGGCGCTCTACGTGGTCTGGTTCATGCATCCCGTCGCCGGGCGCATCGTGCTGTACCTCGGGACGCTGTGGTGGCTCGTGGCGATCGCGCACCACGACGACCGCTCCCTCCTGGGGTTCGGCGTCTCGCTGGTCGTGCAGACCGTCGTGGCGACGGAGGTGTTCGCCCTCATCAAGACCCGCATGGAGCACGTGGCACGCACCGACCAGCTCACGGGCGTCCTCAACCGCCGGGGCGTATCGGAGATCCTGGAGCGCGAGATGAGCCGCGCGCGCAAACGCGGCAAGCCCCTGTCCGTCGTCGCGATCGACCTCGACGGGCTGCGAACGGTCAACAACACCCACGGCCACACGGCGGGCGACCGCTTGCTGGAGGGCGCCACCGCGCAGTGGAAGGACCGCCTGCGCCCCGGTGACCGGATCGGACGGACCGGCGGCGACGAGTTCGTGCTCGTCCTGCCCGGGACGACGGGTGACGAGGCCGCGGAGATCGTCGACCGCCTCGCGCTCGACTCGCCGGCATCGTGGTCGTCCGGCGTCGCGACGGTTGAGCCGCGCGACACGGTAGAGACGGTGCTCGACCGCGCCGACCGGCGCATGTATCTCACCAAGAAGGCCCGGCGCAGCACCGAGATGCCGGGGTAGCCGATTCGTCCTACCGTGCACTTATGAGTGACCGACCCGATGAGAAGCACACCCGGCCGGACGGCGTCAGCGACGAGACCGTCGAGGCGCTCGGCAAACTCAGCGAGGCGCTGGAGGCGGTCGAGGAGGCACGCGGCCACCTGTACGCATTCCACCGGCGGTGCGGCACAGCCGACCTGATGCTCGGCGACGCCGTCGACCAGCTGCGCAACGCGGGGCACGGCGATCTCGCCGATCGCCTGGCCGACGACCTCGTCGGCCGCAACATCGTCGAGGGGCGATGGTCGTTCCAGGTCGTCGAGGACTACGACGCCACCTACTACGCGGCGTTCAAGGAGCACGAGCAGGCGGCGCGTGACGAGCTCGTGGGTGGGCGCAAGCACCTGTTCGAGGCGGAGATGAAGGAGGACCGGCGCACGCACGGCCGGCGGCACCACGAGGCGCGGCCCGACGCCTGAGAGGCCGGCTCGGGGCTCAGTGACCCGGGCGGCCGCCGGGGATGGTCAGCGGTTCTCCGCGATGTAGGCGAGCCGCTTGAGCGTCTCGACGTTGCGGACCTTGATGGCGGCGGCGCGGAGAGGCTTGGGCACGAGGCGGCCGGGCCCCTCGAGCGCATCCTCCTCGATCGTGACGGCGCACCCGGCGCCCGCGGCCTCGACCGAGATGCGGATCTTGGCGGTGCCGATGGGCCACCCTCGCGCCTTGAGCACCATGTGCGACGGCGGGCTCCACTCGATGACGGTCGTGGAGTCGTCCAACATGATGGGCCACGAGCCGACCGAGTGGTGCAGCATCGAGCCCTCGGCGGGCCAGGACTCGTCGACGTCGCGCATGCGTGCCGCGCCGACGACCCACGTCGGGTACAGCCAGCCGTCGGCCAGCACGGCGAAGACCCGGTCGGGCGGGCACGAGAAGTGGGCGGTGACGGGATTCATGGATCTCCTTGACGTCGTAGGCACGGCTGGGCGGTGGGTTGCGTCCCGGGGGGATTACCCCGGAACGGTTCGGGTACTCCATCTGGACGACGACGAAAGGATCCCCCATGGGACTCGGAGACAAGATCAGCAACGCGGCCGAAGACGCCAAGGGCAAGGCCAAGGAGCACACGGGCAAGGCGACCGACGACGAGTCCCTCGAGGCCGAGGGCAAGGGCGACCAGACGAAGTCCGACCTGAAGAGCGCCGGCGAGAACATCAAGGACGCCTTCAAGCACTGAGCGCCCACTCACGCTGAGGGGGTACTTCTTGCCCCTCGAAGGGAAGGTTGTTGCCCCTGCCCGGGGGCCATAACTACCCCCTCGAGGGGCGAAAAGTACCCCCTCAGCGTTTGTCGGTGAGGGTGGCGAGCACGTCGAGCGTCGTGGCCCAGGCTGTCGACGTCGGGTCGATGACGACGAAGTGGTAGCCGTCGACCTCCAGCAGCTCGGCGTCGGCGCCCGCCGCACGGGCGGTCTTGACGTAGCCCGTCGACTGGCTGAGCGGGACGATGTCGTCGGCCGTGCCGTGGATACAGCGCACCGGCACCGCCAGCGGGATCTGCGCCGTCGGATCGGCCATGCTGTACCGGTCGTCGACCTCGCCGCCCATGAGCGCCTGCACCGCGCCGCCGCCGAGATCAGCTGCGATCGCCTCCGCGAGATCGACGACGCCGGCCTGCGAGATCGCCGCGGTCACCGGCACGGCCGGATCGGCCCAGTCGGTGCCGGTCAGCTGCGGACGTCCCGCCGCCCACACGGCCAGGTGCCCACCCGCCGAGTGTCCCAGCGTCACGACCGTCGTCAGGTCGAGGCCGTCGACGTCCGCGAGCGCGTCGATCGCGGCGGCGATGTCGTCGAACGTCTGCGGCCAGCCGCCACCGCCACCCACGCGGCGGTACTCGACGTTGTACGCCGTCCACCCCTCCTCGACGAGGGACGCGGCGAGCGGACGGCCCAGCGACAGGTCGTACTGGGAGCGCCAGAACCCGCCGTGGATCACCACGACGACGCCGCGCGACGTCCCGGCCGGACGGGTCAGCTCGCCGAACTGCGACGGGTCGGACCCGTACTCGATGGTCTCCACGCCGTCCTCCTGCTGGTCGCCCGTGCCGCCGACGGTGCGGGTGCCGTCGTTGCGGCGCCCGGAGCACGCCGCGAGCAGCGTCAGCCCGGTGAGGGTCAGCATGCCGCGTCGGTCCACCGTGCCAGCCAACCGGAGGCGGGCGTCCACCGCCACCCGAAGCGGTCGGGGGCCCGTCGCCGGACCGATAGAATCAGGCACCGGTCGAGCTCATGGAAGGGGCGCGCGTGGACGTTCATGACCTCGACCGATATCTGCTGGTCGGTGCGGGCGTCCTGATCCTCGCGATCCTCGCGGTTCGGCTCTCGGTCACCATCGGCCTGCCGTCCCTGCTCGTGTACCTCGGGCTCGGCCTGCTGCTCGGCAGCTCGGGCCTCGGCATCCAGTTCGCCGACGTCGAGCTCGCGCACGCCCTCGGCTTCGGCGGGCTCGTGCTGATCCTCGCCGAGGGCGGTCTGACGACCAAGTGGGAGCACGTCCGTCCCAATCTCGGCTACGGGCTGCTGCTGGCGACCCTGGGCTCGGCGATCAGCGTCGTGGTCGTCGCCCTCGGCGCCCACCTGCTGCTGGGTCTGGAGTGGGAGCTCGCGGTGCTGATCGCGGCGGTGCTGACGCCCACCGACGCCGCGGCGGTCTTCTCGGTGCTGCGCACCGTGCCGTTGAAGTCGTCGGTGACCGGATCGCTCGAGGCGGAGTCGGGCCTCAACGACGCGCCCATCGTCGTGCTGGTCGTGGCGATCAGCGCCGGGGAGGTCGCCGACAAGGGCATCGGCTATCTCGTGGGCCTCATCGTGTTCGAGCTGGTCGTCGGCTCGCTGATCGGCATCGGGGTCGGCTGGCTGGGCGCGTACCTCCTGCGCCGCGTGGCCCTGCCGGCGTCAGGCCTCTACCCGCTCGTCGTCTTCGCGTTCGCGGTGCTGGCGTACGGCGCCGCAGCGGGCATCCACGCCAGCGGCTTCGCTGCGGTCTACATCGCCGCGCTGCTCCTGGGCAACGCCGATCTGCCGCACCGCACCGCGACACGGTCGTTCGTCGAGGGGATCGGCTGGCTCGCGCAGATCGGGCTGTTCGTGATGCTAGGGCTGCTCGCGAGTCCCGACGAGCTGCAGTGGTGGCACGTCTGGCACGGCATCCTGATCGGCGCGATCCTGACCTTCGTGGCCCGGCCGTTGACCGTCGTGGCGTGCGCCGTGTGGTTCCGGCGCAGCGCCCGCGAGCAGGTCTTCGTCGGGTGGGCCGGCCTGCGCGGCGCCGTCCCGATCGTCCTCGCGACGATCCCGCTCTCGGCCGGCGTCGCGGGATCGCGCGACCTGTTCAACGTCGTGTTCGTCGCGGTCGTTATCTACACGCTGGTGCAGGCCGCGCCGCTGTCGCAGCTCGCCGCCGCGTGCGGGGTGCTCAGCGATCGCGTGCGCGACGTGGAGGTCGAGGCCGCACCGCTCGAGCGCGTCTCGGCCGACCTCCTGCAGATCCGCGTCCCGCAGGGCTCACGGCTGGCCGGCGTGGAGATCGGCGAGCTGCGGCTGCCGGTCGGCGCCTCGGTCTCGCTCGTGGTGCGCGACGACCGGACGTTCGTGCCCCACCGCACCGACCGGATCGCGATCCACGACGACCTGCTGATCGTCGCGGAGCGCTCGGTGCGCGAGGACACCGAGGCGCGGCTGCGCGCCGTCGCCCAGCACGGCCGACTGGCCGGCTGGGGCCGCAATGGAACGTGACTACGGGACGGGGATGACGGGGATGCAGACGGGGATGTCCCGATCGGTCTTGATCGTCGTCCTGGCCTCGTTCTTGAGGCCTCGGTAGTCGTCGCCGACGACCACGATGACGCCCTGCTCGACCTGCACGTCGGGCGCCGCGTACTCCACGTCGTCCTTGAACTGGGCGGCGACGAGCTTGACCCGGGGGTCGTCGCGGTCGTTGGTAAGGATCGCGACGTGCCGGGGCTTCGTGGCGCTCGTGCTGTTGGCGATCTGCCCGCCCAGGAAGCCGTTGGCCTGCAGGTTGATGAGCTCGCGGTTGGCCAGGCCGGATCTGTTCGACGCGTTGAACACGTTGACCGTCACGACGTTGCTGTTGAGGTCGCTGCCGGTCTTGACCACCGACGACTCGCAGGTCTCGGTCGCGACCGCGTCCTCCGTGCCGGCGGTCAGGAGGCGGAAGCCGACGAGGGTCCCGATGACGAAGACGGCGACCGAGACCGCCATCGTCAGCGCGCGCCGGGTGCCCCTCATGCGCGCTTGCCGATCGAGTGGACGCGCGCGTGCAGCATGTTGCGCTGCTGGAGGGCCGCGCGCAGGGCGCGGTGCAGGCCGTCCTCCAGGAACAGCTCGCCGCGCCAGCTCACGACGTGCGCGAAGAGGTCGCCGAAGTAGGTCGAGTCGTCGTCGAGGAGGTGCTCCAGGTCGAGCTGGGTCTTGGTCGTCGTCAGGTCGTCGAGACGGACCTGGGAGGGGGAGATCTCGGCCCATGCGCTCTGCGTCAGCCCATGGTCCGGATAGGGGCGCCCCTCGCTCACCC
>JAOPXY010000179.1 GCA_025964895.1 Aeromicrobium sp.
CGACCTCGACGTCGAGGGCGATCTCGGTGACGGGCTGCGGGCCATGTGGGACGCCGTGCGCGACGCGCGGGTCGCCGACGACAGCGCTGGACGACCGAAGATCGGACCCAAGCAGGTGCTCAAGGGCGCCGCGCTGGCCGTGCGCCTCGGTGCCATCGGTCGTCGACCGCCTGCACCGGCCGCCGAGTCGAACCTGACCGGAGAGCTGCACAGCAAGGAGCGTGACCAGGCCGCGATCTCGCACCACTACGACCTGTCGAACGACTTCTACGAGCTGATCCTCGACCCCAACATGGCGTACTCCAGCGGCTTCCACGCCACCCCGGACATGACGCTGGAGGAGGCACAGACCGCCAAGCTGCACCTCGTCTGCCGCAAGCTCGGCCTTCAGCCGGGCATGCGGATGGTCGACATCGGGTCCGGATGGGGCTCGCTGACGCTGTTCGCCGCCGAGCACTACGGCGTCCACGTCACCGGCGTGACGCTGTCGGTCGAACAGCGCGACTACGTCCTCGCCAGGGCGGCCGAGCGTGGGCTGTCGGACCGGGTCGACGTCAGCCTGCGGCACTTCCGCGACCTCGAGGCGTCCGGCGTGCGCGACGGCGAGATCGACGCGATCGCCTCGATCGAGATGGGCGAGCACGTCGGCGACGCCGAGTACGTCGTCTTCGTCGACTCGATCCACCGCTACCTCAAGCCGGGGGGCCGCGCACTGATCCAGCAGATGTCACGCAGCAACGACGCCCCCGGCGACAGCCCCGGCGGCGGACCGTTCATCGAGACGTACATCGCGCCCGACATGCACATGAAGCCGCTCGCCAAGACGATCGGCCTGATCGCCGCGTCCGGCCTGGAGATCCGCGACGTGCAGGCGATGCGCGAGCACTACCCGCAGACCGTCGCCGGCTGGGCCGCGAAGCTGGAGGACAACTGGGACGTCGCGGTCAAGCTCATCGGCGAGGAGAACGCGCGGGTCTGGCGGCTCTACCTCGTCGGCGGGGCGCTCGCCTTCGAAGAGAACCGCATGGGCGTCGACCAGATCCTGTCGGTCAAGCCCAGCCCCCGTGGGGTGAGCGGCATGCCCGCTTCGCCCGTTGCGTGGCTCGGGTGATCCACAACGACCTGTCCCAGACCGGTGTAACCCTCGCGGCGGGCCTCGGTGCGCTGCTCGTGTTCATGGGCCTCGGGCTCGCGTACGCACTGCGGAACCACCTGCTGTCGATCGTCGACACGCTCTGGGGCCTGGGCTTCGTCGTCGTCGCGGCGGTCTCGGCTCTCGTGTCGCTGGGCGGCGACGGGGGCGCGGTGCAGCGCTGGATCATGGTCGCGATGGTCGCGGTGTGGGGCCTGCGGCTGGCCTGGCACGTGGGAGGCCGCAACCACGGCCAGGGCGAGGACCCGCGGTACGCCGATCTGCTCGAGAAGGGCGAGGCGGCCGGACGGTCGTTCGCGCAGACCGCCGTCACGCGCGTCTTCCTGCCGCAGGGCGTTGCGATGTTCATCGTCTCGGCCCCGTTGATGGTCGGTCCGAACAACGAGCGCATGTCGGTGCCGCTCACGATCGTCGGCATCGTCGTCTGGGCGATCGGACTGTTCTTCGAGACGGTCGGCGACGCGCAGCTCAAGACGTACAAGCGCGACCCGGACAACAAGGGCAAGATCATGGACACCGGGCTGTGGAGCCTGACCCGGCACCCGAACTACTTCGGCGACGCATGCGTCTGGTGGGGCCTCGGCCTCGTCGGCGCGGCCTCCTGGCCCGGACTCGTCGCGCTCGTGGGCCCCGCGATCATGACGTACTCGCTCGTCAACGTCACGGGCGCCAAGCTCAACGAGAAGAGCCAGCGCAAGAAGCCGGGCTGGGACGACTACGCCCGCCGCACGAGCTACTTCGTGCCGCTGCCGCCCAAGGAGTAGACCGCCTGGGGTGGATTCCCAGGAGAACCCAGGAAGGTTCCGGGGACTACCTGTTTCCTATCGCCTCTCCCCGATCACAACAGGGGTGAGGCGACAGGAAACGGGGTGATGCGCGCCGGAACCTGGGTTCTCCTGGGAATCCACGGCCCCCAACACGCCTGGACGCGCCGGCGGGGGTGGGCCGGAGGGCTCAGGCCGTGACGAAGATGTGGGCCGCGGCCTCGTGGTCGATCTCGGCGGTCTCACCCTGACGGGCGACGACGACGCCGTCGTGGCCCATCGAGACGAGGACGTCGTTGCCGGGCAGGGCGCCGACGCGCCGCAGCACAGACATGACCTCGGTGTCCTTCTGCAGCTCTTCGGCGATGCGCCGGATGACCATGCGAACGGGCTCGCTCGATCCGTTGACGGCCCGCGTCATCGCCTCGACGCCGGTCAGGAACAGCGCCTCGTCACCGGCCTCACCGAGCTCGGCGAGACCCGGGATCGGGTTGCCGTAGGGCGACTCCGTGGGGTGCTTCAGGATCTGCACGAGACGACGCTCGACCTGCTCGGACATCACGTGCTCCCACCGGCACGCCTCCTCGTGGACGAACTCGATCTCCAGGCCGATGACGTCGATCAGGAGGCGCTCCGCGAGGCGGTGCTTGCGCATGACCCGCGTCGCCAGCTGGCGGCCCTTCTCGGACAGCTCGAGGTGACGGTCGCCCTCGACCGCGAGCAGACCATCGCGCTCCATCCTGGCCACGGTCTGGCTCACGGTGGGTCCGCTCTGGTGAAGGCGTTCGGCGATGCGCGCACGCAACGGCACAATGCCCTCTTCCTCCAGCTCGTAGACCGTGCGGAGGTACATCTCGGTGGTGTCGATCAGCTCGCTCACGCGTCCATTGTTCCATGGCCTGCGGGATTGTCCGTCGCCGCCGATAATGGATCCCATGTCAACGTCCGTCATGTGGTTCCGGCGGGACCTCCGCCTGGCCGACAATCCGTCGCTGAACGCGGCCGTCGAGGCCGGTCCGAACGGCGTCGTGCCCCTGTTCGTGCTCGACGACACGCTGTGGGACGACGGCTCGTCGGCACGCGTCGCGTACCTCTCCGGGCTGCTCACCGACCTGTCGGACCGCATCGGGGGGCTGCACGTCGTGCACGGCACGCCGGCCGCGGAAGTCGTCCGCGTGGCGCGAGCCGCCGGCGCGTCGACCGTGCACGTCGCGGCCGATTTCACGCCCTACGGCAAGCGCCGCGACGCCGCCGTCGAGGAAGCGCTGCGCGAGCACGGCATCGAGCTCGTGCGCACGGGCTCGGCCTACGCCGTCGCGCCGGGCCGCATCGCGAAGGACGACGGCACGGGCTATCGCGTGTTCACGCCGTGGTTCGGGGCGTGGAAACAGCACGGCTGGCGCGAGCCAGCACCCGAGCCGGCCGACGTCCCGTGGCTCCGCCCCGAGGGGCGCACCCACGGCATCCCGGCGGTGTCGGCCCCGGAGGGCCTGACCCTCCCGCCGCTCGGTGAGCGGGCCGCGCACGAGCGGTGGCAAGAGTTCCTCGCCGACGACGTCGCCCAGTACGACGACACCCGCAACCTGCCCGGCCCCGACCGGACGTCCCGCATGTCGGTGCACCTGCGTTGGGGCACGATCCATCCGCGCACGCTGCTGGCCGACCTGGCGCTCCTGCGCTCCCCCGGCGCGGACGCGTACGCCCGCGAGCTCGGCTTCCGCGAGTTCTACGCCGATGTCCTGCACCAGCGCCCCGACTCGGCGTTCGGCTACTACAACCGGACGTTCGAGCACATGCAGTACGACGAGCCCGGCGACGGGCTCGAGGCGTGGAAGGCCGGGCGGACCGGCGTCCCGATCGTCGACGCGGGCATGCGCCAGCTGCACGCCGAGGGCTGGATGCACAACCGCGTCCGAATGATCGTCGCGAGCTACCTCGTCAAGGACCTGCACGTCGAGTGGCAGCACGGCGCGCGGTACTTCATGGAGCGGCTCGCCGACGGCGATCTCGCGTCGAACCAGCACGGCTGGCAGTGGGTCGCGGGCTCCGGCACCGACGCGTCCCCGTACTTCCGGGTGTTCAACCCCATGACGCAGGGCAAGAAGTTCGATCCACAGGGCGAGTACGTGCGCCGCTGGGTCCCCGAGCTCGCCGACGTGCCGGCCAAGCACGTGCACACGCCCTGGGAGATGGGCGAGCCGCCGGCGGACTACCCGCCGCCGCTCGTCGACCACGCCGAGGAGCGCCGGGAGTCGCTACGACGCTACGACGCCATCAAGTCGTCCCGATAGCCCTCGGTAGGGTCGACACATGGTGACGATCCCCGCGCGGTTCAACGGCCCGGACCACTCCGGCAACGGTGGCTACGTGGCCGGGCTGCTGGCCGCCGAGCTCGGTGGCGGGCCAGTCACCTCGACGCTGCGCACGCCACCGCCGCTCGACGTCGCGCTGAGCTGGGAGCACGACACGCACCACGACGGCGGCATCGTCCGGCTGCTGACCGCCGGCGGCGCCGTCGTCGGGTCGGCGGAGCCAGGCTCCTTCGTCCGTGACGTCCCCGCCGCCCCGACACCCGACGAGGCCGTCGCGGGCCTCGCGGCGTACCCCGGCTTCGCCCACCACCCCTTCGACCGCTGCTTCACGTGCGGGACCGCGCGCGGCGAGGGCGACGGACTGCGGCTGTTCACCGGGCCCGTCGCCGGGGGACGCGTCGCGGGCACCTGGACGCCGCACGCCGCGTTCGGCGGCACCGACGGCGCGCTGGACGTGCCGACGACCTGGGCAGCGCTCGACTGCCCCGGCGGCTGGGCGGCCGACTTCACGCAGCAGACCATGGTGCTGGGCCGCATGACGGCCGAGGTCGCCCGACCGCCACGGACGGGCGAGGCGCTGCTCCCGGTCGGTGAGCTCAGCGTGCGAGACGGCCGAAAGTTCATGACGTCGACGGCCCTCTGGACCGCCGGCGGCGAGCTGCTGGGACGCTCCGAGCAGGTGTGGATCGAGGTCGACCTCGGCACCTTTGGCTGATGGTTGCAGCACGCGGGCGTACATTGTGCTGACGTGACCCGGCCGACCATCTCGCACCTGTTCGCCGACACCCGGCCCTTGCGCAACCGACACTTCCGCCGCCTGTGGACCGCGAACATCGTGACCGTGATCGGCGCCCAGCTGACCGTCGTCGCGGTGCCCGCGCAGCTCTACGCCGACACCGGCGAGTCGTTCTACGTCGGCCTCGCAGGCCTCTTCGGCCTCGTCCCGCTCATCGTGTTCGGCCTGTACGGCGGCGCGCTGGCGGACGTCTTCGACCGGCGCACGATCCTGGTCGTCACGACGCTGGGGCTCATCGGCACCAGTGCGCTGTTCTGGCTGCAGGCCGCCGCGGGTAACACCAACGTCTGGCTGCTGCTCTCGCTGTTCTCGGTCCAGCAGGCCTTCTTCGCGGTCAACCAACCGACCCGGTCGGCGGTCATCCCCAAGCTCGTCGAGCCGCACCTGCTGCCGGCCGCCAACTCGTTGAACATGACGATCACGATGGCCGGTGCGATCGCCGGTCCGCTCGTGGCGGGGATCCTGATCCCGATCGTCGGCTTCAAGTGGCTGTACCTCGCCGACACCGTCACGCTGTTCGCGACCCTCGGAGCGGTCCTGGCCCTGCCCAGCCTCCCCGTCCTGGATGCCGCGACCGGGGTGCCCGGCATACGGGCCGTCGTCCACGGATTCGTGTACCTGCGGACCCAGCCGGTGCTCATGATGTCGTTCGTCGTCGACCTGATCGCGATGGTGTTCGGCATGCCTCGCGCCCTGTTCCCCGAGATCGCGCACCTCGGCTTCGACGGTCCTGATGAGGGCGGCATCGTCTTCGCGCTGCTGTTCGCCGCCATCCCGGCCGGCGCGGTCATCGGCGGCGTCTTCAGCGGATGGGTGTCGCGGATCGAGCGGCAGGGGCTCGCGGTCGTCGTCTGCATCCTCGTGTGGGGAGGCGCGATGACAGCCTTCGGCGTCGCCGTCGGGCTCGCCGACCGGTGGATGACGCCGATGCTGGTGGTGGCGCTGCTGATGCTGGTGATCGGCGGCGCCGCCGACATGGCCTCGGCCGCCTTCCGGTCGGCCATGCTCCAGTCCGCCGCCGACGACGCGATACGTGGTCGCCTCCAGGGCGTCTTCATCGTCGTGGTCGCGGGCGGCCCGCGCATCGCCGACACCGTGCACGGGGCGACGGCGGCCGCGGTCGGGACGGCGGCCGCTGCGGCCGGCGGTGGCGTGCTGGTCGTCGTCGGCGTCGTCGTCGCGTCGCTCGCGGTCCCGTCGTTCGTCCGCTACCGGATCACCCGCGCGCCGGCGTGACCCGGAGACGTCTCCCACATACTGGCGGGGTGACCGTCCGGGAGCTCAGCATCGAGCAGGTGCAGCGCTGGGTCGTCACGTTCCTGATCCTCGCCGTCGCCTCCTTTCCGCTGGGCGCCCTGACCGCGGTGGCGCACGCGATCGTGGCCGACGGCCGCCGCAGCGACGGGATCCTGCTGCTGGGCGTCATGGTCGCGCTGGGCGTGCTCGCCCTCGGCGCGATCCGGCTCGTGCACCGGCGGCCGCCGCTATCGCCCTGGCTGGTCTGCGGCGTTGCCCCGGCGGTCGTCGCGGCGCTGGTCGTCCTGTGACCGATGCCGTGGGGGTCAGGGCTGCAGCTCGCCGGCCGTCGCGAGGGTGGGGCGCGTCGGCATGACGCCCGTCGCCAGCTCCAGCGACGCGACGTCGGGTGCCGCCGTGGCAGGACGGACGCCGACGACCGCGCGGATCAGCACGACCGGGACGACGCCGAGGGCCAGCAGCACGAGCACGAGCCACGACGCACGGCCCAGCGCGTCGCTGACGAACGAGGCCGCGGTGGCCACGACCGAGCCGCCGCCGACGTAGAGCGTCGCCCACATCGCCGAACCGGCCAGCGAGGCCGGGGCGAACCGCCGGTAGGGCAGGCCGGACGCGCCGGCGGCCGCGGGGGTCAGCGTGCGCACGACCGGCACGAGGCGGGTCATGAACACCGCCGTCCCGCCGCGTCGGCGCAGCAGGTCGGTCGCCCGGTCGAAGCTGCCGCGACCCAGGCGCTTGACCGCGCGGGTCTCGGCCAGCGCCTCACCGTAGCGCCGGCCCAGCAGGTAGCCGACGTGGTCGCCGAGGCTCGCCCCGACCGTGACGGCGACCGCCAGCAGCAGGAGCGCACCCGTCGAGCCCATCGTCGACGCCAGCACCACGACGCCGGTCTCTCCCGGCATCACGATGCCGAGGCCGAGTCCCGACTCCGCGAAGGCGAGGGCGAAGCCGATTCCCAGGGACAGTGCGACACCGGTCATGGGACGACGGTCCCGTCCCGAGGCGGCGCCGAACGAGAATCGAGGTGACCGCCAGATGAACTCCTGGCCTCCGGATCAGTCGTCCAGCAGGCTCAACAGGTAGTCGCCGTAGCCGCTCTTGGCGTAGACGGCGGCCTGCTCGCGCAGCCCGTCGTCGGACAGGAAGCCGCCGCGCCACGCGGCCTCCTCGGGGCAGCCGATCGAGAGGCCCTGGCGGTGCTGGACGGTGCGGATGAAGTCACCGGCCTCCGCGAGACCGTCGAACGTCCCGGTGTCGAGCCAGGCGACGCCCCGCTCGAGCACGTCGACCTGCAGGCGTCCCTCGTCCAAGTACAGGCGGTTCAGGTCGGTGATCTCCAGCTCGCCACGGGCCGACGGGGTCAGGGTGCGCGACTTCTCCACGACGTCGCTGCCATAGAAGTACAGGCCCGGGACGGCGAAGTGGCTCTTGGGCACCTCGGGCTTCTCCTCCAGCGAGATCGCCTTCCCGTCGGCGTCGAACTCCACGACGCCCGACGCGGAGGGATCCTTGACCCGGTAGCCGAAGATGACCGCGCCGTCGAGACCGTCGAAGCGCTTGAGCTGCGTGCCGAGGCCGGCACCGTAGAAGATGTTGTCGCCCAGCACGAGTGCCACCGACTCGTCACCGATGTGGTCCGCCCCGATCACGAAGGCCTGGGCCAGACCGTCGGGGCTGGGCTGCTGCGCGTAGGTGATCGTGATGCCGAACTGCGAGCCGTCGCCCAGCAGCCGCTCGAACTGCTCCGCGTCGTGCGGGGTCGTGATGACGAGCACCTCGGAGATCCCGGCCAGGATCAGCGTCGACAGCGGGTAGTAGATCATCGGCTTGTCGTACACCGGCATCAACTGCTTGCTGACGGCCTTGGTGACAGGGTGCAGTCGTGAGCCGGTCCCGCCGGCCAGGATGATTCCGCGCATACGGCCCACTCTAGGGGCCACGGCGATTTCGCCCGGTCGGCCCGTCCGGGGCGCCCGGGCACTGGACTAGGCTGCTGACCATGCGCTCTGTGCTCGTGACCGGAGGCGCCGGCTTCATCGGCTCCAACTTCGTGCGTCACCTCATCTCCACGACCGACCTGTCCGTGACGGTTCTCGACAAGCTGACGTACGCCGCCAGCCGCGAGAGCATCGCCGACCTCCCGGCCGACCGCTGCCGCCTCGTCGTGGGCGACATCGTCGACGCCACGCTGGTCGACGAGCTGGTCAGCTCGCACGGCGCAGTCGTGCACTTCGCGGCCGAGTCGCACAACGACAACTCGCTCAACGACCCGAGCCCGTTCGTGCAGACCAACCTCGTGGGCACGTTCACGCTGCTGGAAGCGGTCCGCCGCCACGACGTCCGCTTCCACCACATCTCGACCGATGAGGTCTACGGCGATCTCGACCTCGACGACCCGCGGCGGTTCACCGAGGCCACGGCGTACGAGCCGTCGAGCCCCTACTCGGCGACCAAGGCGGGGTCCGACCTGCTGGTGCGCGCGTGGGTGCGCTCGTTCGGCGTCCGCGCGACCATCAGCAACTGCTCCAACAACTACGGGCCCTACCAGCACGTGGAGAAGTTCATCCCCCGTCAGATCACGCAGCTGATCGACGGCTTGCGTCCACGGCTGTACGGCGACGGGCTCAACGTCCGCGACTGGATCCACGTCGAAGACCACAGCAGCGCCGTGCTGACGATCCTGACGGACGGCGAGATCGGGCAGACGTACCTGATCGGCGCCGACGGCGAGAAGAACAACCGCGAGGTCGTCGCCAGCCTGCTGACGATCTTCGGGCGCGACGCCGACGACTTCGACCACGTCAACGATCGTCCCGGCCACGACCGCCGCTACGCGATCGACTCCACCAAGCTGCGCACCGAGCTGGGCTGGGCGCCGCAGTTCGCCGACTTCGCGACGGGCCTCGCCGACACCGTCGCGTGGTACCGCGCCAACGAGGACTGGTGGCGTCCCAGCAAGGCGGCCGTCGAGTCGATGTACGCCGCGCAGGGCCAGTGACGATGCAGGTCTCCCCCAGCCCCATCCCGGGGCTCCTCGTCGTGCGCATCCCCGTGCACGGCGACAATCGCGGCTGGTTCATGGAGAACTGGCAGCGCACGAAGATGATCGCCGCAGGCCTGCCGGACTTCGGCCCCGTGCAGCACAACGTCTCGTTCAACAACACCGCCGGCGCGACCCGCGGCATCCACGCCGAGCCGTGGGACAAGCTCGTCTCGGTCGTGGTGGGCCGGGTGTTCTCCGCCTGGGTCGACCTGCGCGCGGGCGACACCTTCGGCACCACCTTCACGATCGAGCTGGAGCCCGGCACCGCGGTGTTCGTGCCGCGTGGCGTCGCCAACTCCTACCAGACCCTCGAGGACGGCACCGCCTACTCCTACCTCGTCAACGACCACTGGTCCGCCGACGCGACGTACACCAACCTCAACCTCCTCGATGAGACGATCGCGATCCAGTGGCCGCTGCCGATGCGCGAGGTCTCCGACAAGGACAGGGACCACCCCCGGCTTGCCGACGTCACGCCCGTGCCGCCGCGTCGGTCGGTCATCCTCGGCGCCGACGGGCAGCTGGGGCGGGCCCTGCGTGCCGTCCTGCCCGAGGCGATCGCCCTGACGCGCGCCGAGCTCGACCTGACCGATCCCGCCGCGTTCGACGCCGTGGCCTGGGGCGATGTCGACACGATCTACAACGCCGCCGCGTACACGGCGGTCGACCGGGCCGAGACGCCCGAGGGCAGGCGGGCCGCCTGGGCGGTCAACGTCACGGCCGTGGCGACGATGGCGCGCATCGCGACCGAGCACGGCCTGACCCTCGTCAACGTGTCGTCGGACTACGTGTTCGACGGCACGGCCGAGTCGCACACCCCCGACGAGCCGCTGTCGCCGCTGGGCGTCTACGGGCAGACCAAGGCCGCCGGCGAGGCGGTCACGTCGACCGTTCTGCGGCACTACGTCGTGCGCACCAGCTGGGTCGTCGGCGACGGCGGCAACTTCGTCTCGACGATGCGGCGCCTCGCCCGCGACGGCGTCAGCCCCACGGTCGTCGACGACCAGCACGGCCGGCTCACGACGGCGTCCGAGCTGGCGGCCGGGATCGTCGAGCTCGTCCGCTCCGGTGCCCCGTACGGCGTCCACCACCTGACCGGCGGCGGACCGGTCAAGACCTGGGCCGACATCGCCCGCGAGATCTTCGCCGAGGAGGGCCGCGACCCCGCCGACGTCATCGGCGTCTCGACCGAGGCCTACGGCGAGGGCAAGGACCTCGCCCCCCGCCCCCGGCACAGCGCCCTCGACTGATCCCTCCCCCTCTCCTTCCCCCTTTCGCCGACGGGGCACTTGTCGCCCCTCGACGGGGCACTTGTCGCCCTTAGCCGGGGGCCGGAACCACCCCCTCGAGGGGCGACAAGTGCCCCCTCAGCGTTGGAGGGGTCAGGGGGCGAGGCGCTCGCGGGTCCAGTCGTCACCGGCGCGGGTGAAGCGCAGGCGGTCGTGCAGGCGGCTCTCGCGGCCCTGCCAGAACTCGATCGTCTCCACCGCGATCCGGTACCCGCCCCACACGGGAGGCCGCACGACCTCTCGCTCGGCGAACACCAACTCGACCTCGGTCACGCGGTCATGCAGCGCCTGCCGGTCCGGGATCGGGCGGGACTGCGGCGACGCGACCGCCCCGATCTGCGATCCGCGCGGACGGGACGCGAAGTAGGCGTCCGCCTCACTGTCGTCGACGCGCGTCACGGCTCCCTCGACGCGCACCTGCCGCTGCAGCGGGTGCCACAGCATCGTCGCGGCCGCCCGCGGATTGTCCTCCAGCTCGCGCCCCTTGCGCGACTCGTAGCCCGTGTAGAACACAAGACCTCGCGCGTCGAAGCCCTTGAGCAGGACGATGCGCGACGACGGCCTGCCGTCGTGGGTCGCGGTCGCGAGCGCCATCGCGTTGGGCTCGTGCAGGTCGGCGGCGACCGCCTCGTCGAACCAGCGCGAGAACAGTGGCAGTGGGTCGTCGCCGGCGTCCTGCTCGTCGAGCCCGGCACGGGCGTACTCCAACCTCATGCGGGCCAGATCCGGAGACTCCATGTGCCCACGGTAGCCGCGCAGTGCACAATGCAACGTATGACTGAAGTGCACCACGGACTTGAAGGCGTCATCGCGTTCGAGAGCGAGATCGCCGAACCCGACAAGGAAGGGTCAGCGCTTCGCTATCGCGGCGTCGACATCGACGACCTCGTCGGCCGCGTCCCCTTCGAGAAGATCTGGGGCCTGCTGGTCGACGGGACGTACGAGCCCGGCCTGCCGCCCGCCGAGCCGTTCCCGATTCCCGTCCACTCCGGCGACATCCGCGCCGACGTCCAGAGCGCCATCGCGCTGACCGCTCCCGCGTGGGGCATGAAGCAGCTGTACGACATCGACGACGTCCAGGCGCGCGACGACCTCGCCCGCGCCGCCGTCATGGTGCTGTCGTACGTCGCCCAGGCCGCGCGCGGGGTGGGCCAGCCGTTCGTCCCGCAGAGCGAGGTCGACAAGGCCGGCACCATCACGGAGCGCTTCCTGACCCGGTGGCGCGGCGAGGTCAACCCCGATCACGCGAAGGCGATCGACGCGTATTGGGTCTCCGCCGCCGAGCACGGCATGAACGCCTCGACGTTCACCGCGCGCGTCATCGCATCGACCGGTGCCGACGCCGCCGCAGCCCTCTCCGGGGCCGTCGGCGCGATGTCCGGTCCGCTGCACGGCGGCGCCCCGGCCCGCGTGCTGACGATGATCGAGGAGGTGGAGAAGTCCGGCGACGCGACCAAGTACGTCAAGGGCCTGCTCGACTCCGGCGAGCGCCTCATGGGCTTCGGCCACCGCGTGTACCGCGCGCAGGACCCCCGGGCCCGCACGCTGCGCCGCACGGCGAAGGAGCTCAACGCCCCGCGCGCCGAGGTCGCGATCGCCCTTGAGGAGGCCGCGCTCAAGGAGCTCAAGGAGCGCCGTCCCGACCGCGTGCTCGAGACCAACGTCGAGTTCTGGGCCGCGATCGTCCTCGACTACGCCGAGATCCCGCCGCACATGTTCACCGCGATGTTCACCTCGGCCCGCACGGCCGGCTGGAGCGCGCACATCCTGGAGCAGAAGCGCACCGGACGCCTGATCCGTCCGTCGGCGATCTACACCGGGCCCGCCTCGCGCGGCGCTGACGAGGTTGACGGCTGGAACCCCGACTGGGCCAACGGCTGACCGACGCCGATCAGTGTCCCAGGACGTGCGCGACGCCCCGCGCGTCGAGCACGTCTGCAAGCAGCACCTTCGCGCGCGCCGTGAACGAGTGCTCCTTCGCGACCCGCGTCGCGTTGGCGGTGATCGCCGCGTCGTCCGGCCATGCCGCTGACGCCGTGTCGAGCAGCCCCTGCAGCTCGTCGACGGAGCGGTACGTGCGCACCGACGGGCCCAGCAGGTGCTCGAGCCCGTCGACCGGATCGCTGACCACGCGCGCCCCCGCCGCCACGGCGTCGAACAGCCGGTTGGAGTAGAAGCCGAGCCGGGCCATGTCGGACCAGTGGTCGTTCAGCACGATGCGTGCGCCCCGGTAGGCGTCGGGCACCCGGTCGTTGGGCAGGTGGTCGGCAGCGACGTGCGCGGGGTCGATGAACGCCTCCCAGCCGTCGCCGTAGATCGTCAGGTCGGCGCCTGCCGCCAGGGCGTCGCCCACCACGGGCCGCATGACCTTGCGGGTGCGGCCGATGAACAGCGTTCCGAGCCCGGGCATCGCCTCGCCCGCCGGCGTGAAGCGACTCGCATCGGTGGCCTGCAGCAACGTACGCACCTCGACGCCCGTGGCTGACGACGCCTGCTCGGCCCAGCCCCGTCCGGCCGAGTACACCAGGTCGAAGCCCTGGCCGAGCTCGTCGAGCGGCACCTCGTCGGGGTGACTGATGACCCACAGCACGTTGGTGGCACCGGGTTGTGGCACCGCGGGCCAGCGGCCGCGCAGGGTCAGGGTGACGTCGTCGAGGTGGTCGACACCCGGACGCTCATGGGCGCCGCGGCGATCGACGAAGGCCTCCTGGCCCCAGGCGCGCAGGCCGCGCACGAGATCGTCGGCGAAGTAGGTGTCGCCCCACTCGTCGCCGCGCGGACCGCCCTGGGCCGCGATCTTGACCGCCCAGCGCAGGCTGGGCAGGCCCGTCCCGGGGCCGTCGGCGACCATGCGCGG
>JAOPXY010000183.1 GCA_025964895.1 Aeromicrobium sp.
CCGGATTCGCCGAGTCCGCGGACGGCAAATGGGCTGTCCCCGCCCAGTGGATCACGACCGTCGTCGACCACGGAGGCGCGTTCTGGCATCGCATCGTCGTTGACCCGGGCACCGACGATGTCCTGGCTCACGAGTACCTGGGCCGGTACGCGCCGGACATCCTCAACATCGCGTTGCAGTTCCTCCACCAGGTATGTCAGGCACCCGGGTGCATGGTTCCAGCGTTCCTCTGCGACCTCGACCATCGAGAACCCCACCCAGAAGGTCCCACCACGGGGGCCAACATGGGGCCGCTGTGTCGACGACATCACAACCTCAAGGGCCATGGAATTCTCAAGTGGTCGGTCCTCCCGACACCCGTTCCCAAGACGATCGTCGTCGAGATCTACCGCGACGCCCCCGACATGGGGTACGCAGGCTGAGCGCTGACATCGTCGCGCAAGGTGGCGCAGGATGGACCCATGGCATTCGTGAAGCGGTTCGACCACGTCGGAATCACGGTTGCGGACCTGGACACCGCGACCGCCTTCTTCGTCGGCCTGGGACTGCAGGTCGAAGGCACCGGCTCGGTGGAGGGCGAGTTCATCGAGACCGTGTGCGGCATACCCGGTGCGCACTCCCAGATCGTCATGCTGCGGTCGCCCGACGGGTACCGGTTGGAGCTCGCGACCTTCGTCAGTCCTGACCACGTGCCCGGCTCGCCGGCCGCGATGGCCAACGAGCTGGGGATTCGCAACGTGTCGTTCGAGGTCGAGGACCTCCAGGCGGCTGTCGACGCCGTCGCAGCGGACGGGTACGGACTCGTCGGCGGGATCGGCGAGTACCAGGGCGCCGTGCTGATGGCCTATGTGCGCGGCCCCGAAGGGATCGTCGTCTCGTTGTTCGAGCAGCAGGCCAGCTGAGCGCTCACCCCGTCGTGAAGGCGGGGGAGCGGGTGGGGCCATCCGTCGCCCCCTTGCGCAGCATCGGCAGTACCCGCGGCGGCACGAGCTCCGACAGGACGATGACGCTGGTCGACCGTGCGACCGATCCTGACTGGCTGATGTGCAGCAGCGTGTCCTTCAAATCCTCGTGCGAGGTGGCCGCGATCTTGCACACGACGTCGGCGTTGCCGCTCGTGATGTACGCCTCCAGCACGTTCGGCAGCGAGTCGAGCTCGACCGTCACCGCGTCGAGCGACCCCTGCACGATCTCCAGCGTCACGAATGCCAGCACCGGGTGGCCTGCCGCGACGAGGTCGATGTCCGGACCGTAGCCCGTGATCACGCCGGCGGTCTCGAGCTTCGCGAGCCGTGACTGCACCGTCGCGCGGGCCACCTTGGTGATCCGCGACAGCTCCAGGTCGCCGACGCGCGGGTGGGCGTGCATCGCCTCGACCAGGGCGACATCGAGCTGGTCCATGACTCCTCCTGATGGGCAGACTGTCGGCTTCACACGTACCGAGGTGCGCTCAGGTGGCGGATCTGACCACCACTGACGGCGTCGGTTGCCCAGCCTACGTCCCATGGCGTGTTCTGGGTCCCATGACGATCGATCTCACCGATGCCGAACGCCTCGCCGACCTCGACCTCGCCCAGCTCCAGCAGCTCGTGGGCCTGGTCGAGCACGATCCCGCGACCGACCCCTTCCCCGTCACGGGCTGGGACGCGGTCGTCTGGGCCGTGGGCAATGCCACGCAGTCGGCCCACTTCTACATGTCCGCATTCGGAATGGACCTCGTCGCGTACGCAGGCCCCGAGACCGGCAACCGCGACCACCACGCCTTCGTGCTGGAGAGCGGGGCCGTCCGCTTCGTGCTGAAGGGCGGGGTCGCCCCCGACAGCCCTGTGCTCGACCACCATCGCGCCCACGGCGACGGCATCACGGACATCGCCCTCGAGGTGCCGGACGTCGACGTGTGCATCGACCACGCCCGCGCCGAGGGCGCCACGATCCTGGAGGAGCCCCACGACCTGACCGACGAGCACGGCACCGTGCGGATCGCCGCGATCGCCGCCTACGGACAGACCCGGCACACGCTGGTCGATCGCAGCGCCTACAGCGGCCCGTACCTGCCCGGCTACGTCGCGCGGACGTCGGCGCTCAAGCGGCCCGCCGACGCGCCCAAGCGGATCTTCCAGGCGCTCGACCACGTCGTCGGCAACGTCGAGATCGGCCACATGGACGAGTGGGTCGACTTCTACAACCGCATCATGGGCTTCACCAACATGGCCGAGTTCGTCGGTGACGACATCGCGACGGAGTACAGCGCCCTCATGAGCAAGGTCGTGGCCAGCGGCAACCACCGGGTCAAGTTCCCGCTCAACGAGCCCGCGGTCGGCAAGAAGAAGTCGCAGATCGACGAGTACCTGGAGTTCTACGGCGGACCCGGCGCCCAGCACCTCGCGCTCGCGACGAAGGACATCCTCGACACCGTCGACCGCCTCCGCGACGCCGGCATCGAGTTCCTCGCGACACCCGACTCGTACTACACCGACCCGGCGCTGCGCGAGCGCATCGGCGAGGTGCGGGTGCCGATCGACGAGCTGCAGCGTCGCGGCATCCTGGTCGACCGCGACGAGGACGGCTACCTGCTGCAGATCTTCACCAAGCCGATCGGCGACCGCCCGACGGTGTTCTTCGAGCTCATCGAGCGGCACGGGTCGCTGGGCTTCGGCAAGGGCAACTTCCAGGCGCTGTTCGAGGCTATCGAGCGGGAACAGGCACGCCGCGGGAACTTCTGATGGCCCACTACCGCCATGCCGGCAGCATCCCGCCCAAGCGCCACACCCAGCACCGAGCGCCGGACGGTGCGCTGTACCGCGAGGAGCTCATGGGCGAGGAGGGCTTCTCGTCCGACTCGTCGCTGCTGTACCACCGGGGCGTGCCGTCGGCGATCGTCGACGCCCGCCGCTGGGCGCTCCCCGAGCAGGCCACGACGCCCAACGAACCGCTGCTCGCGCGGCACCTCAAGCTGCACGACCTGTTCGACGACCGCGGCGGCCGCAACCTCGTGACGTCCCGCCGGCTCGTGCTCGGAAACGCCGACGTGCGCATCTCGTACGTCGTCGCGTCCGAGACCTCACCGCTGTACCGCAACGCGACGGGTGACGAGTGCGTCTTCATCGAGGACGGCACGGGAACGCTCGAGACGGTCTTCGGGCACCTCGACTTCGGTCCCGGCGATTACCTGATCGTGCCGCGCGCGACGACGCACCGGTGGGTGTGCGGCGGAGCGGTCAGGGCCTTCTGCATCGAGGCGAACAGCCACATCGGTCCGCCGAAGCGGTACCTGTCCAGGTTCGGCCAGCTGCTCGAGCACGCGCCGTACTGCGAGCGCGACCTGCGGGGTCCGACCGAGCCGGAGGTCCGCGAGGAGACCGACGTCGAGGTGTTCATCCGGCACCGCGGCTCAGGGCCCGGCGGGCTGAGCGGCAGCATCCACGTCGTCCCGCAGCATCCGTTCGACGTGGTCGGATGGGACGGCTGCGTGTATCCCTACGCGTTCAACGTGGCCGACTTCGAGCCCATCACGGGTCGCGTGCACCAGCCGCCGCCGGTGCACCAGGTCTTCGAGGGCGGCAACTTCGTCGTGTGCAACTTCGTGCCCCGCAAGGTCGACTACCACCCGCTGGCCATCCCGGTGCCGTACTACCACTCCAACTTCTACTCCGACTAGGTCATGTTCTACGTCGCCGGCGACTACGAGGCGCGCAAGGGCTCCGGCATCGGCCGGGGCTCGGTCTCGCTGCACCCCGGCGGCCACTCGCACGGGCCCCAGCCGTCCGCGATCGAGGCGAGCCTGGGCGCGGAGTCGTTCGACGAGCTCGCCGTCATGGTCGACACGTTCCGGCCGCTCGAGCTCGGCGAGGGCGGCATCGCGTGCGACGACGGCGCCTACGCCTGGTCGTGGAGCGCGCCGTGACCGACTTCGGGCGGACGACGCTGCCGTACTGCTCGTTCGTCCGCCCCGGCGACGACCGTCCGCGCGTCGGTATCGGAGTCGGCACCGACGTCATGGACGTGACCGACCGCAGCGAGCTGTTCGCCGGCGGGACGCTGGACCGGCTGCTCGCGGCGGGACCGGACGGGTGGCACGACGTCCGCGAGGCGGCAAACCGGTGGGTCGACGAGCCCGGCGCGAGGGCGCACGTCGTGCCGGCCGCCGACGTCGAGCTGCGGCTGCCGTTCGCGGTGGCCGACTACGTCGACTTCTACGCCTCCGAGCACCATGCGACGAACGTGGGGCGGATCCTCCGGCCGGACGGCGACGCCCTGCCGGCGAGCTGGAAGCACCTGCCGATCGGCTACCACGGACGCTCCGGCACGGTCGTCGTCTCCGGGACGCCCGTCCGCCGACCGCACGGGCAGACGCGCGCCGCCGACGGGACGATCGGCTTCGGGCCGACCCAGCGGCTCGACCTCGAGGCCGAGATCGGCTTCGTCGTGGGGGCGCCGTCGTGCCCGGGGGAGCCCGTCCCGGTCGGCGCGTTCGCCGACCACGTGTTCGGCATCTGCGTCGTCAACGACTGGTCGGCGCGTGACATCCAGGCGTGGGAGACCGTCCCGCTCGGGCCGTTCCTCGGCAAGTCGTTCGCGACGTCCGTCTCGCCGTGGGTCGTCCCGCTGGCGTCTCTGGCGGGCGCGCGCGTCGACCCGCCAGAGCGCAGCGTCGAGCTGCTGCCGTACCTGCGGGACGAGGAGCCGTGGGGACTCGACCTCGAGCTCGTCGTGACGCTCAACGGAGAGCAGATCTCCCGCCCGCCGTTCGCGGCGATGTACTGGACCGGGGCGCAGATGCTGGCCCACCTGACGGTCAACGGCGCCTCGTTGCGCACGGGTGACCTGTTCGCGTCCGGCACCGTCAGCGGTCCGTCGCCGGACGAGGTGGGATCGCTGCTCGAGCGGGGTGCCGGCTTCCTGGCCGACGGCGACTGCATCACGATCTCGGCGAGCGCCCGGCTGGCGGACGGCCACCGCATCGCCCTCGGCGAGGTCGACGGCCGCATCACCACCTGACCACCCGATCGCAGGAGGACCCATGTTCGAGGAAGGGCAGTACTTCGCGCCCGTCGTGGCGCGCACGGACGGCACGCTGGCGGTGCAGCTCGGCGAGGGGCATCCGGGCCTGAACGACCCGGAGTACCGCGAGCGCCGCGATCTGCTCGCGACGCAGGCCGATCGCTGGTCGGCGGGCGAGCCGGCGCCGCACGTCGAGTACACCGACGAGGAGCACGAGGTGTGGCGCGTCGTGTGCGAGGACCTGCGGGACAAGCACCGCGCGTACGCGTGCGGGGAGTTCCTCGACGGTAAGGAGGCGCTGCAGCTGCCCGACGACCACGTGCCGCAGCTCGAGGACCTCTCGGACCGCATCGAGCCGATGACCGGCTTCCGGTACCGGCCCGCGGCCGGGCTCGTCCCGTTGCGGGAGTTCTACGGTGCGCTGGCCGAGCGCGCGTTCTGGGCGACGCAATACGTGCGGCACCACTCCGTCCCGCTCTACACGCCCGAGCCGGACGTGCTGCACGAGGTCGTCGGCCACGGCAACACGCTCGCGGACAGCCGGTTCACCGAGCTCTACGCGGCCGCGGGTGCCGCCGCGCGCCGGGTCGAGTCGACCGAGGCGCTGGAGTTCGTCAGCAAGGTCTTCTGGTTCACGCTGGAGTTCGGCGTCGTCCACGAGCCGGACGGGCTCAAGGCGTACGGGGCCGGCATTCTGTCGAGCCCGGGCGAGATCGAGGAGTTCCGCGGCATGACCATCCACCCCCTCGATCTCGCCGCGATGGGACGCCAGACGTACGACATCACCCGCTACCAGGAGGTGCTGTTCGCGGCCCGGTCGTTCGCGGAGGTGCAGGACGTCGTCGGCGGATTCTGGACCGACTGCGACGACGACTCGATCGCCGCCCTCAGCGCTGCAGGTACCGCTTCAAGTACGGGCCGGTGACGCTGGCCTCGACGTCGAGCAGGTCGGCCGGCGTCGCCGTCGCGATGACTGTGCCTCCGCGGTCGCCGCCGCCGGGGCCCAGCTCGATGACCCAGTCGGCGGCCGCGACGACCTGCATGTCGTGCTCGACCGTGACGACGGTGTCGCCCGCTGCCGTCAGGCGGCCCAGCACGCGCACGAGGTCGCGGACGTTGACGGGGTGCAGCCCGCCCGTCGGCTCGTCCAGCACGAACACGGTGTCGTCGCGACGGGTGCGTTGCAGCTCGGTCGCGAGCTTGATGCGCTGCGCCTCGCCGCCCGACAGCTCCGTGGCCGGCTGGCCCAGCGTCAGGTAGCCGAGGCCCACGTCGAGCAGGGTCGAGAGCGCGCGGTGCACGCCAGGGACGTCCGCGAAGAACTCCGCCGCGTCCTGCACCGTCATCGCCAGCACCTGGCCGATGTCGCGCCCGCGGTAGTGCACCTCGAGCGTCTCGGGGTTGTAGCGGGAGCCGTGGCACGTCGGGCACGACGAGTAGCTCGTCGGCAAGAAGACCAGCTCGATCGCGATGAAGCCCTCGCCGTCGCACGTGGGGCAGCGCCCGGCCTCGACGTTGAACGAGAACCGCCCTGCCGCCCAGCCGCGCTCCGTGGCCTCGGGCGTGGCCGCGAACAGACGCCGAACGGTGTCGAACAGGCCCGTGTACGTCGCGAGGTTCGACCGGGGCGACCGACCGATCGGGCGCTGGTCGATCGCGATGATGCGCTCGGGGGCGAGCCGCTCGGCGAGCTCCTCCAGCAGGGACGACTTGCCTGACCCCGAGACCCCAGTGATCGCGGTCATGACACCCATCGGCAGCCGCACCGTGACGTCATCGAGGTTGTTGCGGCTGAGCCCTGACAGCTCGCGCCACTCGGTGGGCTGCCGTGCGGCGAGCGGGGGCGCCTCCTCGCGAGCGAACATGAACTCGGCCGTGACCGACTCCGCCACGTCCGCGAGCGCCTCGGGCGGACCGCTGTGGACGATCTGCCCGCCCAGCACGCCGGCGCTCGGGCCGACGTCGACGACCCAGTCGGCCTGGCGCGCGATCGACAGGTCGTGCTCGACGACGAACAGCGAGTTGCCGCCGGCCACGAGCTGGCGAAGGGCCGCGTAGAGCGCCTCGGAGTCCGCCGGGTGCAGGCCCGCCGACGGCTCATCCAGCACGTACAGCACCCCGAACAGTCCCGATCGCAGCTGGCCCGCGAGGCGCACGCGCTGCAGCTCGCCGGGGGACAGGGCGGTGCTGGAGCGGTCCATCGACAGGTAGCCGAGGCCGAGGCCGATGATCGCCTCGACGCGGGAGCCGAAGTCCTTCACGAGCGAGCGCGCCGCCGACGACGCCGCGGCACCGTGCCGGTCGGTGCCGCGGCCCTGTTGCTCGAGGCCCTCATCGAGCAGCGCGCAGACGCTCGACAGCGGCATCGCGGCGAGGTCGGCGATGTCGACGCCGGCGAACGTGACGGCCAGCGCGGCGGGGCGCAGACGCTTGCCGTGGCACGTGGGGCACGGGCCGTCGGCGATGAAGGCCTCGAGCTTCTCGCGCTGGGTCGGCGACTGGGTCTTGGCCAGGTTCCGCAGCAGGTACTTCTGTGCCGACGACCAGTGCCCGTGGTACTGGCTCGCCTCGCCCTGCTTGTTGCCCTGCAGGAGCATCCGCGGCTCCTCGTCGGTGAACAGCAGCCAGTCGCGGTCCTTCTGGGGCAGGGTGTGCCACGGCGCATGGATGTCGATCCCGAGCTTCGTGACCATGCGCCGCACGTTCAGGCCGACCCACGCCTTGTTGGCCCACACGCCGATCGCGCCCTCGTCGATCGACAGCGTCGGGTCGGGGACGAGAAGGGCCTCGGTCGTGCTGCGCGCGATGCCGCTGCCGTGGCACGTGGGGCACGCGCCGATCGCGGTGTTGGGCGAGAACGCCGACGCCGGCAGGTGCTCCGCGCCGTCAGGATAGGTGCCGGCCCGGCTGTACAGAAGGCGCAGCACGTCCGACAGCGAACTCAGGGTGCCCAGCGACGACCGCGAGCTGGCCGCACCGCGCGCCTGCTGCAGGGCCACCGCGGGCGGCATGCCGTCGATCGCGTCGATGTCGGGGGCACCGACCTGGGCCATGAGCCGCCGGGCGTATGGCGCGACCGACTCGAAGTACCGCCGCTGCGACTCGGCGAACACGGTGCCGAACGCCAGGGACGACTTGCCCGACCCCGAGACACCCGTGAAGACGACGAAGCAGTCACGGGGCAGGTCGATGTCGACGTCGCGCAGGTTGTGCTCGCGGGCGCCGCGGACCGCGATCCAGCCCGACGAGCCCTGGGGGAGTGGGGTTGCGGGCATCCCCCGAACCTAGCGGGTTGGGCCCCACGCCGCTGGGTACCAGCCGGCCATGAGTGACTACGAGAGCGAAGAGATCGAAGCCATCCAGGTCGTCGTCGACCGCGTGTCGTCGTGGCAGGACGGTGCGACCGAGCGCACCGTCGAGGAGGAGCTGCGCGACGGCTTCGACGAGGTGGCTGTCGAGGTCGAGCCCGATGACGTCGTCAAGCTCGCCGAGGCCATCCGCGAGGACGGCGGCGAGGTGTCGGTCGCCGAGCTGCTCGGCTAGGCAGCACGGCTAGGTCAGGTGGTCGAAGACGCCGTCCGTCCAGTCGGCGTGACGATCCGCCGACCGTCGCACCACCGCCTTCGCGTCGGTGCTGATGGCGTTGTCGAAGTTGCCGTAGAGCCGGTCAAACGCGAAGGCGTCGACGTGCCGCGCGACTCGTCGCACAACCGCGCCCGACAGCGGGATCCGGTTCGGGAAGCTGCGCATGAAGCTGACCGAGCGGCGATCCGGATTCGGGAAGATCGTGTCCCCGGTCAGCAGGACGCCCCGCCCCTCGGCGCCGCCGGCCCAGTGCACGACGGCGCTGCCGGGGAAGTGGCCGCCGGGCTGCGTCAGCGTGACGCCGGGCATGATCTCGACGTCGTCGGCCCACGTCTCGATGACGGGATCGGGCCGCGCGACCCAGCGGGCGTCCGCCTCGGCGACGAGGACCGGCACGCCGCCGAGCCGCCTGCTCCACTCGACCTGCACGCCGAACATGTGCGGGTGGCTCGCCACGACGGCGCGGACGTCGCCGAGCGCCAGGACGCGCTGCACGATGTCGTCGTCGACGAAGCCCACGGGGTCCCACAGCAGGCTGCCCGCGGGCGTCGTCAGCAGCTTCGACGTCTGGCCGATGCCCGCCTCGGGGATCGTGGTGATCGCGTGCAGGCCGCGCTCTAGCTCGCGCATCGCGGTGCGGTACCCCTCGGCGGCGAGCTCGTCGAGCGTCGTCCACCGCTGGCCGTCCACCGGGAGGTACTGCCGCTCGTCGTCGCAGATGGCGCAGACGTCGGGGCGTCCGGCGTGCTCGACGGCGCACGTCGCGCAGATCCAGAACTGGGTCACGGGATGTCCTGGGGCTTTCTCGGGCGGGGCGTCGCGTGCACCTGCGGCGGCAGGCCCCACTCGTCCTTGCCGAGGCGGGACACCGGCTGCAGCCGCGACATCTCGGGGTGGCCGTTCACGAGGGCCGCTGAGTCGACCGTGATCGCGACGACGGTGCCGAGCACGAGCGTCGAGTCACCCAGCTCGGTCGTCGAGTGCAGGGTGCACTCGAGCGAGGCCGGCGAGCTCGTGACCCGCGGCGGCGAGACCAGCTCGCTGGGCTCCATCGCGATGTCGAGTCTGCTGGCCTCGTCATCCTCCGCCGCGAAGGCCGCGCTGCTGTGGTTGATGCGGTCGAGATCCGGCAGGCTCGCGAGGTTGACCACGAACTCGCCCGTCGCGAGCACGTTGGCGAGCGTGTCCTTGTGGCCCACCGACGTCCACGACACGATCGGCGGGTTCGCGCACGCGACGCTGAAGAACGAATGGGGCGCCAGATTGCCGATGCCGTCGATTGACAGCGTGGAGATCCAGGCGATGGGCCGGGGCACGACGAGGGCGGTCAGCAGGGGATAGGGCCTGACGTCCGGGTCGTCGGTCCTGAAAACGGTACGCATGCAGATCAGCGTCGCAGGTCGCGGCGACGCTTCCAAGCTGAAAGTGTCAGTGGGGAATAGGACGCTGTTGGCGGGTGCTGACCAGTTCGGCGGCACTCGCCCCCTCCTCCCCGACCCCTGCTGAGGTTTCCCATGTCCAGTCACGAACCACCCTTGCCTGAGCAGCACGCTCCTGACCCGAAGCGCTGGCTCGCGCTCGGCGTCATCGCCGTCGCACAGCTCATGATCGTGCTCGACGCGTCGATCGTGAACATCGCGCTCCCGTCGGCGCAGAGAGACCTCAACATCAGCGACGCCGACCGCCAGTGGGTCGTGACGGCCTACACCCTGGCCTTCGGCGGCCTGCTGCTCCTCGGCGGACGCATCGCCGACTTCGCCGGCCGCAAGCGGACGTTCGTCGTCGGCCTCATCGGCTTCGCGGTCGCATCCGCGCTCGGTGGCATCGCCAGCACGGCGGGCCTGCTGTACGCGGCACGCGGCCTGCAGGGACTGTTCGCGGCGCTCATGGCTCCCGCGGCCCTGTCGCTGATCTCGGTCACGTTCACCGAGGGCAAGGAGCGCGCCACGGCCTTCGGCGTGTTCGGCGCGATCTCCGGTGGTGGCGCCGCGATCGGCCTCATCCTCGGCGGTGTGCTCACCGAGTACGCGTCGTGGCGCTGGTGCCTCGGGGTCAACGTGCCGATCGCGCTGCTCGCGGCCTGGGCCGCGTCACGCGTCGTGCGCGAGAGCAGGGCCGAGGGCAACACGAAGTACGACATCCCCGGCGCGATCCTCGTGACGCTCGGCCTCGTGTCGCTGGTGTACGGCTTCACGGAGGCCGCCAAGCAGAGGAACCCCGGCAAGAGCACCGAGGTGCTCGGGTGGACCGACAGCAGCACGCTGACGTTCCTCGGCGCGGCCGTCGTCCTGCTGGTCGCCTTCGTGCTGTGGGAGCGTCGCACGGCGCACCCGCTGCTGCCGCTGCGCGTGGCGCTCGACCGCAACCGGGGCGGCTCCTACCTCGTGTTCCTGTTCATCGGCGCGGGCCTCTTCGCGATGTTCCTGTTCCTCACGTTCTACTTCCAGGCCACGCTGGGCTACAGCCCGCTGAGGTCCGGTTTCGCGTTCCTGCCGTTCAGCATCGGCATCATCGGCGGCGCAGCGGTCATCTCCCAGCTGCTCCCGCGGCTGGGGCCCAAGCCGATCATGGTGCCGGGACTCGTCGCGGCATCGGTCGGCATGCTGCTGCTGACGCGGATCAGTGCCGACACGTCGTACTGGACGCACGTCCTGCCGTCGCTGATCCTGATGAGCGTCGGCATGGCCGCGGTGTTCATCCCGGCGTCCAGCACGGCACTGGTCGGTGTCGGCTCGCACGACGCCGGCGTCGCGAGCGCTCTGCTCAACACCTCGCAGCAGGTCGGCGGATCGCTCGGCACAGCGCTGCTCAACACGCTGTACGCGGGCGCCGTCACGTCGTTCATCGCCGATCGCGAGGGCACCCCGTCCGAGGCCCTGGTGCACGGCTACCACGTGGCGTTCTTCTGGGGCGCGATGCTGCTCATCGCCGCCCTCATCACGTCGGTCCTGCTGATCAACGCCAAGAAGGACGACATCCCGGCCGAGGGTGCGGCGGCTATCGCCTGATCGAGAGGGTGCAGACCAGCCCCAAGTGGTCCGAGCTGTCCGGCTCGGTGGTCTGCACCCTTCCGTCGACGACCGTTACGCGCGGGCCCACGTAGATCGCGTCGAGGTGCCGGCCGGTGCGCGGCACCGGCTCCCCGATCCGGTGGTGCACCGCGTGATCGACGTTCTCGACGCTCGTCGCGGCCCGCCAGTCGACGTACCCGGCCGCCTCGAGGATCCCTCGGGGCGTGTCGGGCCGCACCGCGATGTTGTTGATGTCGCCCGCGAGCACGTCGACCTCGCGCTCACCGCACAGCTCGGCGAGCCGCCGGCCCTGGATCTCGCGCGACGCCTCGGCCTTCTCGGCCGTGGTGTTGACCGACGACGACAGGTGGGTCGTCGCCCCCGTCCACTCGATGCCGCTCTCCAGGTGCTCCCAGCGGGCGATCGTCACGTACCGCTGCTGCCGCGTGCGGGTGCCGAGGGCGTGCTCCTCGTGGCCGACGAGCCGGTGGATGCCCGGGTCGCTGTAGGCGTCGTTGTGACCCTTGGCCGACCGCACGACGTCCCACCCCGGCAGGATCTGCGCGAGGCTGCGCCGCTCGGGGCGTTGGTTGACCTCGACCAGGAAGTACACGCTCGCGCGCATGCCGTCTGCGGCGTTCAGCTCGCGCTCCAGGCGCACCGCGCGACCGGGCCAGCGGTGCCGGGTCAGCGTCCAGTTGGAGCCCAGCACGTTCTTGAAGCCGAGCCGGAAGATCGCCGACATGCAGTCGACGGTAGAGCATGTAGCGTCGTCGGGGATGTCCCTGATCAAGAACCTCCTCGACAAGGTGCCTCGCGACCACCTCGAGAGCGATGTGGCCTTCCGCCGGCGCCGGCGCGTCGTCACGGGGGTCAGCCTCGCCGGGGCGGGGCTGCTGGGCACCTCCTTGTCGACCAAGCCCGCGTCGACCGAGTTCTACGGCCTGACGATGGGCGTCGCGGCGACGTGGACGGCGGGCGCCCTCGCGTCCGGCCCGCTGCACCTCGGCTGGGAGCAGGCCGGCGCCAACCGCCTGCGCCGTCCGCTCGTGACCCCCGTCGCGATGGGGGTCGTGTCGTTCGGCGCGTTCTACGGCGCGGCGCTCGTCAGCCGCCGGATCCCGGTGCTCAACCAGGCCCTCACCAGCATCCTGGCCTTCGCCGACCAGGGCTCCACGCCGCTCGTGACGATGACGACGTTCGCCAACGGCGCGGCCGAGGAGGTGTTCTTCCGCGGCGCGCTCTACGCCGCGGCCGGCACCCGTCACCCGGTCGCCAAGTCGACAGCCGTGTACGCGCTGGCGACGACGTCGACCCGCAACCCGGCGCTGGTGCTCGCCAGCGGGGTCATGGGCACGCTGTTCGGCCTGCAGCGGCGGGCCTCCGGCGGCATCCAGGCGCCGACGCTCACCCACCTGACGTGGTCGGCGCTGATGCTGCGGTACTTGCCGCCACTGTTCCGGCGCGACGGCGCCACCGCGGTTCAGGAGGACCTGCCACCGGCGGCCTGACACAATGGCCGGGTGCCGTGGCCGTCGTGGGAGGAAGCCGCTGCCGCCACGGCCCTGAGCGTCGTCCTGTGGGCACTGGTGCCGCGGTTGCCCCGCACGCGGACCGGTGACGCCGCCGTGCCGGCGCTGCGCGAGTTCGCCCTGATCGCCGGGCTGTACGCGATCTGGCGGCTGGCCCGCATGCTGCCCGTGACGCACGAGGCCGGGGCCCTCGACCGAGCCCGCGACATCGACCGGTTCCAGCACCGCCTGCACCTGCCCACCGAGATCTCGATGCAGCACCTCGTGGTCGCCCACGACTGGCTCGCCCGGCTCGTCAACGGCTACTACGCCGTGCTGCACGTGCCCGCGCTCATCGCGTTCATCGTGTGGGCCTTCGCCCGGCATCGCGATCGCTACCCGCACTGGCGCAACGGTCTCGTGGCGGTCACGGCGGGGTGCCTTGTGATCCGCTTCCTGCGCGTCGCGCCGCCCCGCTTCGTCGACGATCTGGGCTTCGTAGACTTGTCGGCCCGGTTCGGTCTGGGCGTCTACGGTGACGTCGGGACCGGGGTCTCGGACCAGTTCGCGGCGATGCCCTCGATCCACGTGGGTTGGGCCGCGGTCGTGGCCCTGGGCACGTTCGCACTGACGACGAGCCGCTGGCGATGGCTGGTGCTGATGCACCTGCCGGCCACGGTGTTCGTCGTGGCCGCGACGGGGCACCACTGGTGGATGGACGGTGTCGTCGCGGTCCTGCTGCTGGTGGGCGGCCTGCTTCTGGACGGCGCGATCCGCCGACGCCGCGTAGGGTCGTCCGATGGCACCTCTCAGCCGCTGGACGGTCCTCGCGGTGCTGCTCCCACCGCTGCTGATCGGCGCGATCGGGACGACGCACCCACCGCACCTGACGCAGGACGCATCAGCCCACTGGCGTGACCTGCACATCGTCCTGCTCCCGCTGTTTCCGCTGCTGGCGGTCGGACCGTGGCTCGTGGCGCGTGCCGGCGACCCGGTCTACGGGCGGATCACGGCTGTCCTCGGGTACGTCTTCGCCTGCTTCTACTCGGCCCTCGACATCCTGGCCGGCATCGCGGCCGGCGCGCTCAAGCACGATCGTGAGGGCGGGCTGGCGACGGTGTTCCGGTACGCCGGTGATTTGGGCGACATCGGCTCGGTCGCGTATGTGGGCGCGACGGCGGCTGCCGCCGGCTGCCTGCTGCGGATCGCGGGTCCGCGGGTGCTCGTCGGCGCGGCCGTCGCCCTCGGCGGCGCCTTCGGATTCATGCAAAACCACGTGTACTGGCCCGGCGGGGTGCTGTCGATGGTCGCGATCGCCGCGGGGTGGGCGCTCATGTTGCTGGCTCAGCGACCGAGCAGCTCCCGGCCCTGGTACACGCGGACCCAGTCGACCCGATAGCTGAACTCGGGGCGGGTGTGCTCGTCGTCGGCCCAGCCCCAGTAGCTGGAGCCCACCTGCATGTTGAGGCGCAGGTGGAACGTGTCATCGAACGTCGGACCGCGGAAGTAGGGCTGCGTCGTGGGGCCGTCGAACTCGACGACGCCGACGGTGCGGCCGTCGTACAGGTAGCGCAGGCAACCCGGCGACCAGTTGACGCCATACGTGTGCCAGTCCTGCCAGATCTTGTCGGTGCCGACGTCCGCGCGGCCCTGCGTCATCTGCTTGGGGCCGGTCGACGAGCCCTGCGACGTGTCGGCCCAGCTGTTCCACTCGTACGAGCTAGACGGATCGAACGAGCGGATCGACGGTGCCCCGTACGACTCCATGGGGTCGATCTCCCCGGGCTGATGATCCGCGCGGAGCCAGAAGGCCGGCCAGATGCCGCGTGACATCGTCGCCTCGCTGGGCACCCACGCGCGGATCTCGAAGTGTCCGAACTTCTGGCCGAATCGGTCGCCGGCGGCGTTGCCGTACCCCGCGGTGTCGATCGTGTCGATGTACCCGGTGGAGTAGTCGCGCAGCGTGTTGACGCCGGGGTACAGCGCGTTCAGGTTGTACTTCGACTGCGCGGCTGACAGCTTGCGGCCCGCGATGTCGAGGTAGCCGTCGTGCACCGTGACGGCGTCCTTGGTGATCCAGGCCTGGTCCTGGTTCAGGAAGGTGTTGTCGCGGACGCGCCAGCGCGAACGGTCAATCGCGGTGCCGTCGAAGTCCTCCGTGAACGTCCGCACGCCCTGGGCCGGGTCGGAATAGTCGATCTGCGAGCACGGAGCCGTGCTGCGCACCGGCGTGGGCGTCGGGGGAGTGGCGCGGACGCTGAGGCCCGCCAGACGGACCGAGGGCGTGCCGGCCAGCCGCCTGGCCTGCGCCTGCACGCGGATGCGGCTGCCGGCGCGGGTCGTGCGCAGCGACACCGACATCGTCTTCCAGCCGCGGCCGGACGGCTTGACGGTCGTGGAGCGTCTGGCAACGACGGCGCGGCCCTTGATCTCCAGGATCGTCAGTGTCAGGCGGCGGCCGGGCTGCGAGACCCGCAGCCGGGCCGACGCCTGCACCGTCGTGCCGACCGCGTCGACGGCGGCCGCCGACACGGACGACCGCATCGAGACGATCTTGCGTCCCGCGGATTTCCTGGGTGTCAGCTGCACGATCCGCGCCGACCCCAACGTGACGCGCTTTACCTTCGCATTGGCCGATGGCGTCCACGTCGTGGTGCTTCCGAGGATCGGGGCGCCGGGGTCCTGCGAGGCCGCAGGGCTGGCCGACGGTGCGACCGTCAGCAGCGCGGAAGCGGCGACGGCAAGCACACGGCGCCAGATCATGGGTCAACGCTACGTCACACGGGCAGCAGACGGCTGATGAACCGCGTGAGCTGGTCGACGTTGCTGCACTGGTGCATCTCGACGATCTCGGCGTAGGCGGGCGCGACGGAGTCGCCGAGGCCCCACCGCATGGGTGCCTCGGGGTTGAGCCAGAAGGTGCGCCGCGCGCGCTCGTTGATCTCGTGCAGTGCGCCGAGATTGGGGTCCTGGTTGTTGTTGCGGGCGTCACCGAGGATCAGCACCGCGGTGCGGGGGCCGAGCGCGCCCAGGTACTCGGCGTGGAAGTCGGCGAAGGCCTCGCCGTAGTCGCTGCTGGTGTGCCACTTCGTGATGCGTGCCTCCCGCTGGATGCGCGCCGACAGGTCGTCGGAGCCGGCGCGCACCAGATCGGTCACCTCGTCCATCGCGTTGACGAAGGCGAACACCCGCACCTTGCTGAACTGCCCGCTCAGCGCCTGGACGAGGTGCATCGTGAAGCCCGAGAACCCCGACACCGAGCCCGACACGTCGCACAGCAGCACGAGCTCGGGACGGGACGGGTGCGGCTTGACGAAGACCGGGTGCATCGGCACGCCGCCGGTCGACATCGAGCGGCGCAGCGTCCGCCGGATGTCGATGCGGCCGCGATTCTTCTGCCGGCGCCGCGCGGACAGGCGGGTGGCCAGTTTGCGCGACAGCGGCTGCACCGTGCGGGCTAGCTCCTCGAGCTGCTGCTTGCTGGCGCTCAGGAAGTCGATGCGGTCGGTGCCCGTGCGGACGGCATGGCGCGTCACGACCTCGCGGCCACGCAGCTCGGCCGTCCGGCGGCGCGCCTCGCTCGCCACCATCTCCCGGAACCGGTCGACGTTCTGCCGGATCTCGTCCCGCTCGATCCGCTGCGTGACGTCACCGCCGGAACCCTGACCCTGTCCGCCGCCCTGCCCTCCGCCTCGCCGCCCGAGCGCCTGCACGACGAGCGTCTGCGGACGCAGCCGCTCGAGGGTCTGGTACGCCGAGAAGCCGCCGGTCGGCGTACCCGGCGTGCCCACCTGGCCGAGCAGGTCGACCGCGATCGAGGCCACCTGGTCGAGCGTGCGCAGGTCGTTCTCGGCGAGCGCCATCGCGAGCAGGTCCCGCAGGTCGTCCAAGTCGAAATCGTCCGCGACGTCCAGCACCGCCTGCGGCGTGCCCACGCCGGCTGGAAAGAACAGGTCGAACGTCATGTCGAAGACGTCTCGCTGCCCGCCCCGCCGGACGAGGGCGGCGGCAAGCCCCTCGCGCAGCTGCTCGCGGTCGGCCAGGCCCAGCACGTCGACGACCGCGGCGGCGTCGACCGTCTCGCTCGTGCCGGCCGGGATGCCCTTGCTGCGCAGCGCGCCGACGAACTCGACGAGCCGCGCCGGCACGGTCATGGGGACAGGACCTCGTCGAGCACGAGGCGGGTGCGGGCCTTCTCCAGGTCGTCCTGGTGCTTCAGGATGACACCGAGGCTGTCCCTCATGATGTCGTCGTCGAGGATGTCGGCGCCCAGGGCGACGAGCGTGCGCGCCCAGTCGATCGTCTCCGACACCGAGGGCGCCTTGCGCAGCGGCATCGCGCGCAGTGCGTTGATGACCCGGACGAGCGACTCGCCGAGGGTGCTGTCGAGTCCGGGCACCTTGAGCTGGACGATCTGCTGCTCCAGCTCGGCGTCGGGAAAGTCGACGTGCAGGAACAGGCAGCGGCGGCGCAGCGCCTCGGAGAGCTCGCGGGTCGCGTTCGACGTCAGCACCACGAACGGTCGGTGCCTGGCGGTGATCGTGCCGAGCTCGGGCACCGTCACCTGGAACTCGCCGAGCACCTCCAGCAGCAGGCCCTCGATCTCGACATCGGCCTTGTCGGTCTCGTCGATCAGCAGGACGGTCGGGTTCTCGCTGCGGATCGCCGTCAGCAGTGGTCGCGCGAGCAGGAACTCCTCGGAGAAGATGTCGTCGCGGGCCTCGTCCCACGTCTCACCCTGGCCCGCCGTGATGCGCAACAGCTGCTTGGCGTGATTCCACTCGTACAGCGCCCGTGCCTCGTCGACGCCCTCGTAGCACTGCAGGCGGACCAGCTCGGCGCCGCACGCCTGGGCCACGGCGCTGGACAGGGCGGTCTTGCCGACGCCCGCCGGCCCTTCGACGAGCAGGGGCTTGCCGAGCTCGCTCGCGAGGAACACGGTGGTCGCGATCGCGTCCGACGCCAGGTAGCCGGCCGTCGCCAGCTTGGCCTTGACGTCATCGATCGAGTCGAACGGCATTGTGCGCATGCCTACGATGATGCCGTGGCCCTGATCCAGATCGCCCGCGAGGTACGCCTGAGCCCCGATGACGCCTGGCGGCGGGTGACCGCGTGGGAGCGGCACGGCGAGTTCGTCCCGCTCACGCGCATCGCGCTCACTCCGAGGGGTTTCGACGCGTTCACGGGCATCGGACCGGTCGGCTTCCACGACCCCATGGACGTCGTGCAGTGGCGTGAGCCGTCGTTCTGCCGGCTCGAGAAGCGCGGCCGGGTGGTCACCGGCTGGGCCGAGCTCGAGGTGGAGCCGCACGCCGGCGGCAGCCGGGTCACGTGGCGCGAGGACATCCACGTGCAGGGCATGCCGGCGTTCATGGACGGGCTTACGAAGGCGTCGAGCCGGGCCCTCTTCTCCCGCGTCGTCGACGGTCTGCTCGCCTGAGCCGAGGGACGTACGATCGCCGTATGGGCTATGCACCGGAATCCGAAGCACTCGAGATCTGCCGCGACCTGATCCGGATCGACACCAGCAACTTCGGTGACAGCTCGGGTCCGGGGGAGCGGAAGGCGGCCGAGTACGTCGCCGCGTCGCTCGCCGAGGTCGGGATCGACTCGGAGATCCTCGAGTCCGAGCACGGCCGCGCCAGCGTCGTCGCCCGCTGGGGCAATCAGGACTCCCCGAAGCCCGGACTGCTGATCCACGGACATCTCGACGTCGTACCTGCCCGCGCGGCCGAGTGGACCGTCGACCCGTTCGCCGCCGAGGTCGTCGACGGCTACCTCTACGGCCGAGGCGCGGTCGACATGAAGGACTTCGACGGCATGCTGCTGTCGGTCGTCCGGGCCCGGCAGCGTGCGGGTGTCCTGCCCGACCGGCCCATCACCCTGGTGTTCACCGCCGACGAGGAGGCCGGGGGAGTCCTGGGCGCCCACTGGCTGGTCGACCACCGTCCCGACCTGTTCGAGGGCTGCACCGAGGCCATCGGCGAGGTCGGCGGGTTCTCCACGGAGATCGGCGGCAAGCGCCTGTACCTCATTGAGACCGGCGAGAAGGGCATCGCCTGGATGCGCCTGCGGGCGCGCGGCGCCGCGGGCCACGGCTCGATGGCCAACCGCGACAACGCCATCACCCACCTGGCGACGGGCCTGATCCGCCTCGGCGAGCACGAGTGGCCCGCCCAGCCGGGTCCGTCGATGCAGGTGCTGCTGGCCAAGGTGCGCGAGCTGACCGGCACCGACGGCACGCCCGACGAGCTGCTGGCGCACTTCGGCCCCGCGGTCCGCATGATCGGAGCGGGCATGCGCAACACGACGAACGCCACGATGCTCGAGGCCGGGTACAAGCACAACGTGGTCCCCGGTGAGGCGATCGCCTACGTCGACGGCCGCTACCTGCCGGGCCACGCCGACTCGTTCGTGCCGGCCGCGCAGGACGTCGTGGGCGACAAGGTGGCGGTCGAGACCTACCTGACCCAGCCGGCGCTCGAGTACGCCTTCGAGGGCGATCTCGTCGACGCCATGACCGTCGCCCTGCACTCGCAGGACCCCGAGGCGCACATCGCGCCGTTCGTCATGTCCGGCGGCACCGACGCCAAGGCGTGGGAGAAGCTCGGCATCACGTCGTACGGCTTCGTCCCCCTGCGGCTTCCCGCCGACCTGGACTTCACGGCCCTCTTCCACGGCGTCGACGAGCGCGTCCCGGTCGAGTCCCTCGAGTTCGGCGCCCGCGTCTTCGACGAGTTCCTGGGTCTCGCCTAGCGTCCACCACGATGTGGGCACCCATATCGTGTCCGGGTGGGGGGCTGGAGCTTCGGTGCCGGACATGTCGGCGCAAATGGCGGGCCTGTCGGTGGGCCAGGGCGCTAGAGGGTGCTGCGCATGCGGATGATCTTGCGGCGCAGGGTCACGGTGCGCTGCCCCGTGCCGTCCTTGCGCAACCGGTCGAGCTCCCAGCCCTGGTACTCCGCGGCATCGGTCAGCATGCGGCACACGGCCGAGCGGGACTTCGTCCGGTCGATCGTGAGATTCCAGAACTCGTACTCGATCATCACTTCACCTCTCCGGAGACGTCATCCAGGGCATCGCTGATCTCGGGCGGGAGCGTGAGATCCTCCGACGCCAGGTTCTCCTGCAGCTGCGCCGTGGTGCGGGCACCGACGATCGCGGCCGACAGCTGGGGGCGTTCGAGGAGCCAGGCGATCGCCACGTGCGCGATCGTCACGCCGAGGCCCTCCGAGGCACGGGCCAAGGCCTCGACGACGCCCGACTTCGCCGGGGTGAGGTACTTGCCCACGAACTCGTCCCAGCCCGGTGATGCGCCGCGCGAGTCGCTCGGCACGCCGCCGCGGTACTTGCCGGTCAGCACGCCCCGACCCAGAGGGGACCAGGCGAGCAGTCCCATGCCGAGGTGGGACGCGGCCTGCGTGATCTCCGCCTCGGGATCGCGGTTGACGAGCGAGTACTCGACCTGGCTGCTGACCAGCGGGATGCCCTCGGACCGTGCCGCGAGCCACGTGTGCGCGACGCCGGTCTGCCAACCGGTGAAGTTGGAGACGCCGACGTAGCGGGTGCGGCCCGTGCGCACGGCGTGCTCGAGCGCGCCGAGGGTCTCCTCGAGTGGGACGTCGAGGTCAGGGGTGTGGATCTGCCACAGGTCGAGGTGATCGGTGCCCAGCTGCCGCAGCGACAGGTCGAGCTGGTCGAGCAGCGATCCGCGAGAGCCGTCCTTGACGACCTCGCCGCGGCGGTACCGGAATCCGGCCTTGCCCGCGAGGACGATGTCGTCGCGCGCACCGGCCTTCTGCATCAGCGTGCCCAGCAGCTCCTCGCACGCGCCCTCGCCGTAGATCGGCGCGGTGTCGACGAGCGTGCCGCCGGCGTCGCGGAAGGCGGCGAGCTGGTCGGCCGCCTCGAACGCGTCGACCGTCGAGCCCCAGGTCATGGTTCCGAGGCCGAGCCGCGAGACCTCCAGTCCTGAACGTCCGACCCGGCGATACTGCATGTCGCAAGGCTAGTCGGACGCGGGAAATGCCGACGGTAGGCTCGCACAGTGGATTTCTTCCGTGCTGTCGTCCTCGGCGTGCTCCAGGGCCTGACCGAGTTCCTCCCGATCTCCAGCAGCGCGCACCTGGCGATCTTCCCGAAGTTCTTCGGGTGGGACGACCCCGGCGCCGCGTACACCGCGGTCGTGCAGATCGGCACCGAGGTCGCGGTGGTCCTGTACTTCTGGCGCGACATCTGGACGATCGGCTCAGGCTGGGTCCGCGGTCTCGTCTCCCGCCCGGCACGCGAGGCTCCCGAGTGGATGATGGGCTGGTTCGTCATCATCGGGTCGTTCCCGATCGTGCTGCTGGGCCTCGCCCTGCAGGACCTCATCGATCGTGAGTTCCGCAACCTGTGGATCATCGGCACGACCCTGGTCGTGCTGGGTGTCGTGCTGGGCATCGCCGAGCGCGTCGGCCGCAAGAGCAGCCCCATCGAGTCCATGACGATGCGCCACGCGGTGCTGCTGGGCCTCGCACAGGCCGGCGCGCTCGTGCCGGGCGTCTCCCGCTCCGGCGCCACGATCAGCATGGGCCTGTTCCTCGGCTACGAGCGGGCCGCCGCGACGCGGTACGCCTTCCTGTTGGCCATCCCCGCGGTGCTGGGAGCGGGCATCTACAAGCTCAAGGACATCCCGGGCGGCGAGAACGCCTACGGAGCCGGCCCGACGATCGTCGGCACGATCGTGTCGTTCGTCGTCGGCATCGCCGTCATCCACTGGCTGCTCAAGTTCGTCAGCACCCGCTCGTACGCGCCGTTCGTCGTGTACCGGGTCGCGCTGGGCACGCTGGTGCTGTTCCTCGTCGGCTTCGGCGTCATCTCCGCGACGACGACCGTCGGCTGAGCCACCTCGCTTCGGCCCGATAGGATCGGTGCCTATGTCTGCCTTTGAGCGAGTGACCGAGACCTGGGGCGATCTGAAGTACATGGATCTCCCGCGCGCCGAGTTCCTGCGCGACCTGATCGTCCAGCACGACTTGTCGGACCTGCTCGAGCTGGGCTTCTACAAGGGCAAGAGCAGCGCCTACCTGGGTGCCGTTCTGGAGGACCTCGGCCGTGGGCACCTGACCACGATGGACCGTTCATCCGCCCGTGGACACCAGCCGGGCATCTCCGACGTGCTCGCGAAGGTCGACCTGTCGCACCGCGTCACGCCGATCTTCGCCCACCGCTCGTTCACCTGGGAGCTGGGCACGATGCTGGAGCGGACGCCCCGCCCGCAGTTCGACTTCTGCTACCTCGACGGCGGCCACACGTGGGACGTCACGGGGTTCGGGTTCCTGCTCGTCGACATGATGCTGAAGCCCGGCGGGATCATCCTGCTCGACGACCTCGACTGGTCGATCGCCCGATCCCCTCAGGCCAAGACGCCCGCGGGCCGCGCGACGTACGAGGCCTACTCCGAGGACGAGAAGGCCGCCAAGGGCGTCCGCATGACGTTCGAGCACATCGCCGACCACCTCGGCTACGACATCGAGGAAGTGCCCAAGTTCCAGTGGGGCATCGCCCGCAAGCGCATCCCGAAGAAGGGGCTGTTCGGCCGCAAGTAGGCCGGTCTCAGAGCCAGCCGGACCGCTTGAACCGCAGGTAGATGTAGCCGCACAGTCCCGCGATGAGCACGAGGCACGCGGGGTAACCGTACGTCCACGACAGCTCGGGCATGTGATCGAAGTTCATGCCGTAGATGCCGGCGATCGCGGTCGGCACGGCGAAGATCGTCGCGCCCGCGGTCAGCTTGCGCATGTCCTCGTTCTGCTGGACGCTCAGCTGCGCCAGGTGCGCCTGCAGCGCGTTGTCGAGCAGGTGGTCGATCGAGTCGATCGCCTCGGCGGCCCGGGAGAGGTGGTCGGCGATGTCGCGGAAGTAGGGCCTGGCCTCCTCGGCCGCCGCCCCCATCGCGAGCCGATTGACCGGCTCCCGCAGCGGCAGGACGGCACGGCGGAACTCCAGCGTCTCGCGCTTGAGCCGGTAGATGCGCGTGGAGTCATTCGACCGCGCGGCGGAGAACACCGAGGTCTCGACCTCCTGCACGTCGGTCTCTAGCTCGGCGGCGACGTCCTCGTAGTGGTCGACGATCGAGTCGACGACGGCGTACAGGGCAGCGGTCGGGCCGTGCGACATCGGCTCGATCATCCGCTCGGCGTTCTTGCGGGCGTCGCGGAGCGTCGGCCCGCCGTGCCGCACCGTCAGCAGGTAGTTGGCCCCCAGGAAGATGTTGACCTCGTGCGTCGTGATGTCGTCGTCGTTGTACGACACGGTGCGGATCGAGATGAACGTGTGGTCGGCGTAGCGCTCGACCTTGGGGCGCTGGTGCGCCTCCAGAGCGTCCTCGACGGCGAGCGGGTGGAGCCCGAGCGGCCCGGCGACGCGGTGCATCTCCTCGGCGGTGGGATTGCCGATGCCGATCCACAAGAAGTCGTCCTCGCCCAGCGCGTCGAGGGCGGCCACGAGGGAGTCCTGGTCGTGGTCCGTTGTCTCGCGGACGCCGTCGCGGTAGACCGCGCAGTCAATGATCACCCGGCCATTGTGCCCGGGTAGGCTCGGCACATGCGTAGCTGGTCTGGTCCTGAGATTCCTTCGCTGGGCGATCTCGGACTCGGAGCCGGGCCCGTCGTGCAGGTCCACGACACCTCGTCGGCGGGACTGCTCGCGGTCGACCCGGCTGAGCGAGCCCGCCTGTACGTCTGCGGCATCACGCCGTACGACGCGACGCACATGGGTCACGCCGCGACGTACCTCGCCTTCGACCTGCTCCAGCGCGCGTGGCGCGATCACGGCCTCGACGTGCTCTACACGCAGAACGTCACCGACGTCGACGACCCGCTGCTGGAGCGCGCGACCGCGACGGGCGTCGACTGGGTCGAGCTCGCCGAGCGTGAGACGCAGCTGTTCCGCGAGGACATGACGGCGCTGCGCATCATCGCGCCGGTGCACTACATCGGTGCGGTCGAGTCGATCGAGCAGGTCGTCGACCTCGTCGAGCGCCTGCAGGAGGCCGGCGCGGTGTACCCGGTCGACGACGACCTCTACTTCGACGTGCACGCCGACCCAGGCTTCGGCCTGGTCTCCGGCTTCGACGAGGCCGAGATGCTGACGATCTTCCCGCAGCGCGGGGGAGACCCCGACCGGGTCGGCAAGAAGCACCCGCTCGACTGCCTGCTGTGGCAGGCCGAGCGCCCCGGCGAGCCGGCGTGGGACACGCGCCTGGGCCGCGGTCGGCCCGGCTGGCACATCGAGTGCGCCGCGATCGCCCTGGACCACCTCGGCCCCGCCTTCGACGTGCAGGGCGGCGGCTCGGACCTCGTGTTCCCGCACCACGAGATGTCCGCCTCCGAGGCCACCGTCGCGACCGACGAGCCCTTCGCGACCGCCTACGTCCACGCCGGCATGGTGGCGTACGAGGGCGAGAAGATGTCCAAGTCCAAGGGCAATCTGGTGCTGGTGTCGAAGCTGCGCGCCGCGGGGCACGACCCCATGGCGATCCGGCTAGCGCTGTTGGCCCACCACTACCGCAGCGACTGGGAGTGGTTCGGCGAGGAGATCAGCGCGGCCGAGGCGCGGCTCGCGAGCTGGCGCGTCGCGGTCGCCCGGTCCGTCGCGCCGTCGGGGGAGGCGCTCGTGGCGTCGATCCGTGCGGCGATGAGCGACGACCTCGACGCTCCCGCGGCCCTCGCGGCGATCGACGCGTGGGCGGCCGACGACTCGGCCGAGGACCCGCAGGCCGGACGCACCACCCGAGCGGCGATCGACGCCCTGCTGGGTGTCGAGCTGTAGGCGCGTCCCCGCTCAGAACTCCCGGTCCGCCGCGCCCGTCTCGGACGTCGGGGTCGTGGAGGCCGCGCGCCCGGTCAGGTTCGTCGCCAGCGCGGACGGCGTCCACACCATGGTCGACGCGGTCGACACCGTCGCGATCGTGCGTCCGCTGGTCTGGGCGCCCATCACGAGCGTCACCCTGGTCGCCGACACCCCGTTGACCGTCACGGTCGATGCCGTCATCGTCGCCCCGAACTCCGCGGTGCGCAGCGACGTGATGTAGTCCTGCCGCAGGTTCACCGATCCCAGGTTGACCGCGGCGCCGTTGCGCAGCACGGTGATCGTGTCGTCGGTGCTGCCCAGGCCGAGGCCCTGCACGGCTCCGTCGCGCAGACGGACCGTGACCGCCAGGGGCGAGCCCGTCCAGCCGGAGACGATGCTGGAGAGGGTCGCTTGCTGGGTGTAGGTCAGCGTCATGGTGTCGCCGCTCTGCAGCGTGCCGGCGGCCGCGCTGCCGTTCGTGGTCTGCACGTCCGAGCCGCGCATGGGGCTGTTGTCGACGCGTCGGCCGGTCACCGACGCGGAGATCGTCGTCTTGCCGGCCTTGTCGAGCAGGACGGCGCGCAGGTCGTACAGGCCATCGGTCACGCCGGTCGTCGCCCAGCTGCAGGTGAAGGGCGCCGCGGTGTCGGTGCAGATGTCGGTCCACGTCGTGGTGCCGGCGGGAGCGCGCTGGATCCGCACCGACGTGACGCCTGCCGACGAGCTCGCCGAGGCCGACAGCGGCACCGTGCCGCTGAGGTAGGCCCCGGGGTCGTCGAGCGAGACCGAGGCGACGGTGTTGTCGACGGCGCGGTTGGTCACGGTGGCCGAGGTCGTGGTGTTGCCGGCGACATCGGTCGCGACCGACCGGAACGCGTAGGCGCCCCCGGCCACGGTCGTGGTGTCGAAGCGGCACGTGTACGGGGCCTCCGTCGCGGTGCAGATGTCCTTGAACGTGGTGCTGCCGCTCGGCGCGTACTGGATCCCGACCGAGGCCACGCCGCTGTGGGTGTCGGCGGCGGTGGCGGTCGTCATGACGGTGCCGTGCAGGGGCGTGCCAGGGTCCTGCATGACGGTCGTCGGCGCCAGGTTGTCGACCGTGACGTCCTGCTGGATCTCGGAGGTGTACGTGGTCGTGCCGGAGGTCGCGACGGCGCGCAGGTCGTAGTCGCCGTTGGCCACGCCCGTGGTCGCCCAGCTGCACGAGTACGGCGCGGTCGAGTCGGTGCAGACGGTCCGCCACGTGGTCGTGCCGGCCGACGCGTACTCGATCCGCACGGCGAACGAACGTCCCGTCGGCTCCGTCAGCGTCGCGGTCAGCGGGACCGTGCCCCGGACGGCTCCGGGCACGTCGGCCAGCACGATGCTCGACGACAGCGACACGGACGCCTTCCACGTGCTGCCTGGATTGGTGGTGGTCGCGCTGAAGGCGGCGTCGGCCTGCGCGAACGGCGCGGCGACGATGGCCGTCCCGAGGGCGGCGAGCGGGATGAGCACCGCTGACGCCCGACCCAGCTGGGCCGCGGCGCGGCG
>JAOPXY010000206.1 GCA_025964895.1 Aeromicrobium sp.
TTCGTCGCGGAAGCCTTGGGCTCGTCGTCGCTTCCGCCGCCGCTGCACGCCGCGAGGAGGCCCGACGCGGCGACACATGCCGCAGCTGCTGCCACCCACTGACGTGTCACTTCAGGCTCCCCCCGGAGACATAGTTGTCGAACCGGACTCCACCATACCGAGAATTGCCTGCGCCACCGACATGAATCGGGTCATGGGGCATCACCGGCCGGCTTGCACTCCTCGGGTGCGTCCTCATCCGGCTCGTCCTTGTCCTTGTCGCCCTTGTCCTTGTCCTTGTCGTCCTTGTCGTCCTTGTCGTCCTTGTCGTCCTTCGGCGTCTCGGTGGGCTTCGGCGTGCAGGGCGTCACCTCGATCTCCGGCGGCACGGGCGGAGCCTCGGCCGTCGGGGCGCTGGTGGCCGGCGGCGCGACGGACGGCGGCGCCACGGTCGGCACCTTGCCGCTGTCCGGCCCCGAGATGCCACTGACCGGGCGGGCCAGGGCCTGGCCGCTGGCCTCCAGCACGGGCTTGTTGATCAGCCCGAGCAGGATCGCCTTGAGGCTGACGGTCGTCGAGACGGTGACGGCGGTGAAGTCGCCCGCCGGGTCGTTGACCGTCGTCAGGTCGGCCGTGCACTCGACGAGCTGGGCGTCGAGCGCCATGGCCGTCCGGCAGTACCCGCGGGCAGCGTCCAACGCCAGGGCCGGCACCAGGTCGAGACGGGGATCGGTGACGTCGATCGCCTGGGCACCCGCGCGCGCCGCCTCCTGGGCGTAGGCGATCGCCCGGCCCTTGCCGTTGAGCTGTCGCCCGCCGTCGATCACGAGCGCCGCGAGCATCAGGATCGCCAGGGACACGATCACGACGAACGGTGTGATCGAGCCGCGCTCGTCCCGCGCCCTCATCGGTAGCCCCGGTAGCGGTCGAGCGGGCTGGTGAACGTGCGGGTGATCTCGACCTCCTTGAGCGGAAGCGCTCCGAGGTCGCTGAGGTCGAGCGTGCAGCGGACCGTCACAGTGACGGTCTCGATCGCCAGCGGGTCCTCGGGATCGGGGAGGCCGAAGGCGTTGTCCGAGAGCACCGGCGGATCGGCCACGGCGGTCTGCTCGCACGAGTCCGGGGCGTCGTCCATCGAGTCGGCGACCACGTCCTTGACCACGTTCGGCACGTCGGCGCGGTCGTTCTGGGCGGTCGCCGCCCGGGCCGCGCCGCGGGCGGCCTGGTCGACGAGGTTCTCCGTCTGCGCGTACCGGCCGAAGGCGATGATCAGGAACAGCAGGGCGAGCAGGAACGGCGCGACGATGACCAGCTCGAGGCTGGCGGTTCCGCGGTCGGCTCGACGCGGCGACATCATCGGGTGTCCCCCCGGAACTGCTCCAGCGTCGCCTCGGACGTCTGCTGGATGTCGACCTCGCCACCGATCGGCAGCAGGACCGTGCCGATCACGAGCATCGACACGCGCCCCGTCTCGGCGTCGATCGTGCCGACGGCGGTGACGTTCTCGAGCCGTCCGATCTTGCTCGCGTAGCCCTCGGTGACCTGTTCGGCCGCCGCGATGAACGCGTCGGGGTCTGAGTTGTTGCCGGCCAGGCGCAGGTAGGACACGCCTTCGCGCGACGCCGACTGGGCCGTGTTGACCGAGTAGAAGTACAGCCCCGCCTGAATGATCGTGAAGATCAGCAGCAGGAAGATCGGCGCGATGATCGAGAACTCGACGGCACTCGTGCCGCGGTCACGATCAGGGCGTGTTGCTGCCCTGCTCGATTTTGTTGGAGTTGTCCTCGACGACGCCCTGGATGACCCGTGCCACGATGAGCGCCAGGACGACCACGACGGCCGAGATGATGGCCCACTCGATCGCGGAGGCACCCCGCTCGTTGAAGCCCTCGCGGCGTGCACGGTCGGCCCGGGCACGCACGAACGTGATGATGCCCATGGCGTAGAACAGTTCCGAAGACACGAATTTTTCCCCTTATGCATGAGCCGCCACTCAACCAAGTTGACTGACGGCGGGATAGGCCAAGAATACCAAGAAGGCGACGCACATGAGCAACTGAGCCATCAGCATCGACTGCGAGTTCTCGCCCGCGGCGCCCTCGACGTCCACCATCTCCTTGCGGCGCATGCTCTCGGCACGCGCCATGAGCGACATCCTGATGCGTGCGCCCTCGTCGCCGGCCAGCGCCAGCGCCGACGCGAGATCGCGCAGCTCCTCGACACCGAGGTCGCGGCCGAGCCGCGCGATGCCTTCCCACGGGGTCCAGCCCATGATGCGAGCGTTCGACAGGGCCTGCCGCATCCGCACCATGGCCCAGTGGTCGCCGAAGGACGAGGCCGCCATGAGCGCCTCGGGCAGGCCGCGGCCGCCGGCGAGGTTCATCGCGACGAGGTCGAGGAATGCGCCGGTCACGTGGCGGAAGTCGCGGCGGCGCTTCTCGGCCTCGCTGTGCAGGGCGAGGTCCGGCACGAAGAAGCCGAACACGGCCCCCGCGAGCGCCAGGACGATCGGCACCCCGAGGCCGCCGACGACGCCGCTCAGCTTCAGCACGACGGGCAGCCAGATGAACGCGCCCAGCGCGAGCAGCGCCTTGGTGCCGAGGTGCGTCGACATCGAACGGTTCATGACCGCGAGATCCTCGCGCGTGCGCATGAGCTGCCACCCGCGGGCCCCGACCTCCGCCTCGAGACGCTCGCCGAGCGTCGTGCGCACCCGGTCGAGGCGTCCGTCGAGCTCGGCGCCGGCCGCGCTCGCGGTCAACGAGCGGCGCGGACGGCGTTGCCGGTCGAGCCGGTTCAGGGTCGCCGCGACACCCGGGACGGGACGTCGCAGGGCCAGGACGATGATCAGGACGCCGGCACCTACGCTGGCGCCGGCCAGCAGCTCGAGCATCATGCGTCGGGCCTCGCCATCCCGGGGGTGATGAGGAAGCGCTCGGGCTCGGCGACGCCCGACAGGCGACGCAGCCACAGCACGCTCAGGCCGAAGACCCCCAGCACGCCGGCGAGGACCAGCTGGCCCTGAAGCGTCCCGTAGGGCTCGACGTAGGCACGGTTGAACAGCACCAGCAGGGCGGCGACGCCCACGATGACCCCGACCACGACCTGCACGCTGCGCCGGGTGCTGCGGCGGCTGGACTCGACGCGGCGCCGCACGTCCAGCTCGTCGCGCGCGGACGCCGCGAGCGCCGTCAGCACGTCACGCAGACCGGGCCCGCGCAGGCGGGCGTTGAGGATCAGCGCCGCGACCACGAGATCGGCGGACGGGTCGTCGAGGTCTTCGGAGAACTTCATCAGCGCGTCCGGCAGGGGCTCGCGCACCCGCAGCCGGTCGACCAGGAGGTTGAGCGACGGCCGGATCGACGGCGCGGCGTTGACCGCCGTCGCGGGGATCGCCTGCTCGAGGCCGACGGCGCCGGCGATCGTGTCGCGCAGCGCCTCGATCCAGCCGGCCAGTCCCTCGATGCGGCCGATGGCCTCCCGCTCGTGCCGCGCCCCGCCGAACGCCCGGTCCCAGAACGCGACCAGCACGCCCAGGACGATCGCGAGCACGACCCAGCGCGTCACGACCAGCACGACGACGAAGACCAGCAGGCCGATCAGCGCCTGCTGCCCGCGCCGGCGCGACGTGCGCGACGACATCGCGCGCTTGCCCGGGGTCGCGCCCGCCGTCGTGTCGGGGTGGCGGGTGACCGCGTACCAGAGCAGGAGACACCCGAGGCCGAACCCGGCGCCGGCGGTGATCGCCAGCGGGACGCGGAACTCCTCGAGCATCAGGCCCACCGTCCGTGCACCATGGGCCGGTAGCCGTGGTCCTCGAGGTCGCCCACGCAGCCGATCGGCGAGTGGGCCGCCGCGCGGCCGTCGGGATCGGGGGCGAAGACCTCGTTGGACAGCACCTGCCCGTCGTGGCCCACGACCTCGCGGATGCTCTCGACGACACGGGTCTGCGTGCCACCCGTCGCGTGGTCGTTCCGCTTGCGGACGAAGACGACGAAGTCGAGCGCACCGGCGATCAGCATCGTCGTGGCCTCGAGCGGGAGCCGCTCCTTGCTCTGGATCGCGTACGTGCCGATGCGGTTGAACACCTCCAGCGACGAGTTCGCGTGGATCGTCGACAGCGAGCCGTCGTTGCCCTGGCTCATGGCGTTGAGCATCGTGACGATCTCGTCGCCGAGCACCTCACCGACGATGACCCGCGACGGGTTCATGCGCAGCGACCGGCGCACGAGCTCGGCCATCGACACGTGCCCCAGGCCCTCGGAGTTGCCGAGCCGCTCCTCGAACGACACGACGTTGGGGTGCAGGTCCTCGTACTCGCCGAGCCCCACCTCGAGGGCGCGCTCGACCGTGATGAGTCGCTCGGTCGGCGGGATGACGTTGGCCAGCGCGCGCAGCATCGTCGTCTTGCCGGCGTTGGTCGCACCGGCGATCATGATGTTCTTGCGCGCCAGGACGGCCGCCTTCAGGAACTCCCCGATGTCGGCCGACATCGTCCCGTTCTCGACCAGCTCGTCGAGGAACACGCGGCCGAGCCGCGCCTTGCGCACCGAGATCGAGGGCCGGGCGCAGACGTTCATGACGGCGGACAGTCGCGAGCCGTCGGGCAGGCGCAGGTCGAGCTGCGGGTTCGCGGAGTCGAACGGCCGGCTCGACAGGCCCGTGTGCGCGGCGAGCACCTGCACCAGCTCGATGAGCTCCTCGTCGGTCTCGGCCACCGGCGGGTGCCGCTCCTCGCGGCCGTCGCCGTACTGCACGAAGACGTTGTCGCAGCCGTTGATGTCGATGTTCTCGACGTCGGGGTCGGCCAGCAGCGGCTCGAGCCGGCCGACGCCGAACAGTGCCGAGTGGATCGCCGACGCGACGCTCGACTCGACGTCCGGCGGGATGGGCGAGCGTCCCTCGGCCACCTCGTACCGCGCGTGGTCCTCCAGCACCTGGACGATGAGCGAGCGGGCGAACTCGCGCTCGTCGTCGGCGCTCATGGGCGTGATGCCGGAGATCTGGTCGCGTCGGCGCTGCTCGTTGAGGCGATCGGCCACCTGACCGCGCAGGGTCCTCACCAGGTCGTGATCGATCACGAGCTCACCTCCACATCGGCATCGGCGGCGGTGGCGGTGCCGCGGTCGGCGGGCACGAAGGCGCCGGCCGTGCGCGCCGCGAGAGCGTCGACGATGGGCTGTGCGGACCGCACCAGCGCGGTGCGGGCGGGGCTGCCGACCACCTGGCCGAGGAAGAATCCGGCACCGGTCGTGTCGTGCGCCAGGTGGTGCACGGCCTCGACGGGCGTCTGCGACTGCGCGATGGCGTCGCGGATCTCGGCGACAGCCCGCGACCGCTTCGGCGGCGCGACCACCACGACGTGCACCGGGGCACCCGCCTCGCCGCCGAGGCCGTCGCTGACCCGGCGCAGCCGCTCGCGCAGGTGCACGACGTTGCTCGGCACGGTGTCGACGACCAGCACGACCGCCGACGCTGACGCGAGGATCGCGTTCTGCGGCGTCTCGGCACCGATGCGGCCCAGGTCGACGACGGTGTCGGTGCCCGGCAGCTCGGCGAACAGCGCGCCCAGCACGTTCCACTGCCCGAGCCCGGCCGCCTGCTCGGGGGTCGTCATGCCGGTGAGGACGTCGAGGCCGCCGACGATCTTCTCGGTGTGCTGGCGCACCAGATCGGCGTAGAGCGACTTGCGACCGGCCGCCACGAGGTTGAGCAGGCCCGGGTTGGAGTCCAGCGGCTCCCCGTCGGCTCCCGGCATGCGGAGGGCGACGTCACCGCCGGCGGGGTCGCACTCGACCAGGATGCTGGGCCGCGGCCAGAGCGCCGCGAACAGCATCGCGGAGGTCGTGACACCGGGCGAGCCCTTGGCGGACGCGATCGCGAGCAGACCCATGGCCTAGCCCTCGCAGGTCTTCTGGAGGGTGGTCTCGTCGACGTTGCCGATGAGCGCCGGCGTGACCGACGAGTCCTCGATGCCCTGCGAGACGACCGACAGGCAGGTCAGATCGATCGCGACCACGATCGAGACCTGGTCGTCGCCCGCACCGCCGATCGATCCGCTGGTCTGCTCCCCGACCGACACGAGCTCGGCGTAGACCGTGCGCCGCTCGCCCTCGCTCGATCCCACGTCGAGCGCGAGCTGGTCGCCGGACTGCAGGCTGCGGATGAAGGGGGACGAGTCGACCCCGATCACGAGGCGGGTCTGGTCGGCGGCGACACCCGACTCGTCGGAGATCATGGTGCGCATCACGACGGTGCCCTCGACCAGGCGCGCCGCCGCGGTCTTGCCGACGATGCTGTCGCTGTCGGCGGACGGGACGCCGCCCTCGAAGCCCTCCGGCAGGCTGACGGTCGTCAGGTCGTCCGCGGAGATCGTCGCACCCTGCGCGACCTCACGACTCACCTGGACGAACGAGGCGCGCTCGCCCGACTGGATCGCGAGCCACGCGGACGCCAGGGCGCCGCCGACGATCAGGATGACCGCGAGCCCGATCAGTGCCGGGCGCGACTCGCGGGTGGAGGGCAGACGCGAGACGGATGCGGGGCTCGCGCTGGGTCTGGCCATGTGTGGGCGCCTCTCGGAGTGGTGCCGGGGTCAGCCGCGTGCGCGATCCGTCCCCCGGCGATGGATCAGGGACCATGGTGGCATGGACGGAGCCCGCTCACAGCAGGATGCCCGACGACGTCATGGGGTGGCGGTGGCGGGGCCAGGCACGGCGGGCGCGGTGGCCGCGGGCGTCTGACGCTGCTCCTCCTGCTTCTTCTCGTTCTCCGAGGTCTTCTTGAACGCCTCGGTGACCGCGAGCCCGGCGATGATGAGCGCCACCACGATGATGCCGACGACGACCGCCGGCCAGGTGCGCGGATGGTCGCGCCAGGTGCGGCGGCTGCCGTGCAGCAGCGCGGATCGCAGCTGGCGACGGCGCATCGCATCGGCCTCGAGGACGTACCGCTCGGCATTGGGCGTGTTCTGCATCGCCGAACGCGGGCCGCCCGACATGGTCCGCGGGGTCTCGGGGGGCTCGGTCATCGCCGGACGCTCCGCAGCGCGACGGCGCCGGCGATGCGCAGGAACGCCTCGCGCGTCGACGACGCCACGCGGGCGGGGTCGTACGCGTGACCGTCCTGCAGGTACGGATCGGGCGGCACCACGACGACCGACGTCGACAGCCCGGCGGAGGATCCCGTGAGCCGCAGTGCCTCGCGGTACGACTGCTCGTGCGGGCACACGACGACGTGCACGGCGACCGAGGCGGCCTCGGGGTTGACCGAGCGCACCCGGTCGAGGGCCGTGCGCAACGCCGCCACGCCCAGCTCGCCGGGCCCCGTCACGACGACGGCCTGGTCGGCACGCGCCAGCGCGGCGTGGCCTGCCGCGCCCGCGTCGTCGCCCACGTCGAGCAGGTTGAACGTGTGGTCGGCGCGCAGCCGGTCGAGCACCCCGACCAGGTCGGCGCGCGACAGCGCCTGGTCCCAGCCGGAACCGTCGACGAGCCCCAGCCCGCTGGCTGCCACGGGGGGTGTCGTCGCCTCGGTCTCTGCCGCGAGCGACGCGACCGAGCGGGCCCCCTGCGCCCCGAACGAGGCGGCCAGCGACGGGGTGCCCTGCTGGACGTCGATCACGACCGAGCGGTCCTCGCGCATCGCCATGAACGCCGTGCCGACACCCACCGCGATCGTCGTGCACCCGACGCCGCCCTTGCCGGAGACGAAGCTGACGATGCGGCGGTCGGTCTGCCGCTGGCGGACGGCGTCGACGATCTGCCGCTCGCTCTGCACGGCCACGGCCGCGTCGGGTGTCACCAACCCGCGGGCGACGGTCTTGAGCAGGCGGGACGTCTGCCGCTGCGTCGGGGGTGCGTCGGTGCCGGCCAGCTGCCGCTCCAGCTCCGAGGGCGCCCGCACGGGCTCCGGCTCGGGCGCCGCGGGTGCCGCGGGCGCGGCC
>JAOPXY010000207.1 GCA_025964895.1 Aeromicrobium sp.
ACAAGCATGAGCAGGGCGACGGCCTGCTCGGCGGCAGCCGGGTCGCCGGGCCCGTTGGACAAGAACACGCCATCAGGCGCCAGGGCCACGAACTCGACGTACGTAGACGTGGCCGGCATGACGTGGACCTCCATGCCCCGCTCGGCGAGGCGGCGGGGGGTCATCCCCTTGATGCCGAGGTCGATCGCGGCGACCGTGAACCGCTTCTCCCCCACGGCCGGCACGACGTACGTCGTGTCGGTCGTGACGTCGGCCAGGAAGTTGGCGCCCTTCATGGACGGCGCTGCCTGCACGCGCGCCAGGATCGCGGCGACGTCCGTGCTGGTCGAGCTGACCGCTCCGCGCATGGAACCGCGCTCGCGCAGGTGGCGGGTCAGTGCGCGCGTGTCGATGCCGCTGATGCCGACGACTCCCTGGGCCGCGAGCTCCTGGTCGAGGCTGCGGTTCGACCGCCAGTTGCTGCGGACCCGGGCGGGATCGCGGACGATGTAGCCGTCGACCCAGATGCGGCGCGACTCGAAGTCCTCGTCGTTGACGCCCGTGTTGCCGATGTGCGGCGCCGTCATGGCCACGATCTGACCCTTGTACGACGGATCGGTCAGGGTCTCCTGGTAGCCGGTCATGCCGGTCGAGAACACGATCTCGCCGATCGTCTCGCCGATCGCGCCGAACGAGTCGCCGCGGAACACGCGGCCGTCCTCGAGCACCAACATCGCCTCGCCCGTCGAGCCTGTCGAAACGTCGTTCGTCATGCGTTGCTGCCTTCCACGAGTGCACGGTCACGGACGGTTGGTCTGCCGCGCAGGAAGGTCGCCACGACCTCGCCCGGCAGCGTGAGTCCGGAGTACGGGTTGTTGCGCGACAGCGAGGCGGTGTCGCGGGGGTCGATCGTGCGCTTCGCCGAGGGATCGACCAGCACGATGTTGGCCGGCTCCCCCACCGCGAGCGGGCGACCCTGGTTCTCGACGCGTCCGATCGAGGCGGGCTTGGTCGACATCTTGTCGGCGACCTGCGCCCACGTCAGGCGGCCCGTGTCGACCATCGTCTGCTGGACGACCGACAGTGCGGTCTCGAGGCCGAGCATGCCGAAGGCGGCCGCCGACCACTCGCACTCCTTGTCCTCCATGGGGTGCGGCGCATGGTCGGTCGCGACGATGTCGATCGTGCCGTCGGCCAGGCCCTCGCGGACCGCCTCGACGTCGTCGTTCGAGCGCAGCGGCGGGTTGACCTTGTAGATCGGGTCGTTTCCGCGCACCAGGTCGTCGCTCAGCAGCAGGTGGTGGGGCGTGACCTCGGCGGTGACGTCGATGCCGCGGCTCTTGGCCCAGCGGACGATCTCGACCGATCCGCGCGTCGACAGGTGGCACACGTGCAGGCGGGAGCCGACGTGCTCGGCCAGCAGCACGTCGCGGGCGATGATCGCCTCCTCCGCGACGGCGGGCCACCCGGTCAGGCCGAGCTCGCCCGACAGCGGGCCCTCGTTCATCTGGGCGCCCTCCGTGAGCCGTGGCTCCTGGGCGTGCTGCGCGATGACGCCGTCGAACGCCTTGACGTACTCCAGCGCGCGGCGCATCACGACCGCGTCCGAGACGCACTTGCCGTCGTCGGAGAAGACCCGGACGCCGGCGGCGGAGTCGGCCATCGCGCCGAGCTCGGCGAGCTGGGCGCCCTGCAGGCCCACCGTGACCGCGCCGACGGGCTGGACGTCGCAGTAACCGCCCTCGCGGCCGAGGCGCCAGACCTGCTCGACGACACCCGCGGTGTCGGCGACCGGCTCGGTGTTGGCCATCGCGTGGACGCAGGTGAACCCGCCGCGCGCCGCGGCCCGCGAGCCGGTCAGCACGGTCTCGGCGTCCTCGCGGCCGGGCTCGCGCACGTGCGTGTGCAGGTCGACGAGTCCGGGCAGGGCGACCAGTCCGGTCCCGTCCACCTCGACGTCGCCCGTGGCGCCGTCGCCGACCGCCGTGATGACGCCGCCGTCGAAGGCGATGTCGGTGGGGTCTGCGCCGAGGAGCCTCGCGCCCCGGATGACGTAGCTGCTCATACACGATCCTTGTCGGTGGAGTCTTCTTCTTCTGCCGATTCCCCGGCTGCGCCGCCGAGGAGGAGGTACAGGACGGCCATGCGGACCGCGACGCCGTTGGTGACCTGCTCGACGATGACGGACCTGACGTGGTCGGCGACGTCAGCGGTGATCTCCATGCCGCGGTTCATGGGCCCGGGGTGCATCACGATCGCGTGGTCCGGCAGGCGGCTCAGCCGTGCGGTGTCGAGGCCATAGCGCCGCGAGTACTCGCGGGCACTGGGAAAGTACGACGCGTTCATGCGCTCGGCCTGCACGCGCAGCATCATGACCGCGTCGGCCTTCTCCAGCGACGCGTCCAGGTCGTACGACGTCTCGACGGGCCAGTGGTCGATGCCCACGGGCAGCAGCGTCGGGGGCGCGACGATCGTGACGTGGGCGCCCAGCGTATGCAGCAGCAGCACGTTGGAGCGGACGACGCGGCTGTGCAGCACGTCGCCGACGATCGTGACGTTCTTTCCGGCGAGGTCGCCGCCCACGGCGCCCAGGTGGCGGCGCATCGTGAACGCGTCGAGCAGCGCCTGCGTGGGGTGCTCGTGCGTGCCGTCGCCGGCGTTGATGACCGCACCCTTGGTCCACTTGGCCTGCGCCAGGCGGTGCGGTGCGCCCGAGGAGTGATGCCGGATGATGACGGCGTCGGCGCCCATCGCCTGCAGCGTCAGCGCGGTGTCCTTGAGGCTCTCGCCCTTCGACACGCTGGAGCCCTTGGCCGAAAAGTTGATGACGTCGGCGCTGAGCCGCTTGGCGGCCGCCTCGAACGAGATGCGCGTGCGCGTCGAGTCCTCGAAAAACAGGTTGACGACGGTGCGTCCGCGCAGCGTCGGCAGCTTCTTGATCGGCCGGCTCGCGACGCCCAGCAGCTCCTCGGCGGTGTCGAGGATGCGGATCGCGTCGGTGCGGTCGAGGTCGCCGGCGCTCAGCAGGTTCGTGATCATCAGCTGCCCCCCGCGATCGAGACCGAGTCGGCGCCGTCGGACTCGGTGAGCCGTACCTTGACCTTCTCGGCGAGCGACGTTGGCAGGTTCTTGCCGACGAAGTCGGCGCGGATCGGCAGCTCACGGTGGCCGCGGTCGATCAGTACGGCCAGCTGCACGGCCGTCGGCCGTCCGAGCTCGCCCAGCGCGTCGAGCGCGGCGCGGATCGTGCGTCCCGAGAACAGCACGTCGTCGATCAGCACGACGACCTTGCCGTCGATGTCGTCGGGGATCTCGGTGTGCTCCAGGGCCCGGGCCGGCTTGAGCCGCAGGTCGTCGCGGTACATCGTGATGTCGAGGGCACCGGCGCTAATCTCGCGGTCCTCGACCTCGGACATGCGCTGCGCGATGCGGCGGGCCAGGTGCACGCCACGCGTCGGGATGCCGAGGAGGACGAGACCGGCGGAGTCGCGGTTGCGCTCCAGGATCTCGTGCGTGATGCGGGTCAGCGCCCGGGAGATGTCCTGCTCGTCGAGGACCGTCCGTGCGGTGGGGTGAGCCATGCCAGCATCTGGAGCGTCCGAAGGCGCGACCACGGCTGACCTCCTTCTCCGCCTCTCGGGACGGCCGTTAAAGGATGTCGGTTGTTCGACCCAAGACTAGCAGCGCGCCAACCGCGGGTCCGACGCGGCTCGCTCGCGGGGGTCACCGTCAGCGCTCGTCGCGGGCCATCTGCGTCAGCTGCCGGCGGATCGCGGCGAGCTGCGCGCCGTCCAGGTCGGTCGACGAGCGGACGGTCCAGTCCCAGCCGCCCTCGGACCACGTCGTCCAGCCCTCGCGCCGGTCGCCGCGGTGCCAGGGGGCTTCGCTGTGCGGGCGGCGGAAGACGCTCACGAAGCCGCCCAGGTCGAAGCCCACGTGGTACGAGCCGTCGCCCGCAACCTCGAACACCTCCGGCTCCCCCGTCACCGACACCGACAGGGGTCCGACGGGGCAGCTCGGCGGGGCGTCGCCGGCCCGGCGGGTGACGTCCTGCCCGACGGGGACGACGGCGGACGGCCCGAGACGGTCGAGCGCGTCGCGCATCGCCTCCTCGGCGGTGTCGGCCTCACCGTCCCACGTGAACAGCGCATCGTCCATGTCAGGCGTCTCGCGCAGCTGGTTCCAGCGGAAGTCGTCCCCGAACACATCGCTGCCCCAGCGCAGCAGCATGCCGGTCGTCGCGTCGATCGTGAGCTGTGCCGCCGCCCGTGTCGCGCTGGAGAACGTGATCTCGACGTCCCACGCGTCGCGGCCGAGGTACGGCGCACTCACGGGAGGCTTGACGGGTGCCTCGAGATCCTGGTCGCGCCACACCGCGAGGCGGGGACGCTCGATCGCCACGGCGTACGAGCCGAAGCCCTCGTCGTGGTCGTCGCCGCTGTCGCGCATCATGATCGGCCGGTCGGCCGCCCGCGGGAACCGCCAGGCGCGGTCGGTGCCGCGGATGAACAGGACGTCGCCGTTCAGCGTCTCGACCCGGTACCGGCGGCCTGACTTGTGCACCCGCACCGTGTCGGGCAGCGTCTGGTGCTGCTCGTCGCCGGAGTACCAGCCGTCGACCTCCAGGACACCGGAGAAGGGCGTCTCCTCGTCCTCGCCGAAGAACATCGAGATCATCAGCTCGGACCAGCTGGGCACGGTCATGGGTACATCATCCCAAGACGTGCCGGTCGGCACCCGCTCAGGCGCGGCCGCGACTCCAGTAGCTCGGCAGGATGACCTTCAAGAAGACAGGCAGGCACTCGATGATGTAGCGCCGGTACAGGCGGCGGGGCTCCTGGGCGAGCCGGTAGAACCACTCGATCTTGAGCGCCCGCACCCATCCCGGCGCCATCGTCGCGTTGCCGGTGACCATGTTGACGGCGCCGCCGACGTTGACCACGACGCCGCGGAACCCGGCCTTGCGGACGGCCTCGCCGATCATGTCGCCGAACGGCGGGGTGACGGCCACGATCAGCAGGTCGACGTCGTACTTGCGCAGCTTCTTGGCCAGCTTGCGGGCCTTCCAGTCGCTGCGGTTGCCGTGCTCGCGGAACATGACCTGCAGCCCGGAGTCGTGCAGCTGGCCACGGAAGTCGTAGCCGGTGTGGCGATCGGCGCCGAGGATCGCGGCCTTCTTGCCGTGGAACTGACGACCCGACAGCATCCGCTCGAGGAACTCCGAGCCCGTGACCCGGGCGGGATCGATGCCGCGCGACCGCATGAGCGAGACGATGGGCCAACCGTCGGCCGTGATGTAGTCGGCCCGCTCGATCGTGCGCGCGAAGTCGTCCGACCGCGCGGCGAGCGCCAGGTGGTGCAGGTTGACCGTCTGGATGCGCTTGGGCCGCTCGTCGAGCACGACGGCGTCGAGGTCCTCGTCGGACAGCAGGCACTTGCGGGCCATCCGATCGATCAGATCGTCCGTGATCACGCTGACTCCCCTGGTTCTTCCCCGACGAGACCGGTGCGCCTCTACCTGTGCAGAGGGACCGCCGCGGGGATCATGACGGATGTTTCGAACATCCGTCATGAGGGATCTCGGATCAGGCCGTCAGCGTCGGCTTGAGCTCGACGATGCGGCTCAGCAGCCCGTTCACGAACGACGGCGACTCGTCGGTCGACAGGTCGGCGGCGAGGCCGACCGCCTCGCTGACGGCGACGGCGTCCGGCACGTCCTCGACGTAGAGGATCTCGAAGGCGCCGATGCGCAGCAGGTTGCGATCGACCGCGGGCATGCGGTCGAGCGTCCAGTCCGTGGCGTTCTCGGCGATGATCTCGTCGAGGCGGTCGCGGTGCTCCGCGACCCCCTCGATCAGCAGGACGGCGTACTCGTTGACGGGGTAGTCGTCGGACGCGAGCCGATCAGCCAGCGTGCCGCCGGGCGGGAGGCTCTGCGCCTCCGACTCGAAGAGGATGTCGAGGGCGCGCTTGCGGGACTTGGTCCGAGCCGACATCAGGACGACACGCGGCCGAGGTAGCTGCCGTCGCGGGTGTCGACCTTGATCTTCTCGCCGTTGACGATGAACAGCGGGACCTGGATCTCCTTGCCGGTCTCCAGGCGGGCGGGCTTGGTTCCGCCGCTGGAGCGGTCGCCCTGCAGGCCCGGCTCGGTGTACTCGACCAGCAGCTCGACCGAGGCCGGCAGCTCGATGTACAGCGGCACGCCCTCGTGCAGCGCGAGCATCGCGTCCTGGTTGTCGAGCATGTAGTCCTTGGCGTCGCCGACGACGG
>JAOPXY010000212.1 GCA_025964895.1 Aeromicrobium sp.
CGAGTCGGTCTATCCCGAAGGTGTCAACATCGAGTTCGTCGTCCGCGAGGGCGAGCACCACGTCGCGATGCGGGTGCACGAACGAGGTTCGGGGGAGACACGTTCCTGTGGCACCGGCGCCTGCGCCGTGGCCGTGGCCACCGCGGTGGCCGACCGAGCCGAACGACCCGTCACCTACCGGGTCGACGTCCCCGGCGGCACCGTGCACGTCAGCTGGGACGCACACGATCACATCGTTCTCACCGGTCCCGCGCAGATCGTCGCGCGGGGCACCATGGATTGGACTGCATGACCGAACAGACGTACGAACCGACTGCCGCGGGTGTCGAGGGACTCGAGCTCGAGGAGCGCAACTCGCTGCGGCGGGTCGCCAACCTGCGCACCGAGCTCGAGGACATCACCGAGGTCGAGTACCGCCAGCTCCGACTCGAGCGGGTCGTGCTCGTCGGGGTCTGGACCGAGGGCACGGCCGAGGACGCCGAGAACTCGATGACCGAGCTGAAGCTGCTGGCCGAGACGGCTGGCTCCGAGGTGCTCGACGCCCTGATCCAGCGCCGGCAGAAGCCCGATCCGGCCACCTACATCGGCACCGGCAAGGTCGAGGACCTGCGCGCCGCGGTCGAGGCCACCGGCGCCGACACCGTGATCTGCGACGGCGCGCTCGCCCCCAGCCAGCTGCGCAACCTCGAGGACAAGGTCAAGGTCAAGGTTGTCGACCGCACCGCGCTGATCCTCGACATCTTCGCCCAGCACGCCAAGAGCAAGGAGGGCAAGGCTCAGGTCGAGCTCGCCCAGCTGCAGTACCAGAAGCAGCGGCTGCGCGGCTGGGGTGGCAACCTGTCGCGCCAGGCCGGTGGCCAGGCGGCCGGCGGCGAGGGCATCGGTGGCCGCGGCCCCGGTGAGACGAAGCTCGAGACCGATCGTCGTCGCATCCAGATGAAGATGACGAAGCTGCGCCGCGAGCTCGCCGAGCTCGGCAAGGCCCGCGAGACCAAGAAGGGCAACCGCAAGCGGCACGACATCCCGTCGGTCGCGATCGCGGGCTACACCAACGCCGGCAAGTCGAGCCTGCTGAACCGGCTCACCGACGCCGGCGTGCTCGTCGAGGACGCCCTGTTCGCGACCCTCGATCCCACGACCCGGCGCACCCAGACGTCCGACGGTCGCGTCTACACGCTGACGGACACGGTCGGCCTGGTCCGCAACCTGCCCCACCAGCTGGTCGAGGCGTTCCGGTCGACGCTGGAGGAGGTCGCCGAGTCCGACCTGATCCTGCACGTCGTCGACGGGTCCGACCCCGATCCCGAGGGGCAGATCGCCGCGGTTCGCCAGGTGATCCTCGAGGCCGGCGCGTCCGACCTGCCCGAGCTGATGGTCATCAACAAGGCAGATGCCGCCGATCCGCTGGTCGTCAAGCAGCTGCTGGTGCGCGAGCCGCACGCCATCGTCGTCAGCGCCCGCACGGGCGAGGGCATCGACGAGTTGCTGAGCGCGATCGAGGCCGATCTCCCGCAGCCGGCAAGCCACATCGACGTGCTGCTGCCGTATGCGCGAGGCGATCTGCTCAACCAGATCCACGTCGAGGGCGAGATAGAGTCGCTCGACCACGAGGCCGACGGCACCCACGTCGTCGCCCGCGTCAACGGCGCGTTGGCCAGCGAGCTCGAGCAGTACGCCCGGGTGCAGCTTCCGCGAGCAGGGGACTGACCCTCCGGCGGCGAGCTGTGGACGGCGTGGCGCGACAACGGTCCCGAGCGAGATAACCTCGATTCGTGCCTGACATCCGTGACGTCCTCCACGCCGCCGTCGAGGCCGTCGGGGGAGAGGATCGTCCCGGGCAGATCCAGATGGCCGAGGCGGTCAAGCACGCCCTCGACTCCGGCGAGCACCTCCTGGTGCAGGCCGGCACCGGCACGGGCAAGTCGCTGGGCTACCTCGTCCCGAGCCTGCTGCACGGCAAGCGGGTCGTGGTGGCCACCGCGACCCTGAACCTGCAGCACCAGCTGGTCGAGCGCGACATCCCCGCGCTCAAGGCGGCCGCCCGCGCGACGCTCGACAAGGTGCCGCACCACGCGGTCGTGAAGGGGCGCGGCAACTACGCGTGCCTGCACCGCGTCCGTGAAGGCGCTCCGGACGACCAGGGCACCCTGATCGACGTCCCCGAGGGATCGCTGGGCGCCGAGGTGCTCGAGCTGCGCGAGTGGGCCGAGGAGCAGGCGGCCGGCGGGCACACCGGCGACCGGGACTCAGCGCCGTCGCACAATGAGCGGGCGTGGCGCCAGGTCAGCGTCAACCACCGAGAGTGCCTCGGCGCGTCCCGGTGCGCCCACGCGCTGGAGTGCTTCGCCGAGCTCGCCCGTGAGGACGCGCACTCCGCACAGGTCGTCGTCACGAACCACGCGCTGCTCGCGATCGACGCGATCGACGGTGTCCCGATGCTGCCGGAGTACGACGCCGTCGTGGTCGACGAGGCCCACGAGCTGGCGGCACGTGTCACGCAGGCGTCGACCGACGAGCTCGACCCCGTCATCGTCGAGCGCGCCGCCCGACGGGCGAAGGCGCGGATCAGCTCGGGAGAGCCCGACGACCTGACCGACTTCTCCGACGCGCTCGCCGACGTCCTGGCCCGCAGCGTGGAGGGACGCATCGACGAGCTGCCGCAGCCGCTGCAGGAGGTGCTCGCGCTGATTCGCGACAGCGCCCGTGCGTGCCTCTCGGCCTTCCCGAAAGAGGACAAGAGCGAGCCCGACGCGGCCCTCCAGCAGGCCCGCGGCATGATCGACGACATCCGCAAGATCGCCGAGCGCATGGCCGCCAAGGGTGAGACCGAGGTGCTGTGGATCAGCGACAACCGCGGCAACAAGCAGCTGCACATCGCGCCCATCGACGTGTCCGGCGCCCTGCGCGACAAGCTCTTCGCCGACAAGACCGTCGTCCTGACCAGCGCGACCCTCAAGCTCGGCGGTGGCTTCGAGCCGGTCGCCCGCTCGCTGGGGCTGTGGGGTGACGACCCGCCGTGGACGTCGCTCGACGTCGGATCTCCGTTCGACTACAGCAGGCAGGGGATGCTGTACGTCGCCCAGCACCTCCCGCTGCCGGGCCGCGACGGGCTCGAGGAGGCACAGCTCGCCGAGATCACGGCGCTCATCGAGGCCGCCGGCGGACGGACGCTGGGGCTGTTCTCGTCGCGTCGCGGCGCCGAGCGGGCCGCCGAGCAGGTCCGTGAGCGGCTGCCGGACCTCGACATCTGGTGTCAGGGCGACGCGCAGCTGCCCGAGCTCGCCCGTCGCTTCGCGGACGAGCCGACGACATGCCTGTTCGGCACGCTGAGCCTGTGGCAGGGCGTCGACCTGCCCGGCGACACGTGCCAGCTCGTCATCATCGACCGGATCCCGTTCCCACGTCCCGACGACCCGCTCATGAGCGCGCGCCAGCGCCTCGTCGAGAAGCGCGGCGGCAACGGCTTCATGGGCGTCGCGGCGCAACACGCCGCCCTGCTGCTCGCCCAGGGCACGGGACGGCTCATCCGTCGGGCCAGCGACCGCGGCGTCGTCGCGATCCTCGACCCACGCATCGTGACCGCCAGGTACGGCTCATTCCTGGCGGCATCGCTGCCCGACATGTGGAAGACGACCGATCGCGAGACCGCGCTGTCGGCGCTCCGCCGCCTCGACGAAGCCGCATTGGGCGCGAACGGCACCGACGGCTGATATTCTCCTGAAGTTGTCAACCACGAATTTCGGGGATCCCATGAAGTTTCGCGTCACCTTGTTGTTGCCTGCTCTTGGGGCGCTCGTCGCCGGGATGCTCGTCGCGTCTCCGGCCCAGGCGGCCTCACAGCAGATCGTGGGCACCGTCACCGGTCCCGGCGGGGCGGGCAACGTCGGTCCCGTCCGCGTCGAGCTGATCAAGATCGACCGCGGCGGCAACACCAAGGTCGTGCGATTCGCCAACAACATCCCCGACGGCGGGTCCTACCGCTTCAGCGTCGGCCTGCCCAAGAAGGGGAAGAAGGCCACCACCTACCGGCTGCGCATCGTCGGACCGTCGGTCGGGGGCGACACGCAGTCGTGGTACTGGCGCGGTTCCAACGGCCGCCCCGCCACGGGCGGGCGTTACCTGCGCGACGCGAGCGCGATCAAGGTCACCAAGTACCGCGCGTTCACGGCGAACTTCCAGTACACGTCCATCTACGGCACCGCCCCCGTCGGGTCGCGGCTGACGATCGCGGCCGCCCCCCCGTCGTACGGCGGCGGCAAGGACGTCCGGCGCGAGCTCGACATCGCCGGCTGCGCGAACGTGTTCGCGACGACGACCGTCGGTGGCGGTGGCACCTACCAGGTCAACTTCCTGCCCTACGCTGCCGGCGACAAGCGCTTCATGGTCGCTGCCCGCAACGGCACGAACGAGCGCTGGAACAACCAGTTCGGCAGCTGCCTCGACGTCCAGAACTACCGGTTCTCCCGTTCCAACATGCTGGCCCTGTCACCGGCCGGGCTCGCCTACAACGTCGCAGTGGGCGCCAGCGGCAACCACCTGTACGTCGACGGCTCGTTCTCGGGCCTCAAGCCGACGTCCCAGGGTGACCGTTGGGTCAGCATCCGCGAGGCTACTCCGCGCGTCCCGGTCCTCGACTCGCCGATCATCGCCGAGCAGCAGGCGTCCGCGGGCGGCAACACGCAGTTCTACAACCTGCCCCCGGGCCGCTACTACGTCGAGCTGGGTCGTCGCACGGGGTGCGCCGACTGGTACCCGAGCCGTTACTCGAACAACAAGTCGTACTTCAAGGGCCTCGACCGCAGCGCCGAGCGCTGGAAGACGTTCTCCAAGCTGAGCGCGCTGCCCGGCAACGCGTCGAAGGGCTACGAGTACCTGGCACGCACGGCCGACCCGAACCCCGCGACGGACGCCAAGCAGGGCAGGCGTCCCGCGGGCAAGGCCGGCTGGATGTACCGCACGCACTGCAAGGCACTCGGCGCTGGCACGTACAAGGTCGTCAACATCTCCGGCACAGGCAACAGCACCCGGAAGGTTGCCCTCCGCTCCAAGAAGGGCGCGGTCGTCAAGGGCCACGTCAGCCGCGCGAAGGGCCGCACCAACAAGGAGATGATGGTGACCCTGTCGTCGACCGACGGCAAGCGCGTCATCCGTACCGACCTCACCGACGGCAAGGGCAACTTCTACGTCGCGGGCCTGCCGGCCGGGCGCTGGAAGATCACCATCAACGCCGACTCGTGGCGCGGCATCGGCCGGTCGTTCAAGGGCCGTCAGCACATCACGGTCCGGGCCGGTCGCACGTACAACGCGGGCAACCTGAGGTTCAGCGACTGACGGGCGGTCTGGGAGGGTTGTGGTCATGACAGTCCTCGTCACCGGCGGCGCCGGCTACATCGGCTCGCACATCGTGCGTGCCTTCGGGCTGGCCGGGCTGGAGTGCGTCGTCGTCGACGATCTCTCCAGCGGTCACCGCGACTTCGTCCCGGACGGTGTCGCCTTCGTTGACGCGACGATCCTCGACCGGAGGATCGTCGCGAAGGCGTTGGTCGAGCACCGGGTAGACGCCGTCGTCCACCTGGCCGGCTTCAAGTACGCCGGGGTGTCGGTGCAACGCCCGCTGCACACGTACGAGCAGAACGTGCAGGGCACCGTGAGCCTGCTGCAGGCCATGCACGAGGCCGGCGTCGACAAGATCGTGTTCTCCTCGAGCGCCGCCGTCTATGGGACGCCCGACGTCGACCTGGTCACGGAGGCGACGCCGACCGCGCCGGAGTCGCCGTACGGCGAGAGCAAGCTGATCGGTGAGTGGCTGCTGCGCGACTCGGCGCGGGCCTTCGGCCTGCGCCACACATCGCTGCGCTACTTCAACGTCGTGGGCTCCGCCGTGCCGGACCTGTACGACACGAGTCCGCACAATCTGTTCCCGCTGGTCATCGACGCGCTGCTGGAGGGTCGTACGCCCCGCATCAACGGCGACGACTACCCGACCGCCGACGGCACCTGCGAGCGTGACTACGTCCACGTCGCCGATCTCGCCGACGCGCACGTCGTGGCCGCGAAGAAGCTGCTGGACGGCCAGCCCCTCGAGCCCGTCTACAACCTGGGCAGCGGCGACGGGGTCTCGGTGCGCGAGATCATGACGGCCGTCGCGGCGGCGACGGGTATCGACTTCGAGCCGGAGGTCACCGAGCGGCGTGCCGGCGACCCGGCCCGCATCATCGCGTCAGGCGAGCTCGCATCCGGCGACCTCGGGTGGACGATGCGCCACTCGGTCGAGGACATGGTGCGCAGCGCCTGGGAGGCACGTCAGGCCCACTCGGCCTGACCGAACCGTCTCTTCTCCGCTCAGTGCAGGATGACGGGCGGGAGCGCTGACGTCGCAGCGCCGGGCACGGCGGGCAGGCCGAGCAGGCCCAGGGCGACGTCGGCGAGATCCATGTTCCGGATCGGCTGCGTGCCGGTGTAGTCGGGGCGCGACGTGCCAGGGTCCGCGCGATCGGGGTTGAGGGCGTACAGATCACCGCCGGCGCGGACACCCCGACCCCAGGCGATGAACGGGATCCGGTAATTGGCGAGCCTCGTGGCGTCGTCGTGCTGCTCGGCGCCGCGTGGCCCCCCGTGGTCGGCTGTCAGCAGGACGGTCGTGCGGGCGGCGAGCGCCGGGTCGGCGTCCAGGGCGTCCAGCACGGACCCGATCTGCTCGTCGGCGTCACCCACGGCCGCCAGGTACTCCGGTCCCAGCCACCCGGCAGCGTGTCCCGCGGCGTCCGGGGCCGCGATGTGCCAGAAGACGAGCCGCGCATCGCCGGACGTCAGGGTGTCGGTGACGTCGTCGACGAGCTCGTCCGCCGGGGCGATCTCGGCGACGTCGAGCTTGTCGCGCCCGTCGTCGGCGCCCGTCATGTCCGCGGCCCCGTGGTTGCGGTCCCACGAGCGCACCAGGAAGGCGAACTTGTCCTTCTCCGCGAGCAGCGCGGTGCTCACGTCATGGTCGTGGGCGATGTCGAACAGACCCGGCACGTAGGCGCCGTGCGTCGCGGCCAGCGTGCCCCCGGTGTCGTCGTTGAACGTGACCGATGTGCCCGCGTCGCCCGACACGGGCCGCCCCGACAGCATGCCCGCGTGATTGGGCAGCGTGATCGTCAGCTCGTACGCCGAGCGGGCGTTGAGGGTGGCCGATCCCTCGTCGATGAGCCGCCAGAAGGTGGGCGTCCCGTCGCGGCCCAGCGTCGTCAGCGCCTCGGGGTTGAGCCCGTCGACCGAGATCGCCAGCACGACCGGAGGATCCGCCGGCGGAGTCGTCGCCGTTGCCGTGGGGGAAGCGGACGGCGACGCAGCCGTCGTGCTGACCGTCGGCGAGGGAGCGGACGAGTTCGTGTCGTCCGATCCCGTGCACGCGCTCGCGGCGAGACCCGCCGCCAGCACGACTGCGACGACCCGCGACGTCCTGAGGCGTCGTGGGTCCTCGCGGCCGGTCATGGGCTGGACGGTCTCAGACCCGCCGGATGACCGCGGTGACCTTGCCGAGGATCGTGGCGTGCGTGCCGTCGATGGGGGAGTAGTCGTCGTTGTGCGGGAGCAGCCATACCTGGCCGTCCTTGCGCTGGAACGTCTTGACCGTGGCCTCGCCGTCGAGCATCGCCGCGACGATCTCGCCGTTCTCGGCATTGGGCTGCTGGCGGATCACGACGTAGTCGCCGCTGCAGATCGCCGCGTCGATCATCGAGTCGCCGGAGACCTCGAGCATGAACAGCGTGCCGTCGCCCACGAGCGACTTGGGCATCGGGAAGATCTCCTCCACGCGCTGCTCGGCCAGGATCGGGCCACCGGCCGCGATGCGCCCGACCATCGGGACGTTGACGGCCGTCGGCATGGCGTCGCCGATGCCCGTCTCGTCGACGTGGCTGTCGCTCATGGAGCGGCGGGCCGCCATGACGTCGGGCAGGAAGATCTCCAGCGCCCGCGGACGGTTGGGATCGCGCTTGACGTAGCCGAGGCCCTCGAGCGCACGGAGCTGGTGCGCGACGGACGACGTGCTCGTCAGGCCGACCGCGGCACCGATCTCGCGCATGCTGGGCGGGTAGCCGCGCTTCTCGATCTCATCGCGCAGGAACTCCAGCACCTTGCGCTGGCGCGCGGTGAGCCCGGAGGAGTCTGCGGGCCCGTCGGGGAGCTCGGTGACGTCTGCACTGCGATCTTCGGTCATGAGGGAAACAGTAGCCCCGATGCTAGGGCCAGTTCAAACATATGTTCGATGGCGTGTCGCGCGCAGACCTCAGCGGGAGACGTCGGATCGCCGGAAGGGGTTGCGCAGTCGTTTGAAGACGGGGAGCGGCGAGGGCCCCGACTCCGGCTCGGTGTCCGGCTCGTCGACGACCTCGACGTGGACGAGGTCGCCGTCGGCCTCGGCGCCGCGCAGATCGGCGATCTCCTCGTCCTCGGCAACCGTCTCGGCCGTGACGATCCGCTCACGGACGGCCTCGATCGTGGCCCCGAGAAGGACGGCGTAGATGCCGATCCAGAGCCACAGCAGCAGGACCACGACACCCGCGAGGGCGCCGTAGGTCTTGCCGTAGCTGCCGAAGTTGTCGACGTACAGGGAGAAGCCGATCGACACCGCGACCCACAGGCCTGCCGCGACGAGCACGCCCTTCGTCATGAGCGAGGGCTTCTCGGACCGGTCGGGGGCGATGCGGAACAGTACGCCGATCGCCAGGACGACCGCGCCGAGCAGCACGACCCAGCGTCCGATCTCGAGCAGGAAGCGCGTGCCCGGGACGATGTCGATCGCGTCGAACACCGCCGGCGCCGCGGCGACGAGCACCAGCATGACGACGAGGAACACCAGCGCCCCGGCGGTGAGGCCCAGGGCGAGCAGCTTCTTCTTGACGACGTTGCGGGTGTCGCGGATGCCGAACATCGCATTGATCGCGGTGATGAGGTTGCCGACGCCGCCGGACGCCCCGTACACGGCCAGGGTCACCGAGACGACCAGGCCGAGCCCGAGCGAGCCGCTGGACGTCGTGACGAGGGACTCGAGCTGACCGGTCACGAGGGACGCCGCATCGGCGGGGAGGGCCTCGGCGATGTCGGCCGACTGCTTCTGCACCGTCTCGGGGGAGGCGACGAGGCCGTAGGTCATGACGCCGGCGATCAGCGCGGGGAAGAGCGACATGAAGGTGTAGAAGGCGACACCCGCCGCCAGGAGCGGCGCCTGGTGGGCCGACGCGTGCTTCCAGGCGGTGACGATCGTGCTCTTCGCGGCCATGCCTCGACCGTAGTGGGACGGGGGGACGGCCGCCTCCTCGCCGTGCGGGGCCGGTCCCTTCGAACTTTTTCGAGCCCTCTTCGCCCTGCAATGCCGGGCTTTGGACACCATCAATCGAAATTGTGTTCGATCAGGGCTTCCTTTTGTCGGTGGCGCCCCCTATCGTCGTACATGTGTTCGATCGAACGCCTGTTCGCACCATCGAATGACATCGAGAGCAGCGTTCGCTCGGACCACCACACGTTCATCTTCACCGTCTCACTTCCCCCATGGAGGCACTCATGAGCACCATCACCTTCGGCACCGTCTCGCACCTCCCGACGCGTACCCCCACCCGTTCCACGGCTCGTTCCGCCGCGGCCGCCCCCGTGCGGCTGACGCGTCGCGGCAAGGCCGTCATCCTGACCCTCGCGGTGGCCGCCATCGGACTCGTCGCGATCGTCCTGGGCCCGTCGTCCACGGCGACCGACCAGGCCGGAACTTTGCAGGACACCACGACGGTCCGCGTCCTGGCCGGCCACACGCTGTGGGAGATCGCGGCCGAGGCCAATCCCGACGGCGACATCCGCGCCACGGTCGACGACATCATCGAGCTCAACTCGCTCCCCAACGCCTCCGCCCTGCAAATGGGTTCGGAGATCGCGGTGCCCGTCTACGAGTAGACGGCACGCATCACGACGCAACCCGGTGAGGTCACAAGGGAAGGTGACCCCACCGGGTTTCGTCGTTCCGGGTCCGTCGTTGCTGCCTTGGTCGATCCGGGCGCCGTTGACCCGGTCGCCGCGACCTGTTTGACTGCTCGTTCCGTCCCAGGCGAGAGCCTGACACTCCCGGAGGCGACCCGATGACCAGCCCGACCGCAGGACGACTGACCGCGGCCGCGTGCGCCGTCGTGACGGTTGGGGCGCTGCTCGCCGCCTGCTCGTCCGACGGCCCCGACGCCCGCGACGCGGCCGAGAAGCTGGCGGCCGGGCTGACGTCCCAGGACGTGTCGAAGGTCCCGGTCACGGCGGGCAGCCGGGTGGCCCAGGCCGATCTGGAGCGCATCGTCAAGGGCATGGACGGCCTCAGGCCGAAGGTCACGGTCGAGGACGTCGCCGAGAAGGACGACGCCACGACCGCGGAGCTTCGCACCCGGTGGACCTTCGGCGCCTCCGTGTGGGACTACACGACGACCGCGAACCTGACGCTCGTCGACGATGCGTGGCAGGTGGCGTGGGACGCCTCGATCGTGGCGCCCGACCTGACGGCCGACGAGCGCATCAGGGTCGGCACGGAGGCCGCCGATCGCGGTGACATCCTGGGCGCCGGCGGCGAGGCCCTGGTCACCGAGCGGAGCGTCGAGCGCATCGGCATCGACAAGTCACGCATCGCCGCGGAGCAGGCGGGCACGTCGGCGCGGGCGCTCGCGGCGCTCGTCGACATCGACGCCGACCAGTACGCCAAGCAGGTCGAGGCCGCGGGGCCCCAGGCCTTCGTCGTGGGGCTCGTGGTGCGCACCGGCTCGGGCGACGAGTTGAGCGACGCCCAGCTGGCGTCCGTTCCTGGCGCGGTGCAGCTGGCGGCGGAGATGTCGCTGGCACCGACGCGCACGTTCGGGCAGCCGATGCTCGGCGTGGTGGGTGAGGCCACGGCCGAGATCGTCCAGAAGTCGAAGGGTTCGATCCAGGCCGGTGACCTGGTGGGTCTGTCCGGCCTGGCCCTGCGGTACGACGAGCAGCTGCGTGGATCGCCGGGCGTCACGGTCGAGGCCGTGTCGTCGCAGGACGGCGCCGAACCGCGGGAGCTGTTCGTGGGCGAGCCGCAGGCGGGCACGGCATTGCAGACCACGATCGACGCCCAGCTGCAGGGCTCGGCCGATGAGATCCTGGCCGGCGTCGACCCGGCCAGCGCGATCGTGGCGATCCGGCCGTCGACGGGGGAGATCCTGACCCTGGCGAGCGGTGCCGGTGGGGAGGGCGCCGACACCGCTGCGGCGGCCCGCGAGGCACCCGGCTCGACGTTCAAGCTGGTCACTGCGCTGGCGCTGCTTCGCTCGGGCATGACGCCGTCGACGAAGGTGCCGTGCACCGCGACCGTCACGGTCGACGGACGGCGGTTCACGAACTACTCCGACTATCCCAGCAGCGCCGTCGGCGACATCGCGCTGCGCGACGCGATCGCCAACTCGTGCAACACCGCGATGATCGCCGAGCGCGACAAGGCCCCGCAGGCCGAGCTCGCGGCGGCGGCCGCGGCGCTCGGGCTCGGTCCCGATCTCGACCTCGGGTATCCGGCCTTCCTTGGCTCCGTCCCCGCCGAGGCCGAGGGCACCGAGCGGGCTGCGTCGATGATCGGCCAGGGCAAGATCGAGGCCTCACCCCTGGCGATGGCGGTCGTGGCGGCGTCGATCGTCCACGGCACGCGGGTCACGCCGACGCTCATCGCGGACTCGCCGACCAAGCCGGCCGCCGATGCGGCCGAGCCGCTGACGAAGGACGAGGCAGCGCAGCTGCAGGAGCTCTTCCGGGGTGTCGTCACCGACGGCAGCGGACGGTTCCTGGCCGACGTGCCGGGCGCGCCCGTGTCGGCCAAGACCGGCACGGCCGAGTACGGCACCGACACCCCGCCCCGCACGCACGCGTGGATGATCGCCGGCCAGGGGGACCTCGCCGTCGCGGTGTACGTCGCCGACGGCGAGTCCGGCTCCCAGACCGCCGGCCCCCTCCTCGAGAAGTTCCTCCGCACCCCCCAACGCTGACGGGGTACTTGTCGCCCCTCGAGGGGGTACTTGTTGCCCGGGGTCAGGGGCAGCAACCCTCCCCCCGAGGGGCCGGAACTCCCCCCTCAGCGTCGGGGGAGGACACTGGCGGCATGCGGATTCACGTGGTCGCCGACGCGACGGACAACGACGGGGGCTACGTCACGGAGCGGCTCTTGCAGCGCGGTGGAGAGATCACCGAGCTCGACCGCGACGACCTGCCGACGTTCGACACCCTCGACGGATCGGACCTGGTGCTGCTGCTCGGATCGGACAAGGCCGCGCACGAGGAGAAGTGGACCCAGGTCGTG
>JAOPXY010000004.1 GCA_025964895.1 Aeromicrobium sp.
CTGAAGCGGGTCCTGCTGAAGCTGTCCGGCGAGGTCTTCGGTGGCGGCAAGATCGGCATCGACCCCGATGTCGTCAACGGCATCGCCAAGCAGGTCGCCCAGGCGGCGACCGACGGCGTCGAGGTCGCGATCGTCGTCGGTGGCGGCAACTTCTACCGCGGCGCCGAGCTCAGCCAGCGCGGCATGGAGCGCTCTCGTGCCGACTACATCGGCATGCTCGGCACGGTCATGAACAGCCTCGCGCTGCAGGACTTCATCGAGAAGCACGGCGTCGAGACGCGCGTCCAGTCGGCCATCACGATGGGCCAGGTCGCCGAGCCGTACATCCCGCGACGGGCCATCCGGCACCTCGAGAAGGGCCGCGTCGTGATCTTCGGCGCCGGCGCCGGCATGCCGTACTTCTCGACCGACACGGTGTCGGCGCAGCGGGCCCTGGAGATCAAGGCCGATGCGGTGCTGATGTCCAAGTCAGGCGTCGACGGCGTGTACTCGGCCGACCCGCGCACGGATCCCACGGCGCACAAGTACGACGAGCTGACCTTCGACGCGGCGCTCCGGATGGGGCTGAAAGTCGTCGATGCGGCGGCGTTCGCGCTGTGCATGGAGAACAAGCTGCCCATGATCGTGTTCGGCATGGAGGGTGAGGGCAACGTGTCCCGCGTCCTCAGCGGTGAGAAGATCGGGACACTCGTGCACGCCGTCTAGGCTGCGCGGACTGAGAGCAACTGTGAAAGAACTACTCCGATGGGACCAGTATCGTGATTGACCAGACCCTGCGCGACGCCGACACCAAGATGGACAAGGCCGTCGAGCACACCCGCGAGGAGTTCGCCGCAATCCGCACCGGCCGCGCGCACCCCGCGATGTTCGCCCAGATCACGGCGGAGTACTACGGCCAGCAGACGCCGCTCAACCAGCTGGCCGGCTTCCAGGTGCCCGAGCCGCGCACCGTCATCATCCAGCCCTACGACGCCGGCGCGAAGCCCGCGATCGAGAAGGCCATCCGCGAGTCAGACCTCGGCGTGAACCCCAGCGACGACGGCAAGGTGCTGCGCGTGACGCTGCCCGAGCTCACCGAGGACCGTCGCAAGGAGTACATCAAGCTGGCGAAGTCCAAGGCCGAGGACGGACGCATCGCCGTCCGTGGCGTCCGCCGCAACGCCAAGCAGGCGATGGACAAGGCCGAGAAGGACTCCGAGATCAGCAAGGACGACACCACCGGCGCCGAGAAGCGCCTGGACGCCCTCACGAAGAAGCACGTCGAGGCCATCGACGAGCTGTTGAAGAACAAAGAGGCCGAGCTCCTTGAAGTCTGAGTCTCCCGCCGGGGAGACACCTGCAGAAGCGGTCAAGACGGGCCGGGCGGGGCGCAACCTGCCGGCCTCCATCGCGGTGGGCGTGGGCCTGGTCGCGATGGTGGTCCTGTCGCTGGTGCTGGTCAAGGAAGTGTTCATCGGCGTCGTGGCCGTGGCGCTGGGCATCGGGCTGTTCGAGCTGGCACGCGCGTTCTCGACCGCCCGCATCCATCTTCCGGTGCTGCCGGTGGTCACCGGCGGCACGATCATGCTGGTCGGTGCCTACGTCGGCAGCATGGAGACCGCCGCCGTGGCGATGGCGCTGACGGTCATCGCCACGATGGTGTGGCGCCTCATGGAGGGCGCCGAGGGCTTCGTCCGTGACGTCAGCGCCGGCATCTTCTCGTTGGGCTACCTCTACCTGATGGGCACCTTCGTCGTGCTCATGCTGAAGGAGGACGACGGTCCATGGCGCATCGTGGCGTTCATCGTCGCGACGATCGCCTCCGACATCGGTGGGTACATCGCCGGCGCGCTGTTCGGCAAGCACCCCATGGCTCCCACGAACAGTCCCAAGCAGTCGTGGGAGGGCTTCACCGGCTCGCTGATCTTCGGCATCGCGACCGGCATCCTCACCGTCACCTACGCGCTCGACGGTGACTGGTGGGTCGGCATCCTCCTGGGCGTCGCCGGCGTCGTGTTCGGGACGCTCGGCGACCTGTCCGAGTCGCTCATCAAGCGCGACCTCGGCATCAAGGACATGGGCGACCTCCTGCCCGGCCACGGTGGCCTGATGGACCGCCTCGACTCGCTCATCGCGGTCGCGCCGATCTCGTGGCTCATCCTGTTCACGCTCGTCCCCGTCTCCTGACGCCGCTCCGCGCGGCGGAGCCCGGTGACCCTCGTGCGACGCGCGACGGGCAGAGTTGAGCCATGTCGATCAGGGTCGCCCTCGAGCACCGCACCACCTACCGCTTCGAGCGACCCGTCGAGCTGGGACCCCACGTGGTCCGTCTCCGGCCGGCGCCGCACAGCCGCACGCCGATCGAGGCGTACTCCCTGACAGTCACCCCCGGCAACCACTTCGTCAACTGGCAGCAGGACCCGTTCGGCAACTGGCTGGCCCGCCTCGTGTTCCCCGAGAAGGTCGCCGAGCTCGACATCACGGTGGGCCTGGTCGCCGACATGGTCGTCGTCAACCCCTTCGACTTCTTCATCGAGGAGTACGCCGAGACGTACCCGTTCACGTACGAGCCCTCGCTCGCGGCCGATCTCGCGCCGTACCTGCGACCCGTCGGTGAGGGCGACACGGACGCACCGGGACCCCTCGTGACGCAGTTCCTCGAGGGCCTGCCCGTGCTGCCCGAGGACGGCATCGCGATGGTGCCGTTCCTCGTGCAGCTCAACGCGGCGGTCTACCGGGCGGTCGGCTACTCCGTGCGCATGGAGGCCGGCGTGCAGAGCCCCGAGGAGACGCTCGAACGGGGCATCGGCTCCTGCCGCGACAGCTCGTGGCTGCTCGTGTCGCTGCTGCGCCAGCACGGTCTCGCGGCACGCTTCGTGTCGGGCTACCTCGTGCAGCTCGCGTCCGACACCCAGGCGATCGAAGGGCCGAGCGGGCCCACGGAGGACTTCACCGATCTGCACGCCTGGGCCGAGGTGTTCGTGCCCGGCGCCGGCTGGATCGGGCTCGACCCGACGTCGTCTCTCTTCGCCGGCGAGGGACACATCCCGCTCTCGGCCACGCCCCACCCGTCCTCGGCGGCGCCGATCTCCGGCACGCTCATGGAGCGGGCGCAGGTCGACTTCTCGTTCCACAACACGGTGCGCCGCGTCCACGAGGACCCGCGGGTCACCAAGCCGTACACCGACGCGCAGTGGCAACGCATCGACGCGCTCGGCGAGGCGGTGGACGAAAGGCTGGTCGCCGCCGACGTCCGGCTGACGCAGGGCGGCGAGCCGACGTTCGTCGGGCTCGACGACGTCACGTCGCCGCAGTGGAACACGCAGGCGGACGGGCCCGAGAAGCGACTCAAGGCCAGCGAGCTCGCCGAGCGCCTGCGCGACGTCTACGCCGGCGGCGGCCTGGTGCACCGCGGCGAGGGCAAGTGGTATCCCGGCGAGGAGCTGCCGCGCTGGCAGATCTCGCTGCAGTGGCGCGGCGACGGCGAGTCGCTGTGGTCCGATTCTGCCCTGCTGGCCGATCCGTGGGACGACGCGGCCGCGCAGCCGGATGCCCCGGCGCGCGCCGAGGCGCTCGGTCGCGAGCTCGTCCGCCTGCTCGGCCTGCCGGCCACGCAGCTGCGCCCCGCGTACGAGGACCCGCTGACGGAGCTGGTCAACGAGCTGCGCGCACCCGCGGGCGAACGCCCGGGCCTCGACCCCCGGCGGGCCGACGCGGACCTCGCGGCGTCCCTCGACGCGGGCGTCGTCGAGCCGACCGGCTGGGTGCTGCCGCTGGTGACGGGGGAGTCGTGGGCGAGCCCGGACTGGGCGCTGCGTCGCGGACGCATCGTCCTGCTGCCGGGCACGTCCGCCGTCGGGCTGCGGCTGCCGCTGGCCTCGATCACGTGGGAGGACCCCGACGCGTCGGGCGATCCGTCCTACCTGGAGGCGGGCCCACGCCTCGACCCACGCATCCCCGCCGTGCCGGTCGTCGACCCGGCCACGCAGCCGACGACGGCGCTCGCGGTCGAGGCGCGCGGCGGCTTCGTGCACGTCTTCCTGCCGCCGACCGAGCGGCTCGAGGACTATGCGGACCTGCTGCACGTCATCGACGTCGCGGCGTCGGGCCTGGACCAGCGGATCGTCGTCGAGGGCTACGGGCCGCCACCGGACGCGCGCCTGACGCAGCTCGTCGTCGCGAGTGATCCCGGCGTCATCGAGGTCAACGTCCAGCCGACGGCGTCGTGGTCCGAGCTGCGCGAGCTGACGACGACGCTGTACGACATCGCCCGGCACGCGCGGCTCACGACCGAGAAGTTCGACCTCGACGGCGCGCACACCGGCACCGGAGGCGGCAACCACATCACGCTGGGTGGGCACGAGCCGGCCGCGTCGCCGATGCTGCGGCGCCCCGACCTGCTGATGAGCCTCATGACGTACTGGCAGCGGCACCCGTCGCTGTCGTACCTGTTCTCGGGACGCTTCATCGGCCCCACGAGCCAGGCGCCGCGCTTCGACGAGGGACGTCCCGAAGCGCTGTACGAGGCCGAGATCGCCTTCCAGGAGATCGACCGCCTGACGGCGCAGGACGACGAGCCGCGCCCGTGGCTCGTCGACCGTGCGCTGCGGCACCTGCTGACGGACCTGACCGGCAACACCCACCGGGCCGAGTTCTGCGTCGACAAGATGTACAGCCCCGACTCGTCGCGCGGACGTCTGGGGCTGCTCGAGCTGCGCGGCTTCGAGATGCCGCCGCACGCCCGCATGGCGATGGTGCAGTCGCTGCTGGTGCGGTCGCTCGTTGCGATGTTCTGGGAGAAGCCGTACCGCGCGCCGCTCGTGCGCTGGGGCACGGCGCTGCACGAGGACTTCCTGCTGCCGCAGGGTGCGATCCGCGACATCGGTGCCGTCGTTGCCGACCTGCGCGCCCACGGCGTCGACTTCGAGGAGTCGTGGCTCGACCCGTTCACCGAGTTCCGGTTCCCGCGCATCGGCCTGGCCCGCGCCGGCGACGTCGAGCTCGAGCTGCGGTCGGCGATCGAGCCGTGGCACGTGCTGGGCGAGGAGGCGACGTCCGGCGGCATGGCGCGCTATGTCGACTCCTCCGTCGAGCGCCTGCAGGTCACGGTCCGTGGCGTCCTTCCACAGCAGCACCTCGTGACGTGCCAGGGCGTTCCCGTGCCCCTGACCCCGACGGGTGTGGCCGGTGAGTACTTCGCCGGCGTCCGCTACCGCGCGTGGCAGCCGCCGTCGGCGCTGCACCCGTCGATCGAGGTGCATGCTCCGCTGCGGTTCGACGTCATCGACATCGCGTCCGCGACCTCGCTGGGCGGCGCGACGTACCACGTCGTGCACCCCGGCGGCCGTGCCCACGAGCGTCCGCCGATCAACGCGCGCGAGGCGGAGGCGCGCCGATCCAGCCGGTTCGAGCCCTTCGGTCACACCGCGGGCGCGGTCGACGTGGCCGCGATGCAGGAGGCCGGCCGGCGCGCGGCGAGCGATGAGTACCCGCACACGCTCGACCTGCGCCGCACCGTGTCACTCACCGTGCCGCCCGGCGCGTCTCGCGGAGCGGGTCAGTGACGGCGCTTCGCGACTACTCCGCGCAGGTCACCCAGCCCACGCTGACCGGTGGCCCCGCCCGCTACGACGAGGTCGTCGCACCCGACGGCGGCCTGCGGACGAGCTGGCGCATGCTGGCCGGCAGCGCGGTGCAGCTGACCGAGGGCGACCTGCGCCGCATCGGCGGCGACATCGAGCGATTCCTCGCGAACGACGGGGTCACCTATACGCCTGCCGATCAGGAGCCCGGCCCGTGGCGGCTCGACCCGTTCCCGCTTGTCATGGACGCCGCCGAGTGGGCGCCCCTGGAGATCGGCCTCGCGCAGCGCGCCGAGCTGCTCAACGCGATCCTCGTCGACCTGTACGGACGGCAGACGCTGCTGTCATCGGGCGTGCTGCCGCCCGCGGTGGTGTTCGCGCACGAGGGATTCCTGCGCGTCTCGGCGCGGGCCTCGGCGCACGACCCGCACCCGCTGCTGATCGCCGCCGCCGATCTCGGCCGCAACGCCGCGGGGGAGTGGCAGGTGCTCGCCGACCGGGCGCAGGCGCCGTCCGGCATCGGCTACGCGATGGAGAACCGGCGGGTCATCTCGCGCGTGCTGCCCGAGCTGTACCGCCAGGCCGGCCTGCACCGGATGGCCCCGTTCTTCCAGGCGCTGCGCTCGACCCTGATCGACTCCGCGCCGGGCCATCGGGCCAACCCGCGCGTCGTCGTGCTGTCGCCCGGCACGCACTCCGAGACCGCGTACGACCAGGCCTTCGTCGCGTCGAGCCTGGGCTTTCCGCTCGTCGAGGGCAGCGATCTGGTGATGCGCGACGGCGCCGTCTGGATGCGGGTCCTGGGGCGCCTCGAGCGCGTCGACGTCATCCTGCGACGCGTCGATGCGGCATGGAGCGACTCCCTCGAGCTGCGCAAGGGCTCGCAGCTGGGCGTGGCGGGCCTCTCGGAGGCGGTGCGCCGCGGCTCGGTGCGCGTCGTCAACGGACTCGGGGCCGGCGTGCTCGAGAACCCGGGCATGCTGCCGTTCATGGCGGCGATGTGCGAGCAGCTGCTCGACGAGCCGCTGCGCCTGCCATCGGTGCAGACGTACTGGGCCGGCGACCCGCGGTCGCGGGCGTACGTCCTGGACCACCTGGACGGTCTCGTTGTCCGGACGATCGACAACGCCGACGACCTCGCCCACCTGACGCGCGACCAGCTCGCGGACCACGTGCGCGCGCAACCGCACCGTTTCGTCGGGCAGGAGCCGCTGCTGCTGTCGCAGTCGCCGACCCTCGGGGCTCACGGCGTCGACCCGCAGGCGGTCACGCTGCGGACGTTCACGCTGCGCTACGGCTCGGCGTACCGCCCGCTCGTGGGCGGGCTCGCGAGCGTCCAGGCCGACGGTGCCGAGCCCTCGAGCAAGGACGTGTGGGTGCTCAAGGACCGGCCCGACGACCCCGACCAGGGGCTGCTGGACGCGCTGCCGCTCACCAACGTCCGGGCCCCCGCCGCGATGGTGCCCCGCGTGCTGGAGGACATGTTCTGGTTCGGCCGGTACTCCGAGCGCGCCGAGGACATGCTGCGCCTGGTGCTCACGGCGCACGCGGGGGCCGAGGACTTCCGGTCGCGCCCGCACACCGCCGGCGGCGCGAGCCTCGCGGTGCTGATGACGGCGATCGCGCGGCTCAGCGCCTCACGGCACGGCCCGGACCAGCTCGACGACGACTTCCGCTCGCTGCTGCTGGACCCGCACCGACCCGGGTCGGTCGCGCAGTCGATCAGCGCGCTGCGCGACGCGGCGCAGAGCGTCCGCGACCAGCTCTCGCCCGACACGTGGCAGGCGTTCGGATGGACGGACCGCGCCGCGGCGAACCTCACGACGTACCACTACAGCCACCAGGTGGCCGAGAGCGCGGGCCAGATGCTGACCGGCATCCTGTCGCTGCAGGGCGTCACGGCCAACATGATGCGCGACCCCGGGTGGCGCATGATCGGCACGGGCCGGGCGATCGAGCGCGGGCTGCAGCTGTGCCACCTGCTGAGCGCGACGACGACGGTGCGCCGCGGCATCGACGTCGACCGCGACGTCCACCAGGCGGTGCTGGCGGCCGCCGAGAGCGCCGTGACGCACCGCCGTCGCTACCGCGGCTACGTGCGCCTCGCCAGCGTGCTGGAGCTGCTGCTGACCGATGCGGAGAACCCGCGCTCGCTCGCGTCCGGGATCGCCGAGCTGCGCGAGCACCTCGCCGCGATGCCTGGGTCGACCGGGTCGACACGGCCCGAGCGCCTGCTCGACGACCTCGCCGATGAGGTCGAGCGCGTCGACCTGGCCGCCCTCACCGCGATCGAGGGGCAGAACCGCCCCAATCTCGAGCGCTTCCTGAACGGCTGCATCGTCCGCCTGACGACGTTCGCCGATGCGGTCGGCGAGCTGCACTTCGCCGCCGCGCCCGTCCCGCGCTCGTTCGGCTTCGCGACGGTGACCGAGTGAGCGGGTCGGCGGGCCGGCGGTACCGCATCTCGCACCGCACGACCTACTCGTACGACGACGACGTCACCGACAGCCTCGGCATCGCGTACCTCGTGCCCCGCGAGCTGCCGTGGCAGCACGTGACCGGCACCGAGCTCACGCTGCAGCCCGAGCCGGGCGATCGCTCGGACGACCTGGACTACTACGGCAACACCGCGACCTACTTCCAGGTGACCGAGCCGCACCGCGTGCTCGACGTCCTGGCGGTCAGCGAGGTCGAGGCGCGCTGCCCGCAGCACGACGCCGCAGCGCTCGCGGCGCCGTGGGAGTCGGCCCGCCCCGCAGAGCGTCCGGACGTCCCCGACGCGTGGCAGGCCCAGGATTTCGCGATCGCCTCGTCGCTCGCTTCCCAGACGCCCGCCGCCCACGCGTACGCGGCGGAGTCGCTGCGCCCCGGGCGTTCCGTGGGGGAGGCGGTCGAGGAGGTCATGCACCGCGTCCACGCCGACTTCGCGTACGACAAGACCGCGACGACGGTGACCACGACGGTCGACGACATCTTTACGAAGCGGGCCGGCGTGTGCCAGGACTTCGCGCACCTGACGCTGGCCTGCCTGCGGTCGCACGGGCTCGCGGTCCGCTACGTCAGCGGCTACCTGGCGACGACCCCGCCGCCGGGCAAGGAGCGCATCGTGGGCGCCGACGCGACCCACGCCTGGGCGGCGGTGTGGATCCCGGGCGACGGCTGGCTGGCGCTCGACCCGACCAACGACCAGCTCGTCAACGACCGGTACGTCACGGTGGCCTGGGGACGCGACTACGCCGACGTCCCCCCGGTCAAGGGCGTCATCTTCACCGACGCCAAAACGTCCACCCTCCGCGTCGAGGTCGACGTCGCCCCCCTCACCTGACTCCCCCTTCCCGCGAGTGGTGCGGTCTGGACGTTCCGAGACGGCGTGTCTGTCCACGGTGCGCCACTCGGACGCCGGTTCGCACCACTCGGGGCGAGCGGATCGCCGGGAGCCTGACAGACTTGTCCGGTGAAAGCCTTCTCCTGCCGCGTGTGCGGCAACGCCCTGTTCTTCGAGAACTCCATCTGCGTCTCCTGCAAGACCAATCTGGGGTTCTCCCGCGAGGAGCGGGCCATCGTCCCTGTCGACGACAAGGGTCAGTACATCGACGCCGACGGCAGCATCTGGCACGTCTGCAAGAACCTCAACCTGTCCGGCTGCACGTGGCTCACGGAGTTCCCGGGCGGCTACTGCTTCAGCTGCGGCCTGACGCGCACGCGCCCGAGCGACGAGGACCTCGTCGGCCTGCGCGAGTACAAGGTGGCCGAGGAGGCCAAGCGTCGTCTCGTCGTCGAGCTGGACACGCTGGGCTTCCCGATCGTCTCGCGCGTCGAGGACGAGGAGAACGGGCTCGCGTTCGACCTGCTGTCGAGCGTCTCCGAGAATGTGACGACGGGGCACGACAACGGCGTCATCACGCTCGACCTGGCCGAGAGCGACGACGCCCACCGCGAGAAGGTGCGGGTCAAGCTCGACGAGCCGTACCGGACGATGCTGGGCCACTTCCGCCACGAGGTGGGCCACTACATCGAGTGGCAGCACGTGCGTGGCGATCTCATCGGCAAGGCCCGCGAGCTGTTCGGCAACGAGGAGGAGAGCTACGCCGACGCGATCGAGCGGCACTACTCCCAGGGCCCGCCCGCGGGCTGGGAGCGCGACTTCATCAGCATGTACGCCACGATGCACCCGTTCGAGGACTTCGCGGAGACGTTTGCGCATTACATGCACATCTGCGACACGATCGAGACGGCGTCCGCGCACGGCCTCGCGACCGTCGCGTCGCCGCAGAGCTTCACGTCCTTCCGCGATCTCGTGGTCGGCGTATGGATCCCGCTGAGCGTCGCGCTCAACCAGATCAACCGCAGCATGGGCAAGGGGCCGCTGTACCCGTTCGTCATCCCCGCGCCCGTGCTCGACAAGCTGCAGTTCGTCGCGGACCTGCCGCGGCGCTGAGCCGGCCCGTCCCGACGATTCGGGGGGATGTGGGGCGGGATGAGAGAATGGCATCGTGTCCTCCTCCGTCAACCCGAACCCGCTCCCGCTCGTCTTCGAGCAGAAGCGCGGCCGCGCCAAGCCCCCTCGTCATCTCGCCGACCTGAGCGGTGACGAGCGGACGGCTGCCGCGGCGGCGCTGGGCGAGCCGGCGTTCCGCGTCAAGCAGGTGGCGAACCACTACTACGGACGGCTCGAGCGCGATCCGGCGAACATGACGGACCTGCCCGCTGCCAGCCGCGACCGCATCGTCGACGAGCTGCTGCCGACGCTGCTGAACCCGGTCCGCACGATGGAGGCCGACAAGGGTGCGACGGTCAAGAACCTCTGGAAGCTGTTCGACGGCGCGCTCGTGGAGTCGGTGCTGATGCGGTACACCGATCGCGCGACGATCTGCGTGTCCAGCCAGGCCGGCTGCGGCATGGCCTGTCCGTTCTGCGCAACCGGTCAGGGCGGCCTGCAGCGCAACATGAGCACCGCCGAGATCGTCGACCAGGTCGTCGACGCGGCGGGCAAGATGGCGCGCGGCGAGATCGCCGGCGGCCCGGGCCGCCTGTCGAACGTCGTCTTCATGGGCATGGGGGAGCCAATGGCCAACTACAAGGCCGTCATCGGCGCCGTGCGCCGCATGGTCGCGCCCGCGCCCGACGGGCTGGGCATGTCGGCTCGCAACATCACCGTCAGCACCGTCGGCCTGGTGCCGCGCATGAAGCAGCTCGCCGACGAGGGCATCCCGGTCACGCTCGCGCTGTCGCTGCACGCACCCGATGATGAGCTGCGCAACGAGCTCGTCCCGATCAACACCCGCTGGTCGGTTCACGAAGCCGTCGAGGCGGCGTGGGAGTACGCGCAGAAGACCAAGCGCCGCGTCTCGATCGAGTACGCCATGATCAAGGACATCAACGATCAGGCCTGGCGCGCCGATTTGCTGGGCGACGTGCTGCAGTCGTACGGCGACTGGGGCTGGGTGCACGTCAACCTCATCCCGCTCAACCCCACGCCGGGCTCCATGTGGACGGCCTCGCGTCCCGAGGACGAGCGCGAGTTCGTGCGCCGCCTCATCGCGAAGGGCATCCCGACGACGGTCCGTGACACCCGCGGCAGCGACATCGACGGGGCCTGCGGACAGCTGGCGGCCATCGAGGTCTGATGGCCGGACGTCCCCGCGTCGTCGCGACCGATCTCGACGGCACGCTCCTGCGCAGCGACGGATCGCTGTCGGTGCGCACCCGTGACGCGATTGCGGCCGCCGAGGACGCGGGGATCCCGACACTGTTCGTGACGGCGCGGCCGCCCCGCTGGCTCGACGAGCTCGGCGACGCGGTCAGCGGTCACGGCGTCGCGATCTGCGGCAACGGCGCCTTCGTCTACGACGTCGCCGCGCGCGAGGTGGTGACGTCCCGCGGGCACGATGCCGCGCTGATGGCCGAGGTCGTCGCCGACCTGCGGACGGCGCTGCCCGGCATCCTGTTCGCGGTCGAGCGCGCCGACGGGATGGGTCGCGAGAGCGACTATGCATACGCCGCCGAGCACCACGACGACCACACGGTCGGGTCCTTCGAGGAGATCTCGGCGACGCCGGTCGGTAAGCTGCTCGCCCGGGTTCCGGGAGCGACGTCGGAGGCATTCCTGCACGATGTCGCAGCGGTCGTCGGCGACCGGGTCGAGCTCGGCTACTCCGGGGCGATCGGGCTGGCGGAGATGACCGCGCGGGGCGTCACGAAGGCCAGCGGTCTGGCCGCGTGGTGCGACGAGCACGGCATCGACGCATCGCAGGTGTGGGCCTGCGGCGACATGCCCAACGACCTGCCGATGCTCGCGTGGGCCGGCCGCGGCTTCGCGGTCGCCAACGCGCACCCCGATGTGCTCGCCGCAGCCACCGACGTCCTCGCCTCCAACGACGATGACGGCGTCGCGCAGCTGCTCGAGTCGCTGGTCTAGGCCCCGCCGCCGCGGTTTACCCGGTTAACTGGGTGGCGGTCCACTTCACCGGGCACATGTGCCCGTGGAGGTCGTGAATTACCCGGTTAACCGGGTAAACCACGCCCCCGTCAGGCCAGCGGGTCGGGGAGCAGGAACTCGGTGTTGCGGTCGGCGACGGCGCCCTCCTGGGCGGACGCTCGCAGCTGTGGTTCGTTGGCCGACAGCTCTCGCGCGAGCGCGGCGAGGTGGACGGAGTCCGCGAGCGTCCCGCCGTGCGACGCCGGCCCGGCGTGGTCGAGCATCGTGGTGAAGATCGACAGCGTGCCGTCGTCAGGTGCGCGAAGCTCAGCACCCCGGTACGGGTCGCGGCGCGGTTCGCCCCCGGGGTGGCGCCCAGCTCGTCGCGCACCGTGTGCGCCTCGCCGGCCGCGGCGACGACAGGCGCGTACCCGCCGGCCCCCGCGATGCCGCGGCGGTAGCAGCCGTCGAGCGTCGTGTACTGAGGTGCGACGACACCGGGCGCTGCCCACCCGATGCTCGGGCGCAGGCCGACCGCGGCGACACCCCCGACGACGGCCGCGGTGCGGATCAGGTCACGGCGCGACATCGACATGCATCCCCCAATGATCGACTGCCGGTGATGTTACCCACGGGTCATGTCCCCCAGGTGGACAGCGGGCGACGACTCGGCGCTAGCGTGACGGTCATGATCGCCTCCTCCCGCGACGGGCACGTCGTCGTCATCGAGCTGCAGCGCGACGAGCGGCGCAACGCCCTCAACCTCGAGCTGTGCCACGCGATCCGTGCCGCCGCCGACGAGGCCGTCGTGGGCGGCGCCCGGGCCGTCGTCGTGACGGGGCGCGGCACGTCGTTCTGCGCCGGCGCCGATCTCGACGGCGTCTACGGACCAGAGTTCCTCGACGCGCTGTACGGCATGCTGCACCACTTGACGACGCTGCCGGTCCCGTTGATCGCCGCGGTCAACGGACCCGCGATCGGCGGCGGCACGCAGCTCGCGATGGCCTGCGACCTGCGGGTCGCCGACACGAGCGCCAGGTTCGCGGTGCCGGTCGCGCGCAACGGCCTGGCCGTCGACGCGTGGACGATGCGCACGCTCGCCCAGCTCGCGGGAACGGGTGCCGCCCGCCGCATGATGCTGGCGGCCGAGACGCTCGACCGCGACGAGGCGCTGCAACGCGGGCTCGTCGACCGCGCCGGCTCGCTCGACGACGCTATCGCGTGGGCGCACGAGATCGCCGAGCTGGCGCCACTCGCGATCGCGCACGGCAAGCTGGTCCTCAACGGCGTGATCAACGACGCCGAGATCGAGAAGGGCTTCGCCGCGGTGTGGGCCAGCTCGGACGTCGAGGAGGCCGCGCGCGCCCGCGCCGAGCGCCGCGTCCCCGTTTTCGAGGGCCGATGATGACGAGCCTCGCGTTCCGCACCCTCGACCACCAGGTCGTCACGGGGTCCGCCGACGACATCGCGGTCTCCGACGCACGGGGGACCATGTCGTACGCGCAACTGCTGCACGAGTCGGCCTGCATCGGCGCCGGGCTGCACCACATGGGCATCGAGCCGGGCACCTTCCTGACCCTCGACGGGCTGGTCGGCCGCGACCTCGTCGTGTCGGTGCTCGCGATGGCCCGTATCGGCGCGCTGCCGTCGGACGCGGCCGACTTCCGGCTCGCCGGCAGCCCGCCCGTGCTGCACGCACCCGACACCGAGGTCGTGTGGGACCTGCTCGACCGGGCCGGACGCACCGAGCCGGCCACGGCGCCCGAGCGCGATCCCGACGGCTACGACGAGGTCATGCTGGCGGCGTACGGCGAAATCTTCACGACGCTCGCAGCAGGTGGATCACTGACGTTCGCCCCCTGAGCAGCCATCGGTCCAGCGAGCGCTACCGAACGCCCCAAGCGTATGTCTGCTTCTCGAGCCGCAGGTAGACGAACGTCTCGGTCGTGACGACGCGGTCGAGGGCGCTGATCTGCGTCGACACGATGTCGAGCAGCTCGTCGTCGCTCTCGGCGACGATCTCGGCGAGGATGTCGAAGCGTCCGGTGGTGATGACGACGTAGTCGAGCTTGTCCATCGCGGCGAGCTCGGCGGCGACCTCGCGGACGTTGCCACTGACCTTGACGCCGATCATGGCCTGGCGGGCGAAGCCCATCTGCAGCGGGTCGGTGACGGCCACGACCTGCATCACGCCGCTGTCGATGAGCTTCTGCACACGGTGCCGCACCGCGGCCTCGGAGAGCCCCACCTCTTTGGCGATCGCCGAGTACGACAGGCGGCCGTCGTCCTGCAGCAGCTCGATGATGCGCTTGGCGGTCTCGTCGAGGACCACGCCCCGGTCGCGCGGCGTCTTGCGGTCGGTCATGGGATCAGTGTGCCGCATGTGGTGCGCGACGCCAGCGGATACGTGCGCGAATGGCGACGATTTCCTGAGCGAAACACACTCTTAACGGCGGATTCCCTTGTGCGAGCCCTCAGATCTTGCGACTATGCGTGGACGGGGAGAAGCGAGGGTGGCGCATGGCCGAAGTCGACCGGCGAACAGTGCTGAAGGGCGTCGGGGGACTGGCGTTCGTCGGCGGGAGCGGTCTGGCGTTGAAGTACGCGTTCAACACCGACGATCAGAAGCAGGATCCTTCCCAGCTGGTCGCGAAGGACGTCTCGGAGTCCGACAAGAGACTCATCTTCTCGAACTGGCCCGAGTACATCGACGAGGACGACGGCGACTACGTATCGACGCTGACCCAGTTCGAGAAGGACACCGGCATCGACGTCAAGTACACCGCCGACGTCAACGACAACAACGAGTTCTTCGCCAAGGTCAAGAATCAGCTGGGTTCAGGCACCTCGTCAAAGCGCGATCTCTTCGCGCTGACCGACTGGATGGCCGCCCGCATGATCCAGGTGGGCTGGATCCAGAAGCTCGACGCGGCCAAGGTGCCCAATCTCCACGCCAACATCATCGACTCCCTCGCCAAGCCCGAGTGGGACCCCGGCCGCGACTACTCGGCACCGTGGCAGAGCGGTCTGACCGGCATCGCCTACAACAAGGCGAAGGTCGGGGAGATCAAGTCGTTCAAGGAGCTCCTGACCCGCAAGGACCTGAAGGGACGCATCTCGATGCTCACCGAGATGCGCGACACGATGGGTTTCCTGCTCATGGTCAACGGCGGTGACCCGGAGAACTTCACGGACGACGAGTGGCAGGACGCACTCGACCTGCTCAAGAAGGCGCGCAGTGACGGACAGGTGCGCTCGTTCACCGGCAACGAGTACGTGCAGGATCTGGCCTCCGGAAACGTCCTCGCCTGCGAGGCGTGGTCCGGCGACATCGCCAACGCCGGCGACGAGAACCTGGTCTGGATCCCGCCGGAGGAGGGGATCATGATCTGGGCCGACAACATGCTGGTGCCGAACCTCGCGACCCACCAGGACAACGCCGAGGCCTGGATCAACTACTACTACGAGCCCGAGGTCGCGGCGAAGCTCGCGGCGTACAACAGCTACATCTGCCCCGTGAAGGGCGCACAGGAAGCCATGCAGGACGTCGATCCGGAGCAGGTCGAGAACGAGCTGATCTTCCCGACGGACAAGACTCTGTCCGAGACTCACCGGTTCATGGCCCTTGACGAGGCCACGATGCGCAACTACGAAGGGGATTTCGCCGATGTCACATCTTGATGAGGCACCCTCGCCGCAGACTCCCGCGACGTCGGGCCCGTCCCGCGACCTGCGGCTCAGTCAGCTGACCAAGGAGTACGCGAGCTTCACGGCCGTCAAGTCGCTCGACCTCGTCGTGCCGCAGGGTCAGTTCTTCGCCCTGCTGGGACCGTCCGGCTGTGGCAAGACGACGACGCTGCGCATGGTGGCAGGTCTCGACGTCCCCACGTCCGGGAGGATCAGCCTCGGTGACACCGAGATCACGTACGAGAAGCCGTACCGGCGCCCGGTGAACACGGTCTTCCAGAACTACGCGCTGTTCCCGCACCTCTCGATCGCGGAGAACGTCGCGTTCGGGCTGAGGCGGCGGGGGGTCAAGGACACCAAGCAGCAGGTCGCCGACATGCTCGAGCTCGTCGAGCTGACGTCGCAGGCGCACAAGAAGCCGACGCAGCTGTCCGGCGGACAGCAGCAGCGAGTCGCGCTGGCGCGGGCGCTCATCAACAAGCCCGAGGTGCTGCTGCTGGACGAGCCGCTCGGTGCGCTCGACCTCAAGCTGCGACGCGGCATGCAGCTGGAGCTCAAGAGGATCCAGACCGAAGTCGGCCTGACGTTCGTCCACGTGACGCACGACCAGGAGGAGGCCATGACGATGGCCGACACGGTCGCGGTCATGAACCAGGGCGTCATCGAGCAGATGGGCGCCCCGATCGAGCTGTACGAGAACCCGCGGACGACCTTCGTCGCGAACTTCCTCGGTCAGTCGAACCTGATCGCCGGCGAGATCGAGGGGCGCGAGGGAGACCACGTGAAGGTGCGCGTCCAGGGCGCGTTGGCCTCGGTGCCGGGTGACCGCGCCCATTCCGAGTCCGGCACGGGCTGGCTGGGCATCCGCCCGGAGAAGGTCCTGATCGCCGAGGCGGGAGAGCCGATCGACGCCCCCGGCGACGTCATCACCGGTGGCTACGTCACGGACGTCAGCTTCGTCGGCGTGAGCACCCAGTACTTGGTGAGGATGCCGTGGGGCCAGGAGCTCATGGTCTTCGAGCAGAACACCGGCGCCCGGGCGATGCTGGCCGTCGGCACCAAGGTCGACATCTCGTGGCGCCCCGAGTTCGCGTTCCTGCTCGACGCGAGCCAGGACGCCAAGGCCGGGATCGAGGAGGAATAGTGACCTCGACAGCGGGGGTCCCGCCCGTCTCGACCAACGACGCCTCGGGCGTCAAGCCTCGTGGCCGCAAGCTCACGGGGTACTGGCTGATCCTGCCCGGTGCCCTCTGGCTGCTGATCTTCTTCGTGATCCCCTTCTACTCGCTGCTCGCCTCGAGCCTGTTCGATCCCGACGGATCCGTGCTGACGGGCTACGAGATGACGTGGCACTTCGGCAACTACTGGGATGCGTTCGACCAGTACAAGGGCCAGCTGTGGCGCTCGCTCTGGTACGCCGGGATCGCGACGATCATCTGTCTGGTGGTCGGCTACGTGCTGGCGTACGCGATCGCGTTCAAGGCAGGACGCTGGAAGAACCTGATGCTGGTGCTGGTCATCGCGCCGTTCTTCACCAGCTTCCTGCTCCGCACGCTGTCGTGGAAGCTGATTTTCGCCGACGACGGCTGGGTCGTGGGCTTCGCACAGGCCGTTCATCTGACCGATCTGCTCAACATCGTGGGGCTGACGACCACGGACGACCGGCTGCTCGCGACACCGTTCGCGGTCATCGCCGGGTTGACCTACAACTTCATGCCGTTCATGGTGCTGCCGCTGTACGCGAGTCTGGAGAAGGTCGACCTGCGGCTCATCGAAGCCGCCGGTGACCTTTACGCGTCACCGGCCCGTGGCTTCTTCAGGGTCACGTTCCCGTTGTCGCTGCCGGGCGTCGTGGCCGGCACGCTGCTGACGTTCATCCCCGCAGCCGGCGACTACGTGAACGCGCAGCTCCTGGGCAGCACCAACACCAAGATGATCGGCAACTCGATCCAGAGCCTGTTCACGACCCAGCTCGACTACGCGACGGCCGGGGCGTTGTCGGTCATCCTGATGGTCATCATCGTGGCCGCTGTCATGATCTACGTTCGCACCGCAGGCACGGAGGACCTCGTATGACTGCCGCACGCCGGTGGATCGGCAACCATCTGGTCCTGGGACTGGGCGTCCTGGTTCTCGCGTACACCTTCGTGCCGATCGCCATCGTCGTGCTGATGAGCTTCAACGACAGCAGCAGGCAGCGCAACGTCTACAAGTTCCAGAACTTCACCTGGGACAACTGGTTCCACCCCGGCGGCTGGGCGGATGGAATGTGGCCGTCGGTGCGGCTCAGCATCCTCATCGCCCTGTGCGCAACAGTTGCCGCGACGGTGCTCGGCACACTGGCGGCGTTCGCGCTCGTGCGGCACCGGTTCGCCGGCCGCTCAGCCGCCAACGTGATCATCTTCCTGCCGATGGCCTCGCCCGAGATCGTGATGGGCTCGTCGCTGCTGGCCCTCTTCGTGTCGACCGGTTTCATCGCGCTGGGGTTCTGGACGATACTCATCGCGCACATCATGTTCTGCCTGTCGTTCGTCATCGTCACGGTCA
>JAOPXY010000009.1 GCA_025964895.1 Aeromicrobium sp.
GCGCACCGCTTCGACGTCGAGACCCCGCTCGAGGAGACGCTGCGGGCCTTCGACGACCTGGTGCGGGCCGGCAAGGTCCACTACATCGGCGTCTCGGAGTGGACCGCCGACCAGATCCGCGAGGGCCAGGCGCTGGCGCAGCAGCTCGGCTTCTCGCTCATCTCCAGCCAGCCGCAGTACTCGATGCTGTGGCGCGTCATCGAGGACGAGGTCGTGCCCGCCAGCGAGGAGCTCGGCCTCGGCCAGATCGTGTGGTCGCCGATCGCGCAGGGCGTGCTGACCGGCAAGTACAAGCCGGGTCAGGCCGCGCCGGAGGGGTCGCGAGCGACCGACGAGCTGGGCGGATCGCAGAACATCAGTCGATGGCTGCGTGACGACGTCCTCGAGGCCGTCGCCCGGCTCGAGCCCATCGCAAAGGCATCCGACCTGACGATGGCGCAGCTCGCGGTCGCCTGGGTGCTTCGGCAGCCGAACATCTCCGCGGCGATCATCGGTGCCTCGCGTCCCGAGCAGGTCACTGACAACGCGTTGGCGTCGGGTGTCGTGCTGGGCGATGACGTGCTCGCGGCGATCGACGAGGCACTCGGTGACGTCGTCGTCCGCGACCCCCGGCTGACCGACCAGCAGACGCCTGACACGCGTCCGACATGAGCACCCTGCGCGACGTCGTCGCCGTCCTCGACCGCCTCTACGACCCGCTCTGGGCCGACGACTGGGACGCGGTCGGCACGGTGGTCGGTGACCCGGACGCCGAGGTGGCGAAGGTGCTGCTGGCGGTCGATCCTGTGCAGGCCGTCGTCGAGGAGGCGGCCGAGTGGGGTGCCGACCTCGTCGTCGTGCATCACCCGCTGTGGCTCAAGGGTGTCACGTCGGTGGCGGCGACATCGCCGAAGGGGCGCGTCGTGCACACCCTGGTCAGCCGCGGCATCGCGCTGCACACGTGCCACACCAACGCCGACTGCCCGCCGCTGGGCGTCTCGGAGTCGATGGCCCTGGCCCTCGGGCTCGCCGACGTGCGGCCGCTCGAGGTCGACACCGACGACGACGGCCGGCCGACGGACCGGGGGAGCGGGCGCATCGGCACGTTGGCGCAGCCGCTGCGCCTGGCCGAGTTCGCGCAGCACGTCGCGACGAGCCTGCCGGCCCACCACAGCGCCGTCCGCGTCGCCGGCGACGCCGATCGCCTGGTCGAGACCGTGGCCCTGTGCGGGGGCTCGGGCGACTTCCTGCTGACCACGGCGCAGGCCGCAGGCGCCGATGCCTACGTGACGTCCGACCTGCGCCACCACCCCGTGAGCGAGCACCTCGAGCAGCCCGGCGCATGCGCCGTCGTCGACGTGCCGCACTGGTCGGCGGAGTGGACGTGGCTGCCGGTCGCGGCCGCGGCGCTCACGTCCCACCTGCCCGGGCTCGACGTGCGGGTCTCGACGATCGTGACCGATCCCTGGACGGCTCACGTGCCGGGTACGGTGTCACTGTGAAAGCCGACCCCACCGCCCAGGCCGCCCTGCTCGATCTGCAGGCCCAGGACGCGATCCTCGCCCAGCTCCAGCACCGAAAGAACTCCCTGCCCGAGATCACCCGCATCGTCGAGCTGCAGGCGCGGCACAAGGAGCTCGACGGCCAGCGCATCGAGCACGAGACCGCGGTGACCGACCTGACCCGCGACCAGAAGAAGGCCGATGCGGAGGTCGAGCTCGTCAAGACGCGGCGCACCCGTGACGAGGAGCGGCTCAACTCCGGTGCCGTCAGCAACCCGAAGGATCTCGCGAGCCTGCAGCACGAGCTCGTCGCGCTGGAGCGCCGTATCTCGACCCTCGAGGACGACGAGCTGGAGATCATGGAGAAGTTGGAGGAGGCCCAGGCCCGCCTCACGAACGTCCAGGGCGATCTCGACGAGGTCAGGATCCAGCTCGACCAGCAGATCGCGGCCCGCGACGCCGCGATCGCACAGATCGACGAGCAGGCCGCGGCGGCACAGGCCGAGCGCGAGAGCACCGCGACCATCGTGCCGGACGACCTGATCGCGCTGTACGACAAGGTGCGCGGGCAATACGGCATCGGCGCGGCGGCCCTGCGGGCGCGCCGCTGCGAGGGTTGCCGGCTCGAGATCAATGGCGCCGACCTGCGCGAGCTGAAGGCCGCCCCCGAGGACGAGGTGCTGCGCTGCCCCGAGTGCAGCCGCATCCTGGTACGGACGGCCGAGTCCGGGCTGTGACCCGACGGGTCATCGTCGAGGCCGACGGCGGCTCGCGCGGCAACCCCGGTCCGGCCTCGTACGGCGCCCTGGTCCGTGATGCCGACACCGGTGCCGTCATCGCCGAGCGTGGCGAGACGATCGGGCGGGCGACCAACAACGTCGCCGAGTACAGCGGGCTGATCGCTGGGCTGACCCTCTTCCAGGAGCACACCCCCGACGCCGAGCTCGAGGTCCGGATGGACTCCAAGCTGGTCATCGAGCAGATGGCCGGACGCTGGAAGATCAAGCACGCGAGCATGGTGCCGCTGGCCCAGCGGGCCCGCGATCTGGCACCTGCCGGAACCACCTGGACGTGGGTGCCACGTGAGAAGAACAAGGCGGCCGACGCCCTCGCGAACGGGGCCCTCGACAGTCCAACCGGGATCGCACCGACGTCGCTCGTCGTAGAGGCCCCTGCTCCGGCGGCGACCGGGTGGGGTGGCGCGAAGAGCGGCGCCGCGACGACCTTGGTGCTGCTGCGCCACGGCGTCACGTCATCGACCGACCGCAAGGCGTTCAGCGGCAGCGGCGGCACCGATCCCGAGCTGACGGAGACCGGGCACGACCAGGCCCGGCGTGCCGCGCAGTGGCTGCTTGCGCACGGCGGCATCGACGCGATCGTCGCCTCACCGATGCGTCGTACGCGGGAGACGGCCGCGGCGGCCGCCGAGGTGCTGGGCCTCGACGTCGAGATCGACGACGGCTTCATCGAGACCTCGTTCGGCGACTGGGACGGCTTCACTTTCGCCGAGATCCAGGAGCGTTGGGGTGACGAGCTCACCGCCTGGCTGGGATCGACCGCGGTCGCCCCACCCGGCGGCGAGACCTTCGACGCCGTCGGCGAACGCGTCGCCGCGGCCCGCGATCGCGTCATGACCGCGTACGCCGGCAAGACCGTCCTGGTCGTCACGCACGTGACCCCGATCAAGCTGCTGGTGCGACTCGCGCTGGAGGCGCCCATGGACGTCATCTACAAGTTCGAGCTGTCACCGGCGTCGATCACCACGGTGCAGTGGTGGCCCGACGGACCCGGGTCCGTGCGCAACGTCAACATCGTCCCCTAGGTCGCAACGACCTCGTCGACGATGACGTCGAGGCGTCCGCCGGAGCGCTCGATCGTCCAGCCGAGGTCGGCGAGGGTCGAGTGCAGCTCCTCGACCGTTCGGGGGTCGGCGCCGGACTCCAGCAGCCCGCGGACGATTCTGCCCTTGGTCGCCTTGTTGAAGTGACTGACGATCTTGCGCTGCCCGCCGTGCTCGTGCAGCACCCGCATCGTGGCGGTGCGGTCGGCGAGCTGTGCGGGCGGCTTGCCCAGCGCCGTGTACGTGCCCGAGCGTAGGTCGATCAGGAGGCCGTCACCGGTCGACTCCTGCATGACCCGGGGCAGCGGGGTGCGCCACCGCCCGGCGACCGTGCCGAGCCGGGGCAGCGTCACGCCACCCGACAGCCGGTACGCCGGGATCAGATCGCCGGGGCGCAACAGCCCGAACAGCGCGCTGGCGATCGCGAGCGATCCGTCGGCCCGCCGGCGCGACTGGGTGTCGAGCGATGCCAGGTCGAGCGCGGAGAACAGCACGCCGGTGTAGACCTCGTCGGCCCGCGCCGCCGGCTCGTTGCGCAGGCGGGCGTTGACGGTCACCGCATCCGCCTGGGTCGGGCCCAGCCCCAGCACCTCGGCGGCGCGCCGGTGGTTGCCGCCGCACAGCTTGACCAGCGTGCGGAGCAGCTGGTCGCGGGTGGGCGTGAGCCGGGGGAAGGAGAGCGTCTCCAGGTCGAGCGGGGCTCCGGTCGCCGGGCGGGTCTTGCCTTCTGACGGCGGGAGCAGGATCAGCACACGCAGACCCTACCGAGGCGGGCCCGTCACCAGATCAGTGACGTCCACGCCCACAGCACGACGGTGCAGAGCACGACCATCGGCGGTGTCGTGACGATCCCCAGCACATGGAACTCGCGGACCGACGACAGCTGCCGGCCGCCGGACGAGCGCCACAGGATGTTCGCGAGCGACCCGATCATCGTCAGGTTCGCGCCGACGTTGACGCCGATCAGCAGAGCCAGGACGGGGGCGGGTCCTGCGAGCGCCGCCGCCGGCAGCAGGAGCAGGGTGGCCGGCAGGTTGTTCACGACGTTCGCGGCGACCATCGCGACGAGCGCGATCACCACGAGCGAGCCGAGCCCGTCGCCCGAGGGCAAGGCCTCTCCCAGCCGGTCACCGAGGTCCGTCGACCCCAGCCACGACACCGCGAACGCCCACAGCAGGATGAATGCCGACAGCGGCAGATTCGCGGCGGCGAGCAGCTCGCCCCACGTCACGGCGCGTCGGACGAGAGCGTGGACCGTCACCACGACGGCCCCGGCCGCCGCCGGGATCCACGGCGTCGCCCCGGCCGCGAGGGCCAGCAGCACCATGCCGACCACGCCGAGCGGCACGAGCGGCACCCTGGTGACGGCTGCGGGAGCGGCCGACGGCTCCCGCAGTTCGACGGCGAACCAGCGCCGCAGCACCAGGTACTCGGCAACGATCGCGACGATCCACACCGGGAGCATGGCCGCCGTGAACCCGACGAACGTCAGGCCCGTCGAGCCGAAGACCAGCAGATTGGTCAGGTTCGACACGGGCAGCAGGGTCGAGGCGGAGTTGGCGAGCCGCACCGATGCGTAGGCGTACGCGCGCCGCGCGGAGGCGGCGATCAGGACGGGCGTGAGCAGCACGACGGTCGCGTCGAGACTCAGCACCGCGGTCACGACGGCCGCGAGCACGACCGCGCAGGCGAGCAGGCGCGGTCCCGATCCCGCGGCGAGGCGGGCGACCCGTCCGCCGAGCGCCTCGAACAGGCCCTCCGCGGCGCACGCCCGGGCCAGCACCATGATCGCGACGAGGAAGCCGACGATCTGCGCGAGGGAGCCGAGATCGTGCGTCATCGGCGCGTTCCGCCCCGGCCTACAGCCACCCGGCGCCCTCGGCGATCAGCAGGACGCCGAACACGACGAAGGCGACGGTCGCACCGATCTTGATGACCCGATCGGGCAGCTTGCGCCCCAGCAGGGCGCCGACGACGATGGCGAGCGCGTCCGCGGCGACCATGCCGATCGTGCTGCCGATCCAGGTGCCCAGCCAGCCCTCCTGGGTGGCCAGCGTGATGGTGGCCAGCATCGTCTTGTCGCCGAGCTCGGCCAGGAAGAACGCGACACCGACCGCGAGGATGGCCGCACCCTGGCTGGCCATCGCCTTGCCGGCCTCGTCCTCGGTCAGCTCGTCACCCCGCCACGTCCAGGCGGCGAACAGGAGGAACGCGACACCGGCGACGATCGAGATGACGTGCTGGCTCTCGGCGAAGCTGTCGCCGATCCACGCGCCGATGCCGACCGACGCCAGGTGCACGACCGCCGTGGCGACGGTGATGCCGATCAGGACGTCGCGCACCTTGTAACGGGTCGCGAACGTCATCGCCATGAGCTGGCTCTTGTCGCCCAGCTCGGCCACGAAGATCACCGCCGTGCTCAGCAGGAGCGCATCCATGTCAAAAAAGCCCTTCGTCGCCTGGACGAAGAGCCTGGGAAAAGGGAGTCTTCGACCAGGAAATGTCGCCGCCCAGAACAGGACGGGGCACCACTGGTCGAAAGTCTCGTCCGCCGCCGTGGTCCTGGGGACCGCCGCGGCCTGCTGCACCGGATCCCCACAGGTTCGTGGGGTTCAGTATGTCGACACAGCTGTTGGGGACTACTCCCTTTCGCGTCGCAAGAGTACCGGACGTCGTCCGGCTGCCTCGCGCAAGGGTAGGATCGGTTACGCGAATGAGTCGGCCGGGCGGCCGCGGCACGCGTCCGCGAGGGCGGGTGTCGAGGAAAGTCCGGACTCCACAGAGCAACGGTGGTGGCTAACGGCCACCCACGGCGACGTGCGGGACAGTGCCACAGAGATCAGACCGCCAGCGGCCCGCGCTCCCCGGAGCGCGGGTGCGGGTAAGGGTGAAACGGTGAGGTAAGAGCTCACCAGCGCGCCGGGCGACCGGCGCGGCTAGGTAAACCCCACCGGGAGCAAGACCAAGAGGGTTCCGTGACGCTTCGGCGGCGCGGGGCCTGCGCTGACGGGCTGCTCGTCCGATGTCAGCGGGTAGGTTGCACGAGGCGTCCAGCAATGGGCGTCCCAGATGGATGGTCGCCCACGACAGGATCCGGCTTACAGGCCGGCTCATTCGCCCCTGACGGCACGGATTGTTCACCTGCCGGAAGCCCGTGGTTGGCGCACCGGACGGATCCTTGCGCGAGGTTCGCAGGAACCTTCGATGTTAGGACTCAACCTCATGGCTCGTAGAAGAATCGGTCTGGTCGCCACCGGCGGCCTGGCTCTCGGAGCAATTGCCCTCGGCGGCGCCGTGTACGCCGTCTCGCCCGGCTTCACCGATGATCGTTCGGCAGACCTCGCCGCCGCGATCAACCCCGAGAAGCCGAAGAGCGTCATCCTGCTCATCGGTGATGGCACGGATGACTCGATCATCACCGCCGCTCGCAACTACGAGCTCGGCGCGGCCGGGCGCTTCGCGCTCGACGACCTGCCGTTCACCGGCGCGATGACGACCTACGGACTGAAGGTCGGCACCGGTCCCGACTACCCGATCAACTACGTCTCCGACTCCGCGCCGACCGCCAGCGGCTGGTCGACCGGCAAGAAGACCGTCGACAGCCGCCTGTCGCAGGGCCCGAGCACGGCCAACGACGTCCCGGGCACCGACTACGAGACCGTCCTGGAGAAGTACAAGAAGCAGGGCAAGCGCACCGGCAACGTCTCGACCGCCGAGATCACCGACGCGACGCCGGCCGCGGCTGCTTCGCACATCAACCTGCGCGCCTGCCAGGGTCCCGGGCCGATCGACATGGCCACCTGCCCGACGGCCAAGAAGTCCGCCGGGGGGAAGGGATCGATCGCCGAGCAGCTCGTCGACCACAAGATCGATGTCATCCTGGGCGGTGGCATGAACAGGTACGCGCAGCCCACCGACGCCGGGCCCACCGCACTGGCCTACGCGCAGAGCACGCACAAGTACCAGCTCGTCCAGGACAAGAGCGCGCTCGACGGTGTCACGACGCTGGACAACGGCCCGATCCTCGGGCTCTTCACCCCGGGCAACATGACCCCGCGATACCTCCCGCTCACGGCCACTCCGGCAGGAGCGGGCGGGCCGAACACCACCTGCCAGACCGCCGACCGCGGCACCCAGCCGAGCCTCGCCGACATGACCGACAAGGCCATCGAGCTGCTCGACAACGACAAGGGCTTCTTCCTCCAGGTCGAGAGCGCCATGGTCGACAAGCAGGAGCACTCGTCCGACGCGTGTGGCGCAATCGGCGACGTGCTGGAGCTCGACAACGCACTCAAGGTCGCTCAGGCCTACCAGGCCAAGCACCCCGACACGCTGATCATCGTGACGGGTGACCACGCCCACTCCACGCAGATCGTGCCCAACGGCGGCTCGACCACCGACGCCACGGGGGCCACGGGCGGCAAGGCCACGGCCACGCTGAAGACGGCCGACGGCGACCCGATGACGATCGCGTACTCGACGGCACCGCCGGTCGCTGGCTCCTCGCAGTCGCACACCGGCTCGCAGATCCGAGTCGCGGCGTCCGGTCCGCAGGCGGCCAACGTGACCGGCACGATCGACCAGACCGATCTGTTCACGACGATGCTGGGCCGCACGCCCAGCAAGCTCCCGTCCGGTCCGACCACGACGGTGCCGGCGCCCACGCCGGCACCCGTCGTGGCCTTGCTCGCGGACTCGAAGATCACGGCGAAGCAGCTGCGGTCGCCGGGTCTGAAGGTCACCACCAACGTGGCCGGCGCGACGTCGGTCAAGGTGACGCTGCTCAACGGCGGCAAGACCCTGGCGTCCGCGTCCACCGGCAAGTACGGCGGAAGCGTCCGACTGAAGGTCAGGTCGTCCGTCAAGGGCACCCTGAAGGTCGTCGTGACGGCCAAGGGACCCGGCGGCACGAAGACCAAGACGGCGTCCGTCAAGGTGACGCGTTGATCTGAGAATCAATGGGGGAGCGGGTGCGGCCGGACCCGGTCGCACCCGCTCTCGCGTGGATGTCGTTTGACGGCTCGACCCCGTGGGTAGTGTCGGGGGGACGGCCCCTCCATCGGAGGTGAGGCCTCCCACCCCCGACGATCTTTCAGGAGTTCGCATGACCGTGCCCACGATTGCCCTCAACAACGGTGTCGAGATCCCGCAGCTCGGATTCGGCGTCTACCAGGTCCCGCCGGAGGAGACCAAGGGTGCGACGCTGACGGCGTTCGAGGTCGGCTACCGCCACATCGACACCGCACAGATGGACGGCAACGAGGAGGGCGTCGGCCAGGCGATCAAGGAGTCCGGCCTGGCGCGTGACGAGATGTTCGTCACGAGCAAGCTCAACAACGGCTTCCACGCCCACGACGACGCCTTGGCCGCGTTCGACGGGACCCTCGAGCGGCTCGACCTGGAGAAGGTCGACCTGTTCCTGATCCACTGGCCGCTCCCCGGCATCGACGTCGACTTCGTCGAGACCTGGAAGGCGTTGGAGGAGATCTACGCCTCGGGCCGCGCGCGGTCGATCGGCGTGTCGAACTTCCAGGCGACCCACCTGCGCCGCATCGTCCAGGAGGGCGACGTGGTGCCGGCGGTCAACCAGATCGAGGTGCACCCGTACCTGACGCAAGACGAGCTGCGAGCTGTCAACGCCGAGCACGGCGTCGCGACCGAGGCGTGGTCGCCGATCGCGCAGGGACTCGTGCTGGACAACCCCGTGATCACCGGCATCGCGACCGAGCACGGCAAGACGCCGGCCCAGGTCGTGCTCCGCTGGCACGTTCAGCGCGGCGACATCGTCTTCCCGAAGTCGGTGACTCGCGAGCGCGTCCAGGAGAACTTCGAGATCTTCGACTTCGAGCTGTCGCCGTCCGAGATCGGTTTCATCAGCGCCCTGAACAAGGACGAGCGCACCGGCCCCAACCCGGACGAGTTCAACTACATCCCCTCCTGACGACCACCCCCGACCCCGATCTGCACGCAGATCTGGGCTGGGGGTTCAGGGGAGGGTGAGGATCTCGGCGCCGTCGGTGGTCACGAGGAGCGTGTGCTCGAACTGGGCGGTGCGGGACAGGTCCTGCGTCGTGGCGGTCCAGCCGTCGTCCCACATGTCCCACTCGATCGAGCCCAGCGTCAGCATGGGCTCGATCGTGAACGTCATGCCCGGCTGGATGACGGTGTCGTACGAGGGATCGTCGTAGTGCGGGACGACGAGCCCGTCGTGGAAGGCGGGTCCGACGCCGTGGCCGGTGAAGTCGCGCACGACGCCGTAGCCGAAGCGCTTGGCGTACGTCTCGATGACCCGGCCGATCACGTTGATCTCACGGCCGGGCTTGACCGCGCGGATCGCGCGCATCGTGGCCTCGTGGGTGCGCTCGACCAGCAGGCGCGACTCCTGGTCGACGTCGCCCACCAGGTAGGTCTTGTTGGTGTCGCCGTGCACGTCGTCGATGTACGCGGTGATGTCGATGTTGACGATGTCGCCGTCCTGGAGCGGACGGTCGTCCGGGATGCCGTGGCAGATGACCTCGTTGACGCTGCTGCACAGCGACTTGGGGTAGCCGCGGTAGCCGAGCGTCGACGGGTAGGCTCCGTGCGCGACGAGGAACTCGTGGCCGACGCGATCCAGCTCGTCGGTCGTGACGCCCGGGGCGATCGCGGCCTCGACCGCGTCGAGCGCCTGCGCCGCGAGGCGTCCCGCCACGCGCATCGCCGCGATGGTTCCGGCGTCGCGGACGAGCGGCCCCTTGTAGGGCAGGGGCGCGATCTGGCCGACGTACTCGGGGCGGTCGATCGAGGAGGGCACGGCGCGTTCGGCCGACACGCGGCCGGCGGTCAGGGGGGTCACCCGCAGAGTCTAGTGAGCGCGCGGGCATGGCTATCGTGGGCTCGTGGACGACCAGGACGCCGACACCGACCCGTGGTCGGCCATGGCGCACGAGTGGCACCGACGCTGGGGCCGCTTCGCCGAGCCCGCGTGGGCGGCCGTCCTGGACGCCGCGGCGCTGCGGCCGGGTCAAGGTGTGCTCGACGTCGGCTGCGGTCCCGGTGACCTGCTGGTCCACCTGACGGGGCTCGGCGTCCGGGTGGCCGGCATCGATCCCGCCCCCGGCATGATCGCCGTCGCGCGGGCCCTGGCTCCGTCGGCGGACGTCCGTGCCGGCGAGGCCTCGGACCTGCCGTGGGACGACGAGTCCTTCGATCTCGCCATCGCGATCAACGCGCTGCACCTCGCCGGTGAGGCCGCGCCGGCGCTGACCGAGATGTCGCGCGTCGTCGTGCCGGGCGGCCACGTCGCGATCGTCACGTGGGCCGAGGCCCAGCACAACGACGTCGACGTGATCGCCCGTGCCGTGGCGGCCGACGACGGCGACGAGTCCGCGGCGGACGACGAGCAGGAGGCTGTCGCGGGCGCGCTCGACCGCCTGCTGGCCGAGGCGGGGCTCACCGCGGTCGCCACCGGGCTCGTCGAGACGCCCTGGGAGGCCGCTGACGACGGCGCGCTCGTGCGCGGCGTCCTGCTCGGCGAGGATCCCGAGACGCTCGCCGACCGCGCATCGGTCGTCGTCACGGCGGCCGCGCCGTTCAGGCTCGACGACGGGTCGTACCGGCTGCGCAACCACCTCCGGTACGCGGTCGGATGCGTCGGCGCCCGGAGCCGCTAGCGTGGACGTCGGCGGCGAACATGCCGCCACGAGGCGAAAGCGGGTAGCCGGATGTCAGAGGGCAAGTTCTACTACTGCACCAAACACCACACCGTCGAGGGCGAGGAGGGCTGCCGCGCGGCGGACCGCCTCGGGCCGTACGACACCGAGGCGGAGGCCGCCCGGGCCCTCGAGATCGCCGCGGAGCGGACCAAGGAGTGGGACGAGGACCCGGACTGGAACGACGACAAGCCTCGCGAGGAGTGAGGCGTCGCCGCCGGAGCCGGGGGCTCAGACTCGAGCGATCGGGCCCGTGGATCGCGGTCGGGGGTCTGCTGATCCTGCTGTGGCTCGCGATCGCGACGTCCACGTACGCGCCGTGGTGGGGCGTCGTGCTGCACGTCGTCGTGATCGTCCCGCTGGTGCCGTGGGTCGCCCGGTGGGCGCGCGGACGCCCCAGGGCCTGCGCGTTCGTGCCGCTGGTCGGACTGCCGCTGCTGGCCGCCGTGACGGCGGTCGGCGTCGGCCTCGGCGGCTGGAGCGCGTAGCGCGGGTCGGCGTCAGCTCTCGAAGGAGTGCTCCGCCGCGGGGAAGACCCCGTCTTTGACCTCGGTGACGTACTGCTGCGTCGCCTCGAGCATGACGCCGTGCAGATCGGCGTAGCGCTTGACGAAACGCGGTGCCTTGCCCGTGTTGAGGCCCAGCATGTCCTGCCACACCAGCACCTGGGCGTCGCAGTCGATGCCCGCGCCGATGCCGACAGTCGGGATGCGCAGCGCCTTCGTCACCTCGGCGGCGACGGTGGCGGGCACCATCTCCATGACGACCGCGAAGGCGCCGGCCGCCTCGAGCGCCGCAGCCTCCTCGACGAGGCGCGTTGCGCCGTCGCCGCGGCCCTGCACGCGGTAGCCGCCGAGATTGTGCTCGGCCTGCGGCGTGAAGCCGATGTGCGCGCACACCGGGATGCCGGCATCGGTCAGCAGCTTGACCTGGGGCACCATCGCGAGGCCGCCCTCGAGCTTGACCGCGTGCGCGCCGGACTCCTTCATGAACCGGACGGCCGTGTGGAAGGCCTGCTCGGGCGAGCCCTGGTACGACCCGAACGGCAGGTCGGCCAGCACGAGGGCG
>JAOPXY010000036.1 GCA_025964895.1 Aeromicrobium sp.
CGACCTCGTCGAGCCACGTGCGGGCCAGCTCGCGGCTCCTGCTGCGCGACGCGCCGGAGCTGCGCGGCCCGAAGGCGACGTTGTCGAGCACGGAGAGATGCGGGAACAGCAGCGGGTCCTGCGCGAGCAGCCCTGTGCCACGCTCGTGGGGCGCGAGCCAGGTGCCGGCGGCGACGTCGAACAGTGTCGTGTCGTCGAGCGTCGCGCGGCCGCTGTCGGGCCGCAGGATGCCCGCGACGACCGACAGCATCGTCGACTTGCCGGAGGCGTTCGGCCCGAGGATCGCAACGGTCTGGCCGTCGGCGACGTCGATCGTGGCCTCGACGTCGCGCCCCGAGAGCGTCGCCTGGACGTGGAGGCTCACGGCGCCTCCACGCCCCGTGCGCCCCGCACGAGACCGATGACCAGCACGGCCACGACCACGAGCACGAGCGACAGGGCCACCGCGGCGTCCGGGTTGCTCTCGCGCTGCAGGTAGATCTCCAGCGGCAGCGTCCGCGTCACGCCCTCCAGGCTGCCGGCGAACGTGATCGTCGCGCCGAACTCGCCGAGCGCTCGGGCGAACGACAGCACCGCACCGGCGGCGAGCCCCGGCAGCACGAGCGGCAGGGTGACCCGGCGCAGTACCGTCGTGGGCGGGGCGCCGAGCGTCGAGGCCACGACCTCGTAGCGCTGCCCGGCGGTCCGCAGGGTGCCTTCCAGGCTCACGACGAGGAACGGCAGCGACACGAATGTCTGTGCGATCACGACGGCCGTTGTCGAGAACGCGATCTGCAGCCCCAGCACGTCGATCGTCTCGCCGAGCAGGCCCTTGCGCCCGAAGGTGTAGAGCAGCGCGATGCCGCCGACGACCGGTGGCAGCACGAGCGGCAGCAGCACGAGCGATCGCACGAGCCCCTGCCCGCGGAACGTCGTGCGGGCCAGCACCAGTGCCATTGGCACGCCCAGCACGACGCACAGCAGCGTCGCCATGGCGGACGTCCGCAGGCTCAGCATCAGCGCGGCGCGCGACGAGTCGGACGTGATGAGCGACCAGAACTGGCCCCACTCGACGCGCGACGCCATCGCCACGAGCGGCAGGACGATGAACAGCGCGCCCGCCGCGGCGGGGAGGTAGATCCAGCGCGGCACGCCGGACCGTTGCGCTGACGTCACGGATCGAGGCTACGGCTTTGCGAACCCGGCGGCAGCGAGGACGGCCTGTCCCTCGGCCCCGGTGACGAAGTCGGCGAAGGACTGGGCGACGTCGAGGTTCTCGCTGTCCGCAAGGGCGCCGATCGGGTAGGTGTTGACGACCTCGTCGGCCTCCGGGAACGTCACGCCGAGCACCGTGTCGCCGGCGGCCTTGACGTCGGTGACGTAGACCAGGCCCGCATCGGCCTCGCCCGAGACGACCTTTCCGAGCACGTCGGTGACCGACTGCTCCTCGCTGACCGGCTGGATGTCGACCCCGGCCGCCTGCTCGACGCCCGCCGCGGCGGCGCCGCACGGCACCTCGGAGGCGCAGAGGACGACCTTGACGTCCGGGTCGGCCAGGTCGGCCAGCGACTCGACCCGTGCGGGGTTGTCGGGCGGCGTCGCGATCTGGAGGGTGTTGGTCGCGAAGTTCGCGGGCGTGCCCTCGACGAGGCCGTCGGCGGTCGCCTTGTCCATGTTCTTCGTGTCGGCGGACGCGAACACGTCGGCGGGAGCACCCTGCTGGATCTGCGCGACGAGGTCCGACGACCCGGCGAAGTTGAACGTCACGGTGACGCCCTTGTTCTCCGCCTCGAACTTCTTGCCGATCTCGGTGAACGGGCCCTTCAGCGAGGCGGCGGCGAACACCGTGATGGTGGTCTGCTCGGGCGTGGCGGAGGTGGCGGTGGACGCCGCCCCGTCCGAGTCCGACGAGCCGCAGGCCGCGACGAGGGCGAGCAGGAGAGCGGCGGCACAGCTGCCGGCGATGCGCTTCATGAGGAGCCTTCCAGCGATTCGATGATGACGTTGGTCGACTTGATGACGGCTACCGCGACGGACCCGGGCTCGAGCCCCAGCTCGTCGACGGCCTCGCTGCTCATGAGGGACACGACGCGAAACGGCCCGCACTGCAGCTCGACCTGCGCCATGACGGCGTCGGCCTTGACCGCGGTGACGAGCCCGACGAACCGGTTGCGCGCGGAGCTCGCGGCACTCGAGGATCCCGGCAGCGATCTCGCCTGGTCCTTCGCGAACGCGGCCAGCTCACGACCCTCGATCGCCATGCGGCCCGATGCGTCAGTGACCGAGCTCAGCGCGCCGCCGCCGATCCAACGGCGGACGGTGTCGTCGCTGACCCCGAGGAACTGAGCGGCGTCCGAGATCCGTACATGCGACATGCGACCCACCCTAGACCATCATCTGCGGCGATTCATCGGTCTGCCGCCCGCAAGTGCAGACAGTCGAGTCGGTAGGTAGGGTGGTGAAATTGATCAAACTGTCACGCGGGGCAGCTCGCGCGCCTATCGTGGTGCGCCGTTCCTTTCTTGCACCGGCGACCACGCCGCTGCGATGGAGTCCACTCCCAGGTCCAGAGGGCCGCCACTGAAATGGATAGTCATGCAAGCAGTCGTTCGCCGCTCGATGCTCAGCCTCTTGGTCCTGCTCGCGACCGTGTCTCTGATGCTAGGGATGGCAGTGTCGGCGGAGGCGGCCTCGTCGCCGAGGCCCGTCATCAAGGTTCAGCCCAAGTCGGTCACAGCCGCGCCCGGCACCAAGGTGACCTTCTCGGTCAAGGCGAGCAAGGCCAAGAAGTACCAGTGGCAGAAGCGGGTCAAGGGCAAGGGCGCGTGGAGGTCAATCGCCGGATCACGGCGTGCCAAGCTCTCGCTCACGGCGCGGATGAGCCTCCACGGGACGTCGTACCGCGTGAAGGTCCGCAACGGCAAGAAGTCCCGCTTCTCGCGTTCCGTGAGGCTCTCGGTGGTCGATCCATCGGGTTCGCGCACCAATCCGGTTCCGGTGAGGACGCCATTCGCCAGCGGGGCATGGACATTCGTGCTGGACCCGACTGACACTGACGCCTGGCCTGAGATTCGATCGGCCAACATGTTCAACGATCCGCCCCTCCCCGGCTACAGCTACGTGATGGTCGCGGCGACTGTGACGTACCGAGGTGCAGAGACCGGGACCCCGTGGCTGAACACCAGCGCCGAGTTCCTCGGTTCGAACGGAATCGTATACAACAAGCTGTCGGGCGACCAGTGGTGCGGCGTCGTTCCGCAGTCCATGAGCGACGTCAACGACATGTATCCCGGCGCGTCCGTGCGAGGGAACTACTGCGCGGTCGTTCCTACCTCCGCCATCGCGGGAGGGCTGTGGCGGGTCAAGGGTGACAACGATGACTACAGCGCATCGCCAGAGGTGTTCGTCCGGACATACTGACCCAGACGACGAGAGACGCACGCGGCGCGAATCACTTCGCGGGCGGGTAACCGATGCCGGCCGCCCGCACACGCTCCATGTCGGCCGCGACCTGCTCCTGCCGGTACGGGCCGGGCTCACGCAGCCGGTCGATGACGTTCTGCACGGACACCGGATCCTTGTCCTGGCTCAGCTTGACCTTGGCGGTGAACCGGTCGACCGGGATCCGCAGGCCCACCGTTCCGCGAGCCAGGGGTCGTGCCGCCTCCTGGTCAAGCCACATCGGCTCGTCGACGTGCTGCTCGAAGTGTTCGGTGAGGCTAGCGAGCACCAAGAGGTTCTCGTCGGCGTCCAGCACCTGCGGGGTGCCCCAGCAGTGCACGGCGGTGAAGTTCCACGTCGGGGCGGGGCTGGTGCCCGGCACGTACCAGCTCGGCGAGACATAGCCGTGGGCTCCCTGGAACACCACGAGCACCTCGCTCTCGCCGAGGCCGTGCAGGCGGTCGTCCGGCCGGCCGACGTGGGTCAGCAGCGCGAGCCCGTCGGCCTGTTGGTCGAGGAGCACGGGGTAGTGCGACGCGACGAGTGATCCGTCGTGCTGGCTGACCAGCATCGCCCACGGGTTCTCGGCGATGACCTGCCGGACGACCTGCTCGTCGTCGGTCGCGTGACGGGGGTTGTGTCTCATCGCTCATCTCCCATCGCTCATCGCTCATCGCTCGGCGCTGTCGCGGGCGCGAGCAGCCGTCCGGACGATCGCGTCGATGAACGTCGGGTAGAGCTGGGCGGGCAGGTCGTGGGCCATGCCGGCGATCTCGAGGTGCTCGGCGCCACGGATCGCGGCGGCGGTGGCTCGTCCGCCCGAGCGGTGCACGAGCGGGTCGTTGAGGCCGTGGATCACGACGGCCGGCAGGTCGAGCCGTGCGAGCGCCCTCGTGCGATCGGGCTGCGTCAGCACCGCGAGCATCTGCCGGGTCACGCCGCTGGCCGTCCAGCCGCGGTCGTACGTCTCGTAGGCCCGGTCGCGCGACGCGGTCTCGTCCGAGGGGAATGCCGGCGACTCGATGAGCCTGGAGCCCTTCAACGACCTCGCAACGTACGAGTCGCGGGTGCGACCGCTCGACGACAGGAGGACGGGGAAGATGCGCGGGTGCTGGTAGCCGACGGTGCGCCGGCCCGTCGTCGACATGAGCGACGTGAGCGACAGCGCCCGCTCGGGGTGCTCGATCGCGAGGGTCTGCGCGATCATGCCGCCCATCGACACCCCGGCGACGTGGGCCCGCTCGATGCCCAGGTGGTCGAGCACGCCGATCGCGTCGTCGGCCATGTCGCTCAGGCTGTACGGGGCCTTGATGCGCACGGGGCGGGGGAGCCCCACGAATGCGCGGACGACCTGCGAGCGGCTGACCGGGTGCTCGCGCAGCTTGGTCGAGCGGCCCGTGTCGCGGTTGTCGTAGCGGATGACGAAGAAGCCGCGGTCGGCGAGCTGCTCGCAGAAGGCGGCCGTCCACCAGCCCATCGGGCCGCCGAGTCCCATGATGAGCAGGACGGCCGGATCGGCCGGGTCTCCGAAGGTCTCGTAGCAGATGTCGATGCCCGACGGCAGCGATGCGAAGAGCTCTCCGGAGCGAGGCATCTCAGTGCTCGTAGTCCACCGACGAGTAGGCCTGCAGCTTGCCGAGCTGGTGCTCGCTCGTGATCTTGCGGATCGTGCCGCTGCGCGAGCGCATCACGAGCGACTCGGTGTACGCCTTGCCAGCGCCGTAGCGGACGCCGTTCATGAGCTCGCCGTCGGTGATGCCGGTCGCGACGAAGAAGCAGTCGTCGGCGGTCACAAGGTCGTTGGTCGACAGGACGCGGTCGAGGTCGTGGCCGGCGTCGATCGCGCGCTGGCGCTCGTCGTCGTCGATGGGCCACAGCTTGCCCTGGATCACGCCGCCGATCGCCTTGATCGCGCACGCGGTGATGATGCCCTCGGGGGTGCCACCGATGCCGACCAGCAGGTCGACGCCGGTGTCGGGACGGGCGGCGGTGATGCCGCCGGCCACGTCGCCGTCGATGATGAACTTGATGCGGGCGCCGGCGGCGCGGATCTCGTCGACGAGGCCCTGGTGGCGGGGACGGTCGAGCACGCAGACCGTGACGTCGCTGTTCGAGATGCCCTTCGCCTTGGCCACGAGCGCGATGTTCTGGGCGACGGGGAGGCGGATGTCGACGACGTCGGCGGCCTCGGGGCCCGCGATGAGCTTCTCCATGTAGAAGACGGCCGACGGGTCGTACATCGAGCCGCGCGGTGCGACGGCCATGACGGAGACCGCGTTCGGCAGGCTCTTGGCGGTCAGGGTCGTGCCGTCGATGGGGTCGACCGCGACGTCGCACGCCGGCCCGGTGCCGTCGCCGACCTCCTCGCCGTTGAACAGCATCGGGGCCTCGTCCTTCTCACCCTCGCCGATCACGACGACGCCCTGCATCTGGACGGTGTTGATGAGCGAGCGCATCGCGTTGACCGCGACGCCGTCGGCACCGTTCTTGTCGCCGCGGCCGACCCAGCGTCCCGCGGCCATGGCTCCTGCCTCGGTCACGCGGACCAGGTCGAGGGCAAGGTTGCGATCGGGCGCCTGAGCGGCGGGCTTGAGGCTGTCCACGCGGACATCTTAGCGGGGCGGCGCCGTGCCGGGTCGACCCGTCGCAGGCACCCCGTAATGTGAGGGGGCGACGTCAGCCGGCCGTCGCAGCGCAGAGAGGACGCCGATGAGCTCGCCCCGTTCGTCCCGCGGCAACCCGGCGATCGGCGACATCGTCCGCTCGATGGTCGTCATCACGGCCATCATCTTGGCGCTGTACGTCTTCGGGAAGCTGTTCACCTCGACGCCGGAGACGACGGTCAAGCCGATCGACTACGCGACGGTCGTGGCCCAGGCGCGCCCCGCGGCCACCTTCCCGCTGGCCGCACCCGCCGACCTGCCGGACGGCTGGCGCGCGACGTCGGCACGGTTCCAGCCCAATGGCTGGCATCTCGGCGTCCTGACCGACGACGACGAGTACGTCGGGCTCGAGCAGCTGACGGTCAGCGTCGACCGGGCCGTCGACCGCTTCGCGGAGGACAGCAAGGACGGCGGCACCGCTGAGGTGGCCGGCGACACGTGGACCGTTCGGACAGGCCCCGACGGCCGCGTGACCTACGTGCGCAACGCCGACGGTCTCACGACCCTGGTCAACAGCAGCGCGCCGCGATCGGTCGTCGAGGACTACATCGAGTCCCTCGACTACTCCTCGCCCGCCGCGGGCTGACCCGTCGCGGCCGCGAGCCGGGCCCGCGCGCCATCGAGCCACCGCTGGCAGATCGCGGCGAGCTCCTCGCCGCGCTCCCAGAGCGCGAGCGACTCCTCCAGGCTCGTGCCGCCCTGCTCGAGCTGTGCGACGACGGCGATGAGCTCGTCGCGGGCCTGCTCGTAGGGGAGCTCGGGGTCCCCGGGGGGATGTCCGGAAGCCTGCCGGGAAGCCTGTGGTGTGGGGTCAGTCATCGTCGCCGTCCTGGGTCGTCATGGTGGTGGTCGATTCGGCTGTGACGGCGATCGTGCCGTCGACGACCCGGATCGTGAGTGGGGTGCCCGCCTCGACCTGCTCGACGGACGTGACCACGCCGCCGTCGGCGAGCTGGGCCACGCTGTAGCCGCGTTGCAGGGTCGCGAGGGGCGACAGGCCACGCACCCGCGCGAGGTGGTGCGTGACCTCGTCGGACGCGCGCTCGAGCCGGTGGCCGAGCGATCGCCGGGCGCGGTCGCGCCAGTCGTGCACGACGCCCTGCTCGGCGTCGACCAGCGTCGTGGGCTGCGCGAGGACGGGCCGCGACCGCAGGTCGGCGAGCCCGCGGACCTCGCGGGCGATCTGCGTGCGGACCGCGACGGAGGCCCGCTCGCGCATCCGGGCGACGCCGGCGAGCTCGTCGCGGACGTCGGGGACGATGCGCTTGGCGGCGTCCGTCGGCGTCGACGCCCGCACATCGGCCACGAGGTCGAGGATCGGGGTGTCGGGCTCGTGCCCGATCGCGCTGACGACCGGCACGGTGCAGGCGTGCACCGCGCGGATCAGCGCCTCGTCGGAGAACGGCAGGAGGTCCTCGACGGAGCCGCCGCCGCGGGCGATGACGATGACGTCGATCGAGCGGTCCTTCGACAGCTCACCGAGCGCCTTCATGACGTCACGCGCGGAGTCGTTGCCCTGCATCAGGGCGTGGCGGACGACGAAGCGGACGTCCGGCCAACGGCGTCGCGCGTGCTCCAGAACGTCGCGCTCGGCGGCGGAGCCGCGGCCCGTGACGAGGCCGACGCCGCGGGGGAGCAGCGGGAGGACCTTCTTGCGCCGGGGGTCGAACAGGCCCTCGGCGGCGAGCAGCTGCTTGCGCCGCTCGAGCTGGGCGAGCAGCTCACCCTCGCCCTGGGGACGGATCTCCCGCAGGTCGAGGGTGAGGCTGCCGCGCGGTGCGTAGAACGCGGGTTTCGCGTGCACGACGACCCGCGAGCCCTCCGTGACGGGGGCCGGCGAGGCGTCGAGCACGCTGACGTGGCACGTGGCGTCGATCGAGATCTTGGCCCGCAGGTCGCGCAACGTTAGGAAGCAGACTCCCTGCCGTCGCGTGAGCTGCGCGACCTCCGCCTCGACCCACACGGCTCCGAGCCGTCCGATGTACCCGTCGAGCAGCTGCGAGATCTGTCGCAGCGGCGCGGGGGTGTCCGCACTGGTCTCCAGAGCCATGCCCTCACCCTAGGGCGCGAACGTGCCCGCCTTGGCCGCCGACTTCGGCGTGGTGGAGACCTGCTTGGCCTTGGTCGTCGCGACGACGTCGCTGCCGGCGGGACGGCGGACGACGTAGCCGCTGGACCAGATGCCGTGCTTGCCGACCGGGACGCCGGTGCGCTGCGCCTCCCACATCTTGCCGTCACCGGCGTAGATCGCCGAGTGGTAGGCGGTGCCGCCGCGCATGAAGATCAGGATGTCGCCGGGCTTCTTCTTGCTCTTGGCGATGCTCTTGCCCTTGAGCTGGGCGCCGGACGTGCGGCCGATCTTCGTGCCGGCCTTCTTGTAGACGTACTGGACGTAGCCGGAGCAGTCGAAGCCGCTGGGCGTCGCGCCGCCGTAGCGGTACGGCTTGCCCTTGAGCTTCTTGGCCTGGCTGAGGATGGAGTCGGACTTGTCGACCCGCTTGACCTTGACGCTGCTGCTGTGCGCGCTGTCAGCGAGAGCAGGAGCGGAGAGGCCGGTCAGGACGACGGTGGAGCCCAGGAACAGGCTCGCGAGGGCGCGTGAATGCATGCGCATATGTGGGATTCCTTCGTGCACGCCTGTGAAAGATGACCTGTCGGGTTCAGGCGCGAAGGATGCCTGTCGGTTACACCGATTAACCCCGAGGCTCCGTGAGGAGCCGCCGTGCTGGGTCTTCCATGCCCGTCGCTGAGTTCTTGATGGCTGCGGACGTGACGGGCCTCGGCGCGTACGCAGTGCGGCCCGGGGGGAGCCAACGCCGATCGACGTTACAGGCTTGTTACGGCGATTGCCCGCCGAGGTGGTGTGAGGTCCGTCGCGTGGCGCCGGGGGACAGGGTGTCCATGGGGCCATCGCCTACCATGGGGGCATGTCCTCACAGGTCTCTCTCGGCATGCCCCCGGTCGGTGGAAGCGTCCTTCTCGCCGACCCGCGCGGCTACTGCGCCGGCGTCGACCGGGCGGTCATTACGGTGGAGAAGGCGCTGGACCTGTACGGCGCGCCGGTCTACGTGCGCAAGCAGATCGTCCACAACAAGCACGTCGTCAACAATCTCGCGGCCCGCGGAGCGATCTTCGTCGAGGAGCTCGACGAGGTGCCCGAGGGCGCGACGGTCGTGTTCTCGGCCCACGGCGTGTCGCCGATGGTGCACGCCGAGGCCGCCGACCGGCAGCTCAAGACGATCGACGCGACGTGCCCGCTCGTGACGAAGGTGCACCACGAGGCCAAGCGCTTCGCGAGCGACGGCTACCGCATCCTGCTGATCGGGCACGAGGGGCACGAGGAGGTCGAGGGCACGGCCGGCGAGGCCCCCGAGGCGATCACGCTGGTGCAGACCCCCGACGACGTCGACGACCTCGAGTTCCCCGAGGGCACGCGGCTGTCATGGCTGTCGCAGACGACGCTGAGCGTCGACGAGACGATGGAGACGGTCCGCCGCCTGCGTGAGAAGTTCCCGCAGCTGGAGGATCCGCCGTCTGACGACATCTGCTACGCGACGCAGAACCGCCAGGTCGCGGTCAAGGAGATCTCGAAGGACGCCGACCTCGTGATCGTGGTCGGGTCGTCGAACTCGTCCAACTCCGTGCGCCTCGTCGAGGTGGCCCTCGAGGCCGGCGCGAAGGCGTCGTACCGCATCGACGACATCTCCGAGTTCGACGAGTCGTGGCTCGTGGGCGTCGAGAAGGTCGGCGTCACCTCGGGCGCGTCCGTGCCCGACAACCTCGTTCAGGACGTGCTCGGCTACCTCAGCGAGCACGGCCACCCGGACGCCGACGCCGTCCGCACCGCCGACGAGACGCTCATCTTCTCCCTGCCCCCCGAGCTCCGCAGGGACATGAAAGCCGCCGGCGTCCCCTACAAGTAGGGTCCGGGGTTTACCCGGTTAACCTGGTAAACCTCGACCTCCCCGGGCTAATTCACCCGGTGGAGTCGGGCTTTACCAGGTTAACCGGGTAAACCGCAGCGGCGCCGTCAGTTGCTCCTGACGACGCGGGCGGTGCCTCCACCGCGTCGCACGGGCTCGGCCACGGCGGTCATGCGACCCCTGCCGTCCACCTCAATCGCGGCGGCGGCGCCGATCTCGGCGGCGGACGTGAACTGGTCGCCCGACGGCGTCAGCTGCTGGCCGTAGGGCGCCAGGAGCCGGGAGTACCTGCTGATGAACTCCGGCTCCGTGGGTGTGGAGGCGGCGTTGCGCTGCGACGCGCGGGGCGCCGCGACCGCCTGCGGCAGCGTCATGCCGAGGTCGATGCGGTTGACCAGGATCTGCAGCACCGTCGTGATGATCGTGGCGCCGCCGGGGGAGCCGACGACGTACTTGACCTTGCCGTTCTTCAGCACGATGGTCGGCGACATCGACGAGCGCGGGCGCTTGCCGGGGATGATCCGGTTCGGGTCCTTCGCGTCGTACGCCGCGGTGAAGTCGGTCAGCTCATTGTTGAGCAGGAAGCCGCGGCGCGGGACGGTCATGCCGGAGCCGCCGGTCTGCTCGATCGTGAGGGTGTACGACGCGGCGTTGCCCCACTTGTCGACGACGGACAGGTGCGTCGTCGAGACGTTCTCGGTGTCCGGCTTCTCCTGCGTCTTCACGACCGAGCCGCACCCACGCCCGCTGAGGGAGCCGGCGGCGACGGGACGGGCCGACGCCCTCGTCGCGTTGATCGTGCACCGACGGGAGTTCGCGAACTTCTGGCTCAGCAGCGTCTTCGTCGGCACCTTGAAGTACTTCGGGTCGCCGACGTACTTCGCGCGATCGGCGAATGCCCGCGCGGACGCCTCGAGGTACAGGTGCAGGCTCCGGCCGAGCCGTTTGCCGCCGCCGAGGCGGTACGTCTCCAGGATGTTGAGCGCCTCGCCCACCGCGATGCCGCCGGACGACGACGGCGCCATGCCGTAGACGTCGAGCCCGCGGTACGAGACGCGCGTGGGGCTCTGCGTGCGGATGCGGTAGCGGGCCAGGTCCTTGGCCGTCATGGTGCCGGCGGGCGCCGGGAGGGTCGAGGCCGGATCCTTGCGCGGCGACCGCACGACCCTGGCGATGTCCCGCGCGACGACGCCCCGGTAGAACGCGTTCGGTCCGCGCTTCGCGATCGACGTCAGCGTGCGCGCCAGGTCGGGGTTGCGGAATCGGGTGCCGACCTTCGGAGCGTCGCCACCGGGCAGGAACAGCGCGGCGGTGTCCGGGAACGCCGCGAAGCGATCGGCGTTGTCGAGCGTCTGGTTGCGGAACGTCGCGTCGACGACGAAGCCCTTGCGGGCCAGCGCGATCGACGGCGCCAGGGCCTGCTTGAGCGTCGTGGTGCCGAAGCGCTTGAGCGCGCCGTCCCACGTCGCGACGGTGCCGGGCACGCCGACCGCGACGCCGGACGACACGAGCTGCGGCGTGAACGGGTACGGCTTGCCCGTGGCGGGGTCGATGAAGGCGTTGCGGGTGATGCCGGCCGGAGCGGTCTCGCGGCCGTCGATCGTGCTGACCTTCTTGCGCGCGGCGTCGTAGTACACGAAGTAGCCGCCGCCTCCGATGCCCGCGCTGTACGGCTCGGCGACGCCCAGCGCGGACGCCATCGCGACGGCCGCGTCGGCCGCGTTGCCGCCGTGCTTGAGGACGTCCCGGCCGATGCGGCTGGCGTTGGCGTCGACCGACGACACCGCGCCGCCGGTGCCGCGGGCGGTGCTCTTGCTGCTCTTGGCCGCCGCGGCCTCCGCGCCGGGCGGGCTCACGGTCAGCAGTGCCGCGGTGACGGCGACCGCCGCCGCGCTGGCGACGAGATGGCGTGGACGGATGTGTGTCTGGGTCATGGCGATGCTTCCCCCGAAGTCGTGTGAAGACGTCTGCTCACGGTACGACCGTCCTCGTGCGAGCGCGACCCCTCGCGGCTGGGACCCGCGGGCTGGGACAATGGGGGTGTGGACATCGCCCTGACGCTCGTCACCCTGCTGGCCATCGTCGTGGCGGTCAGCGCCCTTGCCACGAGGTTCTCGATGTCGGCCCCGCTGGTGCTGATCGTCGTGGGCATCGCGGGCTCCTACGCGCCGTTCGTCCCGGACTTCGAGCTGACCCCCGACATCGTGCTGATCGGCCTGCTGCCCCCGTTGCTCTATGCCGCGGCGATCAGGACGTCCCTCATCGACTTCCGCGCGAACAAGCGCCCGATCATGCTGTTGAGCGTGGGCCTGGTGCTGTTCACGGCTGCGGGCATCGGCGTGCTGGTGTGGTGGATCCTCGACGTCCCGTTCGCCGTCGCGCTGGCGCTGGGTGCCGTGGTGGCGCCGCCGGATGCGGTCGCGGCGACCGCGATCGCCCGGCGGGTCGGCCTGCCGCGCCGCGTCGTGACGATCCTGGAGGGCGAGAGCCTGGTCAACGACGCCACCGCGATCGTGACGCTGCGGGCGTCGATCGTGGCGATGTCCGGCACCATCGGGGTCTGGCAGGTCGGCGCCGGCTTCCTGATCTCGGCCGTCGGCGGCGTCGCGGTCGGCCTGGTGATCGCGTTCGTGGTCGGCCGGATCCGGCGGCTCATCGAGGACGAGTTGACCGATGTCGCGGTCTCGCTGCTGACGCCATGGCTCGCGTACCTCCCGGCCGAGGAGCTGCACGTCGACGGCTTCCACGGCATCGACGCCCAGCCGTCGGGCGTCCTTGCGGTCGTCGTGGCCGGCATCATCCTGGGGCACAAGTCGCCGGTCATCCAGTCCGGCGCCTCGCGGCTGTTCGAGCGCACCAACTGGGCGACGATCTCGTACGTCCTGGAGAACGCGGTCTTCTTGCTGATCGGCCTGCAGATCCGCGACATCGTCAACGACCTCGACCAGAGCAACTTGTCGGCGGCGCGCATCACGGCCGCGTGCGCCGCGGTGCTGGCCTCCGTCATCGTGCTGCGCATCGCCTGGGTGTTCCCTGCGACGTACCTGCCGCGGCTGGTGCCGCGGATCGCGGCGTCCGAGCCCGCCCCCGAACCCCGCACGATCTTCATGGTCGCGTGGACGGGCATGCGCGGCGTGCTGACGCTGGCGGCGGTGTTCCTGCTGCCGGCGGACACCCCGGAGCGCGAGGTGCTGGTGCTGATCGCCTTCGTCGTCACAGTCGGCACGCTGATGATCCAGGGCCTGTCGATCCCGGCGCTGGTGCGGCGGCTCGGCGTGCCCGGGCCGGACCGGCACGAGGACCACCTGCAGGAGGCCACGGTCTACCAGGCCGTGACGGACGCCGGCATGGCGTACCTCGACAAGGAGGTCGTCGGCACCGTCTCGGACGCCGTGATGCACCGGCTGCGCGAGCGGGCGACCGACCGCACGAACGCGGTGTGGGAGCGGCTCGGCGGCACGGGCACCCCGAGCGCCCAGTACTCACGGCTGCGGGCCGAGATGCTGTCGCGCGAGCGCGCCGAGCTCCTGCGCATCCGGGCGCTGGGTTCGGTCGACCAGTCGGTGCTGGCCCGCGTCATGAACGCCCTCGACGTCGAGGAGTCGATCCTGGACCGTCTCTACGAGGACGAGACGACGGCCGACCGCGAGGAGGACCTGCGGCCGGCCTTCGACCCGGACGGCGCGTGCGATCACCTCGCCGTGGCGTGCCACGCGCCGAGCCCGACGACGCCGACGGGCTGCGAGGAGTGCCTGCGCGACGGCACCGAGTGGGTGCACCTGCGCCTGTGCATGGAGTGCGGCCACGTGGGCTGCTGCGACTCGTCGACCCAGAAGCACGGCACGGCGCACTTCCACGAGACGGCCCATCCCGTCATCCGCAGCTTCGAGCCGGGCGAGGCCTGGCGCTGGTGCTTCGTCGACGAGGCCACCGGCTGACGACCCCACCCGGGGCCGGGTGAACGCTGGGGTGGGGTCAGCGCGCGGGGGCGCCGATGATGCGCAGGGCGATGATGCCCAGCGCGATGCCGTGCCCGATCAGGAGCGTGAGCCCGTGGTCGATCGTCGCGGCGATGAGGCGCGCAATCGTGCCGGCGTCCTTTGCCATGCCCTCGACCTGGATCGACGACGCGTCGAACAGACACACCGCCAGCAGGCTGACGATCAGCAGCGCCGGCGGGAACACGCCCGCGGAAAACAGCGCGCGGACGTCGACGCTGAGCGGCACGGTGATGACGATCAGCACGAAGCCGACGGAGTAGAGCAGTCCGAGGCGGCCGTCCATGAGGTCGAGCAGCATGATCACGGTCATGGCGACGCACGCGACGACGATCGCCTGGCGGGCGGACGGATCGCGCCGCGTCGCCACGCGAGCCGATGTGCCGTGCGCGGCCTGCGTCATGACACCGACGGTAGTTCATCGACGAGCTCGGGAGCGGTCAATGAACGGGGTGTCGACTCGACGAGTCTGGGGGACTCGATCGGCGTCTCGGACACGTGCATTGCGTTGAAACGCCGGGCCGTGACCAGGAAGCGCGACTCGATCGAGCTGACCGCGTCGTTGTAGGAGCGCACGGTGCCCTCCAGCGAGCGGCCCAGCTTGTCGACGTGCCCCGCGACGGTGCCGATGCGGTCGTACATCTCGCGGGCCACGGTCTGGATCTCGCGGGCGTTAGCGGCCAGCTGCTCCTGCGTCCACGCGTAGGCGACGGTGCGCAGCAGTGCGATCAGGGTGGTGGGGGTGGCGAGCACGACCTTCTTCGCGGAGGCGTACTCCAGCAGCGCCGGCTCGGCCTCGAGCGCCGCGGACAGGATCGACTCGCCGGGCACGAACAGCACGACGAACTCGGGTGCCTGGTCGAACTGCGTCCAGTACGACTTGGCCGCGAGCTGGTCGACGTGCGTGCGAACCTGGCGGACGTGCCGGCGCAGGTGCTCGGCGCCCTCGGCCTCGGTCTCGGCCTGCGCCGCGTCGAGGTACGCGTCGAGCGGCACCTTGGAGTCGACGACGACGCGCTTGCCGCCGGCCAGCCGCACGACCATGTCGGGGCGCAGCACCGACTCGCCGTCGGTGACGCTGACCTGCAGGTCGAAGTCGCAGCGGTCGAGCATGCCGGCCAGCTCGGCGGTCCGATTGAGATGCATCTCGCCCCACCGCCCGCGGACCTGCGGCCGCCGCAGCGCCGTGGCGAGCGATGCGGTCTCCTTGCGCAGCGAGTCGCTGGTGAGCCGGACAGCGTCGACCTGCTCCCGCAGCTGGGCGTGCCACTCGATGCGGCTCGCCTCGAGCGTCCGCAGCCGTTCGCCGAAGCGATCGAGGCTCTCGCGGACGGGCTCGACGGCCTGCGCCGTCGCCGCGGTGGACAGGCTCAGGTCGTGGGCCGATGCCGTCGGCGCCCGCCGGGCACCGATCAGCACGCCCAGGGACAGCCCGGCGACGAGCGCCAGGAGGGCGGTGAGGAGGAGGGGGAAGGCTTCCATGGCTCCAGCATGTCTGCAACCACGGACACTTCCGCCGACGTCCTCACGAGCGCATCGCGGTCAGGGGCGAGATCGATGCTGCTCGCCATGCCGGGAGAAGACCGCCGACCAGACTTGCGGCAACCCCACCGCCGATGACCACGCACGGCAGGACGGCAGGCATGATCAACGTCCATCCGTGCAGCCAGCACCATGCAGCAGCACAGGCCAGCCCCACGGCGGTCCCCAGAACCCCGGCCACCAACCCGGCGATGCCCGACTCGGTCAGCACCAGCAGCCCGATCCGCCGCCGGCTCCATCCCATCGCGGAGCGCAGGCCCAGCTCTCTGAGACGGTGGTGAACCGACATCATCAAGGTGTTGGCGATCGCGATCATGCCCACGAGTCCGACGAAGCCGCCCAACGCGGCCCCGACCCGGCGCAGATCGCCACCCACATCTTTGAGGAGCTTCTCACCATCGGCCGGCGTCTTGTCCATCAGCGTGAGATCACCGCTGGGGTCGAGCGTGCGAACCGCGTACCCGGCGACCGCCGCGGCAGAACCCGGGCGCACATGAGCGACGACCCGCACATTCTGCCCCGTGCCGCCGACGGTCGACACGGCGACAGGACGCGACAGGATCACCGAGTTCTCCACGTAGCCAAACCCCCCGTCGTTGGCCACGATCCCCGCAACGCTGTACGCATGACCCCGCACGACGATCTGGGAGTCGGTGAGCGCCTGACCGTCGGCGGGAGCCACCCCGAGGTCATCGGCCAGCTCCCTCCCCACCCAGGCGATCGCAGTTCGTCCGGGGTCGCCCAGCGCATCCGCTGAGGCCCCATGGATCACCTCGGTTCCGCTGGCTTCGAGACCTCCCCGGTCAGCGACGATGACGGGAACCGTCGCGATGGTGGATGCGATAGATCTGGTGACGGGTTCACCGTCGGACCAGTTCGAGAACTCGCCCACGCTGGAGACCGGCTCGAGACCCGCGACGAGTCGTAGCTGGTCTGCGGAGAATCCATCGCGCGGCACGTTCTCGGCCTGGACGACGACGTGGTCGGATCGCTGCAGGTCGAAGCGCAGATCGATCTGACCCTGCTGGGTGTCGGCGATGACTATTGCCGCGCTGGCGCTGGCCACCCCGAGCATGATCCCCGACATCATCCCGACCGCGTGCCACGGCCGGCGCAGGAGCGAAGCCGCTGCATCGGCGGCCAGCACCCAGAAGGACCACCGCCACATCATCACGCCCGTCGCCCGTCGACGATCGACACGACCTGATCGGCCATCTCGGCGGCCCGCACGTCATGCGTGACGACGATGAGGGTGGCGCCACGGGCCGTCACCTGGGCGAGAAGATCCAGGATCGCCTGTCCGGTGGGTTGGTCAAGGGCCGCGGTGGGCTCGTCGGCGATGAGCACGCTCGGCGACTTGGCCAGCGCACGGGCGATCGCGACGCGATGGCGCTCTCCTCCGGACAGATCCGCAGCGCGCCTGTTGGCCAGGCTCGCCAACCCCACGAGGTCCAGGACGTGCTGACACCGCTGGTCGCGATCCATCCGGGACATCGTCGGATCAGTGATGCCGAGAGCGACGTTGGCGATGGACGAGCGCTCCTCGATGAGATGCGAGTGCTGGAAGACGAACCCCAGGTGCTGCGACCGGAACGCGGCGAGGTCGCGTTTCGAGCGACCCATCATCTCGGACCCCGCGAACTGGTAGGTGCCTTCTGACGGCGGCTGCAGCGCTCCGATGATGGACGCCAGCGTCGTCTTGCCCGCCCCCGACGGACCGGTGATGGTGACGGACGTGCCCGCGGCGACGTCCAGGTCGAGCGGGTGCAGGATGCGCGTGGGTGCGGGCGCCAAGACCTCCAGACCCACTCCGCGCAGCTGGATCAGTGCGGTCCCGCCGGTCATGGGGACGGCGCAGACCGTGGCGCGCGCGTCCCGCCCGGAACCTCTTGCTCGCCCGGCGCCCTCGCGTCGAACAGCACGACCTGGACGCCATCGGTCAGCCCAGCCCCGCGGACCTCGACGAGTCCCTGCGCCGTCGACCCCAGCGAGACGCGGACCTCGCGACGTCCGTCGTCGCCCACGACCACGACCGCCTGGTTGCCTTCGGCATCTGTCGTGACCGCGCTCAGAGGGGCAGCCAGCACGGGACCGTCGCTGCGCGACGACTCGATTCCCAACCGTCCCTGGTCTGCGTCCACCACGCTTCCAGGTTCGACGTCGACATGTCCCGGGCCTTCCGCGTCTCGCTTGCGCGCGACGAGGGTGTCCACCTCGACAGCAGACCCGTCGACCTCGAAGGCGACATTCGTCGGGGTGATCGCGCCTGCCGGATCCGGAACGTCACAGGTGAACGTCGTCGAGGATGACTGGACGTCGAGCAGGACCGATCCGGGCTCGATCGTCTGCCCCACCGGAGTCGTCGCGCTGTTCACCGATGAGCCGGGAGGTACCGCCACCACCGTGGACAGGCGGATGCGATCTGCGGGGCTGTCCGGGTCGAACCGAGCGCGCCAGCCTCGGACCGAGCCTGCGTCCAGCACGTCGTCGGCGCGGGGGATGAGGCCGGCCTTCTCGATCGCTCGCTCGAGGCTTCGAACATCGGAGCCGTGATCCCCCACGGTGAGATCGCGATAGAAGGCCCCGTGGGTCACCACCGCGATCAGAGGCTCGCCGGCGATGGTCGCCAGCTTCGTCCCCGTTCTCGCCGCGGTTCCGGCACGTGCCAGGGTCGTGACGACGGACCGGCGGCCTGCGGGCGGCACAGGAGCCTCGACCTGGATCGTGACACGGTCCCGAGCGCACCCGTACCACGTGACCTGGCGCAGCATCGTCGTCGTCAACGCCGCGGTCGGCGGCGGCAGCTGTGGTGCCGCGCGCCGATCACGTGCCTCACCCGGCGTGGTGGACGTCAGCACCACGACCACCAGCCAGACCACTGATGCCAGGACCGCGCCGACGACACCGGCGGCGAAGCGGCCGCCCCGGTCTGACGACAACAGCCGCCATCGCCAGCTACGGAACATAACCGGCATCGACGATCTCGGCCGTGTACCGGTCGATCACTTCCCGGTGACGCTCGATCATCGCGGGTCGCTCGTCCAGGAGAAGATCGTGCAGCTTGGCGAAGTACGGAGCACCGCAATCGGCGTACGCCGCAGCAAGATCCATCATCTCGTTCTCCGTCGCCCCCTTCACATTGGCGATGTTGACCGCGCTGAGGAACCGGGTCGGGTTGCTGGCGTCGACGTCCAGTCCGGTCCGCTTCGTCAAGCACTTCGCCATCGGTGCCTTGAGTGCCAGCAGCCCCGGATCCTGCTCGACGGTCCTCACGACGTCCATCCAGGAGCCCTGCAGAATGATCCACTCCGCGAAGGAAGGGAAGTTGGGAGCGAGATCGTCACAGCCGGGGTCCATCGCCTCGAGCTGCCGATCCTCTCGCTCGACCTCCTTCTGCTCGGAGAAGCCCTTCTGCCGGATCAGTTCAAGATCGGCGAAACGAGACTGGTCGAACCGGCCGCTCGTGCCGTCGATCGACACCGGCTCGCCACCGCACTCCGCGATGGCCTTCTGTCGTCCGAACTCACGAACGCGCATGGCGCGTAGAACTCCGATCCCGGGAACCATGAAGGTCGCTTCGATCACGTCCTGCATGACCTGCGGGTCAGACTTGCTCACAGCCTTGGTGGCGGGTGGTGATTCGTTGCAGCCGGCGAGCGCGCCGACGACAAGGACGACGACCAGCAAACGCCAAAGACGCACTCTCATGGATTCACACCTCCGACAGTTCCGGAACTGGGCTGCCGGGCAGACGGCGGCCCGGCTGACGTCCCCCAGATCAATAGAGGTATCCGACGTTCTGCGAGACGTTGTCGCCCTGTCCCTTGAGCAGGCGACCAGTCGTCGTGTTGCCGATAATCTTGTCGTAGCCGTCGTCGCCGGTGTAGATCCACACGAAGCCGTAGGAGCTGATCTGCCAGCCGCCGTCCTTGTGGAAACGGCCGCGGACCCGATCAGCCGCCGAGTAGGCCGTTCCGGCGTAGACCCCGTCGCAGTCCGAGGTGGCGCTGAACTGGGTCGACGCCGTGGACTCGGTGCTGGTGTAGTGCGTCCCGTAGACGCAGGTCACCGCTTCAGCGGCGGACGCCAGGCCGACTACGGGAATGGTGGACGCGCAGACGATTGATGCTGCGAGCTTGATGGTCAATTTTTTCATGAGTGCTCCTCAGGTGCTCGGGCCGCGGGAGGCTCCCGCGATCACTGGATCGGACATTCCGATCGGCGCCCGTGTTACTACCTGTCGCGAACACCAATCATTCCGATTGCAGCAGACTGAGGACAGGAATTGCTAGAGGTTCTCTCAAATCCACCATCAAACGCGCAAAATACCGGCTGGATGGTTGTGTAGGTAACAATCCAGCACTCGTGGTCACAGCCACTTTGTCGAGCAAGCGGGTGCGAGATGCGGGACTTGAGACGTCCATGGCGTCCGCACTCGAGCCGTCCAGGGCGCGGCTGAGCGCACGATCACCCCTCGGAGTTGTCGTCCTGTTCGTCGTCGGCCGAGGCGGCTGGTCAGCCCTTCGAGCCGCCGGCGATCTCGTAGTTCCAGATCTCGCTGTGGGTCGAGACGGGCTTGGGGGCGTCGCCGCCCGCGCGCTCGACGGCCGAGCGGTGGCCCTCGGTGAACGATGCCGAGCTGACCCAGGCCTGGAAGTCGTCCTCGCTGGCCCAACGGGTGAGCACGAGCCACTGCGTCCGCTCGTCGGTCGGCTTGAGCAGCTCGAAGCCCTCGAAGCCGGCGGCGCCGTCGACGGCACCGGCGCGCGCGGCGAAGCGCTGCGCGAGCTCGTCGCCGGAGTCGGCGGGGACGGTGATGGCGTTGATCTTGATGACAGTCATGTCCCGAGTCTTGCACCTGATAGGAACGAGCCGTGCAGATCATCGAGACGGAGCGACTGACCCTGCGTCCGTTCACGCCCGACGACGCCGACGCACTGTTCGGCATCTTCTCGCTGCCCGAGGTCGCCCGCTGGAGCGGCACGAGAACGCCGATGACGGATGTCTCGGAGGCACGCGCCCGCATCGAGCGGATGCCCACCCGCGCCGGCGACCATCCGGCAGCGGGGATCTTCGCCGTCGTGCCCCACGGCGAGGACGTCGCGGGCATGGCCCTGCTCGTGCCCATCCCGGCCAGCTGGGGGTTCGACCGCGACGACCACGAGGTCGGCTGGCACCAGCACCCGGACGCCTGGGGGCACGGCTACGCCACCGAGGCCGCCAGGGCTCTCGTGGAGCGGGCCTTTGCCGCGGGCATCTCCGAGATCTACGCCGTCACCGACCCGCAGAACGTCCGATCGCAGGCGGTCTGCGCACGACTGGGGATGGCGGACCTCGGACTGCGCACCGACTGGTACGACCGGGAGCTGCGGGCGTTTCGCGTCGACCGGTCGTGACCACGTAGGATCGTCCCTCGTGGCTCTCAGCATCGGCATCGTCGGACTCCCCAACGCGGGCAAGTCGACCCTCTTCAACGCACTGACCAAGAACAACGTGCTCGCGGCGAACTATCCGTTCGCGACGATCGAGCCGAACGTGGGTGTCGTCGGGGTTCCCGACCATCGCCTCGGCAAGCTCGCCGAGATCTTCGGCTCGGAGAAGATCCTGCCCGCGACGGTCCAGTTCGTCGACATCGCCGGCATCGTCCGCGGCGCGTCGGAGGGCGAGGGGATGGGCAACAAGTTCCTGTCCCACATCCGCGAGTCCGACGCGATCTGCCAGGTCACCCGGGTGTTCCGCGACGAGGACGTGACCCACGTCGACGGCGACGTGAACCCGGCGAACGACATCGAGACGATCTCGATCGAGCTGGCGCTCGCCGACCTGCAGACCCTCGAGAACGCGCTGCCGCGTCTCGACAAGGAGTCGCGCAAGGACAAGTCGCTCGTCCCCGTGTTCGAGGAGGCCACGAAAGCCAAGGAGTCGCTCGAGACCGGCGTCGGTGTGCTCAAGGCAGGCCTCGACCTCGAGCTGCTGCGCGACCTGCACCTGATGACGTCCAAGCGCTTCATCTACGTCTTCAACTG
>JAOPXY010000064.1 GCA_025964895.1 Aeromicrobium sp.
GACCGCCTGGCGGGGCCCGATCCTCGGACGTCCGGCGGTGCCGTCGGCCAGGCGGGCGTCGCGCACGGCGTCCCACATGGCCCGCAGGCCCTCGCCGAGGTCGCCCTCGACGTCGAGGTCGCCCTGCACGTAGGCGCGCGCCACGCCGAGCTCGCCGGGCTTCCAGATGACCTGCTGCAGGGCGCGCCTGCTGCGGATCACGACGATCGGCGCGCCGGGCACGCCGGCCTCGCTGCCGTCCCAGGCGCGCAGGCGGATGGGAAGCTTCAGGCCCAGCGTCTCCTCGGCGAGGGAGAGGAGCTTCGATGCGATGTTCACCCAGCAAGTCAACCGGTCGCCCGAGGGTTGCGCCATCCGAAAACAGGTGATGCGGCAGACTGTGTCCATGAGCGTCGGCGCCAGGATCACGGGCTGGTTCCGGCGCACGGGGTCAGAGCTGCTGGGTTGGGTCCTGATTCCCGTCGGCATCATCATGATGCCTGCCCCGGGGCCCGGGACGCTCGTCCTCGTGGCCGGGGTGGCCCTGCTGTCGCGGCACTACGTGTGGGCGCAGAGGATCCTCGACCCGCTGGAGCGCCGGGCCATCGAGGCGGCGAAGTTCGGCGTCGCGACGTGGCCGCGGATCCTGCTCAGCGCGCTAGGCGTCGTGTGGCTCCTCGTGCTGGGTGCCGTCTGGTGGGCCGAGCCGGGGATCCCCGAGTTCGAGGTGCTGGGGGTGGGCTTCGGACCGGAGCTCCCGGCGGCCGGCTGGCTCACCGCGCTCGGCCTGTGGGCGTCCGCGTTGGCGGCGCTGGGACTGTTGGTCTACAGCGTCGTGAAGTGGCGCGGGCCGACACCATCGGACGACGTCACCCTTCGCTGAAGGTGTCGTCCTGGCGCCCTGCCCGTATCGTTCGTCGGGTGATCGACCGACGCATCGTCCTTGCCCTCGGCACCGTCCTGGCGCTGTCGCTGAGCCTCGTCCCTCCAGCCGCGGCAGCCCCGGCGGCCGAGGACCCGGCCGCCCAGGAGGCGGCCGAGATCCTGTCCACCGCGACGGCGGGTGAGCCGGTGCGCGTCGTCACCACGACCCAGACCGCGGACGGCCCGCGCTTCGCGACGATGGTCGCCGACTCGCGGGCCGAGGCGACCGATCTGATCGAGGACGCGCTCGCCGAGCCCGGCACGAGTGTCGACATCGCGCATCCCGTCTCGATCGCCGCGTCGACCCCACGGCGCGCCAACGACACGTACCGCAACCAGCAGTGGGCGCTCAACCGGCTCCGCGCGGAGACCGTGTGGCGCAAGTCGACCGGCAGGGGGGTCGTCGTCGCGGTGCTCGACACCGGCGTCAGCGCCGGCCACCCCGATCTGCCGAACCGGGTGCTGCGTGGCTGGGACTTCATCTCCTCGGACAGCCGGGCCAACGACCCGAACGGGCACGGCACCCACGTCGCCGGCATCATCGCGGCCCGCGGCAACAACCGGCGCGGCGTCGCGGGCCTGGCGAGCCAGGCCAAGATCCTGCCGGTGCGGGTGCTCCGGACCAGCGGCGTGGGTGACACCTACACGGTCGCCCGCGGCATCACGTACGCCGTCCGCAAGGGTGCCGACGTCATCAACCTCTCGCTGGCCGGCGCCGTCGGCGACGCGCACGTCGAGGCGGCTGTCGCGTACGCGGTCAGGAAGGGCGTCGTCGTCGTGGCCGCGGCCGGCAACAGCGGCTGCAACGTCAAGGGCTCGTACTCGCCGGCGTACCCGGCCGCATACCCCGGCGTCATCGCCGTGGGGGCGACCGATCGCTACGACAACGTCTCCTCGTACTCCAACTGCGGGTCGTACGTCGACCTCGTCGCACCGGGCACCAGCATCGTGTCGACGACGGTCGACGACCCGTACTACCGCGTGGGTTGCGGCACCGGCGTCGGCTACTGCCGGCTCAGCGGCACGTCGATGGCCGCGCCGTACGCCGCCGCGTCCGCCGCGGTGCTGATCTCCCGCACCCGGCACCGGCTGGGTGGCGCGAAGATCCGCTCGATCATGGTCGCGAAGGCCGACGATGTCGGCGTGGCGGGCCGTGACGCGCAGGCCGGGTACGGCCTCGTCGACCCGCTGCGGATGATGTACGGGCGCTGACAAGTTCCCGCATGGCGGTGGCCCGCGCCGTGCCAGAGGATGGACCCATGAGCGAATTCTCGTGTGACGTCGTGGTCGTCGGTCTCGGACCCGGGGGCGAGGCGCTCGTCGCCCGCCTGGCCGCGGCGGGGCTGGACGTTGTCGCGGTCGAGGCCGAGCTCGTCGGCGGGGAGTGCCCGTACTGGGGCTGCATCCCCTCCAAGATGCTGGTCCGAGCGGCGAACGCCCTCGCCGAGACCCGTCGCGTCGACGGGCTGGCCGGGACCGCGACGGCGTCCCCGGACTTCGGGCTCGTCGCGAAGCGCATCCGCGACGAGGCGACCGACGACTGGGACGACACGGTCGCCGCGAAGCGCATCACCGATGCGGGCGCCCGGCTGGTGCGCGGACACGGCCGCCTCGACGGGGACAGGCGGGTCGTCGTCGGCGACGAGACGTATGTCGCGGCAAAGGGTGTCGTGCTCAACACCGGCACCACGGCGGCCGTCCCGCCGATCCCGGGCCTCGCCGACACCCCGTTCTGGACCAACCGCGGGATCCTCGAGACGGAGACGGCGCCCGCGTCGATGATCGTGATCGGCGGCGGGGCGATCGGCCTCGAGCTGGCGCAGGCGTTCTCCCGCTTCGGCACCGAGGTCACGGTGCTGGAGGTCGGCCCGCGCATCCTTGCGGTCGAGGAGCCGGAGTCTTCCGAGCTGCTCGGGAAGGTCTTCGAGGCCGAGGGCATCGGCGTCCACGCCGGTATCTCGATCGACGCCGTGGCCCACGACGGCGAGGTGTTTCACGTGACCTCGGGAGACGTCACGTACGAGGCGGAGCGGCTGCTCGTCGCGGCGGGGCGGCGGTCGCGGATCGACGACATCGGCCTCGACACGGTCGGCGTCGAGGCGGACCGGCACCTGACCGTCGATGACGCGATGCGGGTCACTGACGGGCCCGACACGGACTGGCTCTGGGCGATCGGCGACATCGTCGGCCGCGGCGCGTTCACCCACGTCTCGATGTACCAGTCCGAACGCGTCGCCCGATCGATCCTGGGCGAGGAGCTCGGCGAGTACGACACGAGCCTGCCGCGCGTCACGTTCACCGATCCCGAGATCGGCGGCGTCGGGCTGACCGAGCACCAGGCCCGGGAGCAGGGCCTGCGCGTGCGCATCGGATCGACCGATCTCGCCGCGAGCAGCCGCGGCTTCGTGCACGGTCCCGGCAACGAGGGACTGCTCAAGCTCGTCATCGACGAGGACCGCGACGTCATCGTCGGCGCCAACAGCGCCGGCCCGTACGGCGGCGAGACGCTCTCGGCCCTCGCGTTCGCGGTGCGCGCCGAGATTGCGATCTCGACCCTGAAGAACACGATCTACGCGTATCCCACGTTCTGGCGGGCGATCGAGTCCGCGCTGTAGGAGGCCCGGGCCGGCTCGGGCAGAATGACGTCATGAAGATCACCGTGCTGTCCGGGGGAGTGGGCGGGGCGCGATTCATCTCGGGCCTGCTGGCGGCGACCCGCCGCGATGACGAGATCACGGTCATCGGCAACACGGCCGACGACCTGTGGCTGTTCGGCCTGCGGGTGTGCCCCGATCTGGACACCGTCATGTACACGCTCGGCGGCGGCATCGACCCCGAGCGCAAGTGGGGGCGCACCGACGAGACGTGGAACGCGAAGGACGAGCTGATCGCCTACGGCGCCGACCGGACGTGGTTCGGCCTCGGTGACCGCGATCTCGCGACCCACCTCGTGCGCTCGGAGATGCTGCGGGCCGGCGAGGGTCTGGCCGCGGTCACGCGGCGGCTGTGCGAGCGGTGGCAGCCGGGTGTCCGGCTGCTGCCGATGACCGAGGACGAGGTCGAGACGCACATCGCGATCGACGGCACCGGCCCGGACGGCCGTGACGTCATCCACTTCCAGGAGTACTGGATCCGCCTGCGTGCGGAGGTGCCGGTGCGCGACGTCGTCATCCGGGGCGCCGAGACCGCCACGGCCGGGCCCGGGGTCGTCGACGCGATCCTGGACGCCGAGGTCGTGGTGCTCCCGCCGTCCAACCCCATCGTCTCCACCGGCGCGATCCTCTCGGTCGGCCAGATCGCCGACGCGGTCCGGTCGACCGCGGCGCCCGTCGTCGGGGTCTCGCCGATCATCGGCGGCGGCGCCGTGCGTGGCATGGCCGACCAGCTGCTGACGGGGCTCGCCATCGAGCTCAGCGCGTCCGGGGTGGCGCGGCACCTGGGCGCGCGCAGCGACGGCGGAGTGCTCGACGGCTGGCTGGTCGACACGTCGGACGCCGCGCAGCTGGCCGCCGTCGAGGCCGCCGGCCTGGTCGGACGCGCCGTGCCGCTGTACATGAGCGACGACGCGACGACGGCCCAGCTGGCGCGCGACACGCTGGACCTGGCGGGCGCGGTCGCCGGATCGTCGGCCGCGTGAGCGCGTCGCTGACGGCCTGGGCCGTCGAGGGCATCGGCGAGATCCGTCCGGGCGACGACCTGGCCCGCATCGTCGTCGACCATTTGGCCGAGCCGCTCCTCGCCGGTGACGTCGTGGTCGTGACGAGCAAGGTCGTCAGCAAGGCCGCGGGCCTCACGTCCGCCGGCGAGCGCGACGACCTGCTGGACGCCGAGACCGATCGCGTCGTCGCCCGGCGGGGACCGACCCGCATCGTGCGCACGCACGGCGGGCTCACGCTGGCCGCGGCGGGCATCGATGCGTCCAACGTGGCGGCCGGCACGATCATCGCCCTGCCCCGTGACCCCGACTGCGACGCCCGCGAGCTGCGGGACCGGCTGCTCGACCTGTGCGGTGTCGAGGTCGGCGTCGTCGTCACCGACACCGCCGGTCGCGCGTGGCGCATCGGCCAGACCGACATCGCGATCGGCTCGGCGGGCGTCCTGCCGTCGGTGTCGTTCGACGGCGTCACGGACGCGTACGGCAACGTCCTCGCCGTGACCGCTCCCGCCGTGGCGGACGAGATCGCCGGTGCCGCCGATCTCGTCGCCGGCAAGCTGGGCGGCCTGCCCGTTGTGGTCGTGCGGGGCCTGTCGGCCGAGCTGCTCGACCCGGACGCGCCCGGTGCGGCGTCGCTGATCCGTGACGAGGACGGCGACCTGTTCGGGCTCGGCTCGCGCGACGCGGTGCTGGCGGCCGCGGGTCGGGCGGAGGCGCCGCGGGGCTTCCCGGCCCCCGAGCCCGACCTCGACCTGCTGGCCCTTGCGCTCGAGGGCGTCGACGACTCGCTCGTCTCGGTGCACGAGGAGGCGGGAGCCGTGACGGTGCGCGTCGTCGCCGAGGACCCGGCGGCCTGGGTCGAGGCCGGTCGGCTGGCCGAGCGCGTCCGCATCCTCGCCCGGGCACTCCGCCAGGACGTCACGATCACCGTGACCTAGCCCCACCCTGGGTGTGGGCCTGGGGGTAGGTCAGCGGCGGAGGAGCTTGAGGACGTCCTGCTCGAGGGTGCGGCTGACGCGGGCGCCGGGCGCGACCGGCTTGTGGTCGGGGCTCACCGTCGCGCCGACCTGGAAGTGGTCGATGACACGCGGGTCCACGTACGACGCCTTGGCGATCGCGGGGGTGTTGCCGAGGTGGTCGGAGACATCCCGCATCGCCGCGGCGACCGACCGCTTGCGCTTCGTGACGGTAGAGACGTCCGCGCGGGCCAGCGACAGCGCCGCGATGCTGGTGCCTCGCCAGGTGCGGAAGTCCTTGGCCGAGTAGTCCTCGCCGAGCAGCTCCTTGATGTACGCGTTGACATCGGTCGCGTCGAGGTCCTTCCACTGGCCGCCCTCCCTGTAGGCCAGCAGCCGTGCGCTGCCTCCCCGGCGGCGGCGCAGGCTCTCCAGGACGGTCTTGACCCGGTCGTCCTTGACCGTCACGTCGACGTCCTGCCCGGACTTCGCGGTGTAGGCGAATGCGAGCCCCCGACCCGCCGGGTGAACGTGCTGCTTCTCCAGCGTCGTGAGGCCGAAGCTGCCGTTCTCCTCGGCGTAGCGCACCGAGCCGATCCGGAACATGCCCAGGTCGAGCAGGCTGAACGCCGTCGCCGCGACCCGCTCGAGCCCCAGGTCGTCGCCGTTGAGCGCGCGCCGGGCCGATGCGCGGTGCTTGAGCAGCGACGCGGCGAATCCCTCCATGCGCTGGTACTTCTCGACGTCGCGGCGCTCGCGCCAGCCCGGGTGGTAGATGTACTGCCGCCGCCCCGCGTCGTCGGTGCCGACCGCCTGGAGGTGGCCGTTCTCGACCGAGCAGATCCACACCTCGGTCCATGCCGGCGGGATGACCAGCAGCTTGCACCGCTCGACCTGCTCGGGCTCGAGCGGACGGCCCTCCTCGTCGAGGTAGCGGAAGCCTCGGCCGTGGCGGACCCGGGTCCATCCGGGGGAGCTGGGAGACGTGCGACGCAGACGAACCATGGTCCGACCACGCTAGGCGTGGCCGCGGCGATCGGCACGTCGGGGACGGTGGAGCGTTCCCCAAAATGTGGCCGCACATCAACCGATTTGCGACGGATCGGCGTCCGGGACGGTTGATCAGCCGCCAGATCTCGGGAGGTGGGTGCCCTCGATCGGAATCGAACCGATGACCTACCGCTTAGGAGGCGGTCGCTCTATCCTACTGAGCTACGAGGGCGTGTCGGTCACAGATTATCCGCTCCGGCTCGGAGCGCTTACGATCGGGCATGTGAAATCCCGTCCCGGCCGCCGCATGCGCGCGGAGCGCGCGCTGTGAGGCGCCTCATCATGGCTGTCGTCATCATCGCGATGGCCGCCGCCGGGATCGTCCTGTACGGCGCCAACGGGGCGACCGAGCCGCGGCCCGCCGAGGCGACTCCGTGCGAGACGGTGCGCACCCTGCCGGCCGGCACGACGACGCAGAAGATCACGTCGGGCGGGCACACCCGCACGTACCTCCTGCACGTGCCACCCGACTACGACGGCACGACGCGGACGCCGGTCGTCCTGATGTTCCACGGGCTGGGGGGTGACCCGGAGACCGTCGTCGAGGCCACCGACATGGCCACGCGGGCCGACGCCGACGACACGATCCTCGTCGTGCCGCTGGGGCGCGGGAAGCCGGCGCAGTGGCGATTCCGCGAGCCGGCCACCGACCCGGAGTCGGACCTGGCCTTCGTCGGGGACCTCGTCGGTCACGTCGAGCGCGCCGGCTGCGTCGACCCGGAGCGCGTCTTCGCCGCCGGGTTCTCGAACGGCTCGGCCCTCACGCTGGCGCTCGCCTGCGACGGATCGACGCGGTTCGCCGCCTACGCGGCGGTGGCCGGGCCGTACTACGAGCCCAAGTGCGACGACGCGCCGCCGGCCTCGATCATCTACTTCCACGGCACGGCCGACACGACGGTGCCGTTCAGCGGCGCGGAGACCGTCATCGGCAAGCTCCCGCCCGTCAACGACACGATGTCGAAGTGGGCCACGCGCGGTCGCTGCCCCTCGTCCGGCGCCACGACGACGGCCGATGAGGACGTCCACCACTTCTCGTGGCGCTCGTGCCGCGGCGGCACGGACGTCGACATCTACGCGGTCGTCGGCGGCGTCCACGGCTGGCCGGGCGGCGGACCCATGTCGCCGGGTCGCACCTCGCGCACGAAGGACAGTCCCGTCGACGCGACCGCGCTGCTGTGGGCGTTCTTCCAGCAGCACCCCGCGGGTGGACAATGAGGGACATGACGGATGCGCGCCGATGACCAAGGCGATCGAGACCTGGCTGACCGACATGGACGGGGTCCTCGTCCATGAGGAGAAGGCGATCCCCGGCGCACCGGAGTTCATCCGGCGACTGCGTGAGACGGGCCGCAAGTTCCTCGTCCTGACGAACAACTCGATCTTCACCCCGCGCGACCTGTGCGCGCGGCTCCGCGCGGCGGGCATCGACCTGCCGGAGTCGGCAATCTGGACCTCGGCGCTCGCGACGGCGAAGTTCCTGTCCGAGCAGCGCCCCGACGGCACCGCGTACGTCATCGGCGAGGCCGGCATGACGACGGCGCTGCACAACGTCGGCTACATCATGACGAGCCAGGACCCCGAGTACGTCGTGCTGGGGGAGACTCGCACGTACTCCTTCGAGGCCATTACCCGCGCGATCCAGCTGATCGAGAACGGCGCGCGCTTCATCGCGACCAACCCCGACGCGACGGGGCCGTCGCCGGCTGGTTCGCTGCCCGCGACGGGATCCGTCGCGGCGCTTATCACGAAGGCGACCGGCGTCGAGCCGTACTTCGTGGGCAAGCCCAATCCGCTCATGATGCGCAGCGCCCTCAACCAGATCGAGGCGCACTCCGAGACGACCGTCATGATCGGCGACCGCATGGACACCGACGTCCTGTCCGGCCTCGAGGCGGGCTTGCGGACGTTCCTGGTGCTGACCGGCTCGACGCCGGCGAGCGCGATCGACCGATTCCCGTTCCGGCCCACCGAGGTGTTCGCGTCGATCGCGGACGTCGTCCCGTTGGTGACCTGATAGTTACCCACAGGTAACACCTGCGCGGGAACATTTGTTATCGTTTCGTAGTCTCCTGATGAGTCCACCGACCCCGACGGAGACGCCCGGGCCGTTCGCGCCGGGGCAGCCCCACCAGGGAGTGAGACGTGAAGGTTTTCCTCACCGGTGCGAGCGGAGTGATGGGCCGATCGTCCATCGAAGCGTTGCACCACGCCGGCCACGACGTTGTCGGGCTGGCACGGACACAGCAGACGGCCGATCTGATCGCGGCCGCAGGAGCCCGGCCCGTGCTGGGCGACATCTACGACCGGCAGGCGCTGGCCGCCGGCATGCGGGGCTGCGACGCGGTCGCCAACCTCGCGACGAAGGTTCCGCTCGGCAAGGGCGCCCTGGTCCCCGGCTCGCTCAAGGCGATCGACCGCATCCGCCTGTACGGGTCCAAGATCGTGGCCGACGCCGCCCGCCGCGCCGAGGTCGGCCGGCTCGTGCAGCAGAGCCTCAGCTTCATCTACGCCGACCACGGCGACGAGTGGATCGACGAGCACAGCCCGGTCGACGTGACCCGCGCGACCGAGCCCGTCGTCGTCGCCGAGGACAACGTCCGGCTGCTCGACGCCGCGGGAGGCACCTCGGTGAGCCTCCGGTTCGGGCTCATCACGGGTGCCGACCCCAACACCGCGTGGCTGTTCCGCCGGGCCTCGGCGGGCCGCTCGATCGGCCTGGGCGAGGAGGACACGTGGATGCACGTGATCCATCCCGACGACATCGGCACCGCCGTCGTCCACGCGCTGACCGCCCCGAGCGGCATCTACAACGTGGGCGCCGAGCCGGTGCAGCGTCGCGACTACGTCGACATGATCGCGGTGGCGGCGGGAAAGACCGCTGGCCACTTCCTGCCGCCGTGGGTCCTGCGGCTCGGGGCCGAGAAGCTCGAGATCCTGATCCGCTCGCAGCGGGTCAGCTCGCAGCTGTTCAGCGACCGCACCGGCTGGCACCCGATCCACACCAAGCTGACGCCGGAGTGGTTCGATGACCTCGTCCGGGCCTGACGCGGCCGAGCGGGAGCGTCGCCGCCGCGCCGCGGAGCTGCTGGGCGACCTGCTGCCCACGACGACGTCCGACGAGACCGACGAGGGCTGGGGCGAGAGCGCCAGGACGTCGCGCGAGGACGAGCTCCTCCGCGACGTCCCGCCGCACCACGGCTAGTGGATCGTGGGCTGCCCGTTGCCGCCGGAGCGTCCCTGCGCGACGAGCTGGTCGCGGATCTCGCGCAGGATCTGGATGTCCTCCGGCACCGCGACGGGTGCTTCCTCCTTGCCCTTTGCGAGGCGCTCCTGCACGGTCTTCATGGGGACGACGACGAAGAAGTAGACGACCGCCGCGGTGATCGCGAACGTGATGACCGCCGTGATGAATGCGCCGAACGTGAAGTCCTGGTCCTTGATCGTGAGCGTCATGCCCTTCGGCCCGCCACCGCCGACCAGGCCGAGCAGGGGGTTGATGAAAGAGCTCGTGAACGATGCGACGAGCGCCGTGAACGCGGTGCCGACGACGACCGCGACCGCGAGGTCGACGATGTTGCCGCGGAGCAGGAAGTCCTTGAATCCCTTGAGCATGATTCCCCTTGAGGTCGTGGAGTGGTCGTGGACGACGGTCCAGGTACAGCTCGACCCTAGCGACGCCCGAGGCGGGGCACTAGGACGTCGTGATGACGCTCAGGCGTGCCGAGAGCCCCGCCTCCGCGAGCGCTAGGGCGCCCTCCTCGGTCGTCACGACGCCGAGTGCTGCGCTGTCGGCGTCGTCGGCGTCCGGGACGGTCACGATCTCGACGCCGCGGGCCACGATCTCGGCGGGTGACTCGCCACCGGGATCGACCGCGACGACGTCGACCCGGTCGCCCGTGCCGATCGCGGCGACGTCGACGGGATCGACGCGGACGGTCGTCAGCACGGCGCCGTCGCCGTAGCCGGCGAGCGATCCGGGTCGCACGACACGGGCGTCCGTCATCGCCTCGCCGGCGCGCATGGGTCCCGCGACGCGTCGCCCGACCGCCTCGTCGCGTCCCAGCGCGTGCCGGGGCCTCGCCGCACCCGGCACCGAGGCTGTCCGCAGGTCGGCGGCGGTCACGACGTGCCCGCTGGGCAGGTCGTGACGGGCGACCAGCAGCGGCTCGAGATCGTGGGACGGACGCAGGGCGGTCAGCGCGGAGAGGACCGCGAGGGCCGCGAACGCGGCGGCGAGCAGGCGTCGGTGCTCATGGACGAGCTGCTGGATCCGTTCCATGTCCGGACCCTAGGCGGCGCGCGACGGGCGTGCGGTCGTCCGTCCACAGCCCCCGTCCGTGTATAGCCCCGTCCGTCCACAGCCCCGTCCGTGACGCCGTGGGGTGCGCTCAGGCGGCGGAGCCGGAGCCGGACTTCTTGGCGGGCGCCGTCTCGGTCTTCGCGGCCGGCTTGCTGTCGCTCGACGACGACTTCGCGGAGTCGCCCGATGTCGACGCGGCGGCCGACGAACTGCCCGACGTCGACGCCGAGGAGGACCCCGATCGGCTGTCGGTCTTGTAGAACCCCGAGCCCTTGAAGACGACTCCGACCGCGTTGAAGACCTTGCGCAGGTCACCGCCGCAGTTCGGGCATACGGTCAGCGCATCGTCGGTGAAGCTCTGCTGGATCTCCAGCGCTTCTCCGCAGTCCTTGCACTGGTACTGGTACTTCGGCACGTCATGCTCCCGCTCGATGGGCAATGCTGCTCAAGGGTACAGTTGCGTCATCGTGGACGATCCCCTCCCTCGACGAGTCAGCCCTCGACGAGCCAGCCCTCGCCGGCCGCGTACCGCCCGGACGTGCCGATGACCGAGTGGATCCTGCTGGCCACGTCCCTGCTGCTGATGCTCGCCTGCGGGGTCTTCGTCGCCGCCGAGTTCTCCTTCGTGACGGTCGACCGTGCCACGATCGAGCGCGATGCCGCGGCGGGCGACAAGGGCGCCGAGGGCACGCTGGTCGCACTGCGATCGCTGTCGACGCAGCTCAGCGGCGCCCAGCTCGGCATCACGATCACCAATCTCGCGATCGGCTACCTGGCCGAGCCGGCGATCGGCAAGCTCCTGCACGACCCGCTCGCATCGACCGGGCTCGAGGACGGCGCGCTGCGCGGTGTGTCGTACGCGATCGCGCTGGTGCTCAGCACCGTCGTGACGATGCTCGTCGGCGAGCTCGTGCCCAAGAACTTCGCACTGGCCCTGCCGCAGCGCACCGCCGCGCTCACCCAGCTCCCGCAGCGGGTCTTCACCAAGGCGATGGCGTGGCCCATCCGCCTCCTCAACGGCATGGCCAATGCGATCCTGCGGGCGCTCGGCGTCGAGCCGCAGGAGGAGTTGCGGTCGGCCCGTTCGCCCGTCGAGCTGCGGTCGCTCGTGCTGCGCTCGGCCGTCGAGGGCGCGATCGACGACGAGACGGCCGACCTGGTCGCCCGCAGCATCGCCTTCGGCGACCGGACAGCGGCGGACGTCCGCACGCCGCGGGTCCGCGTGCACTTCCTGGAAGGCCGTGACACCGCGTTCGACGTCATCGAGGCGGCCCGCCAGACGGGTCACTCGCGCTTCCCCGTCATCGGCCGGTCGCCCGACGACGTGCTCGGCATCGTCCATGTCAAGCAGGCCGTGAGCGTCGACATCGACCGCCGTCGCAGCGTCCGGCTCGTCGACATCCTCGATCCCGCCACGACCGTGCCGGACAGCATCGAGCTCGACCCGTTGCTTTCGGTGCTGCGCGAGCAGGGCATGCAGATGGCGATCGTCGTCGACGAGTACGGCGGCACGGACGGCGTCGTGACGCTGGAGGACCTGGTGGAGGAGATCGTGGGCGACATCGCCGACGAGCACGACCGCCTGTCCTCCCGCAGCCGCCACCGCCGCGACGGCACGTGGTCGCTGTCGGGCCTGCTGCGCCCCGACGAGGTCGAGGAGCAGACCGGCATCGCGCTGCCCGAGGGCGAGGACTACGAGACCATCGCGGGCCTGATCCACGAGGAGCTGGGCCGGATCGCCGTTCGTGGTGACGTCGTGGCCCTGTCGATCGACCGCACGCCGGACCATGACGGAGACGATCCGGAGCCGCTCGTGGTGTCACTGACGGTGGAGCGCATGGAGGGCCGTCGCATCGACCGGGTCTCGCTGACCGCCGACGTCGATGCGGAGGCGGGCGCATGAGCGACTGGTACGCCGTCCTGCTGACCCTCGTGCTGCTGGCGCTCAACGCCCTGTTCGTCGCGGCCGAGTTCGCGCTCATCTCGGCGCGGCGGACGCAGCTCGAGCCACGCATCGCCGCGGGGTCTCGCGCGGCGCGGATGGCGATGCGGGCGATCGAGAACATCACGCAGGTCATGGCGGCGGCGCAGCTGGGCATCACGATCTGCTCGCTGGGCCTCGGGGCCGTCGGGGAGCCGGCGATCGCGCACCTCATGGAGCCGGCGTTCGAGGCCGTCAACGTGCCCGAGGGTCTCGTCCACCCGATCGCGTTCGTCATCGCCATGACGATCGTCGTCGGCGCCCACGTGGTGCTCGGCGAGATGGTGCCCAAGAACCTCGCGCTGGTCGGTCCCGACCGGGCCGCCCTGGTGCTGGGGCCGTTCATGCTGGGCGTCGTCCTGGTGCTCAAGCCATTCGTGCTGCTGCTCAACGGCGCTGCCAACATCATCGTCCGCACGTTCCGGGTGCAGCCCGTCGACGAGGTGTCGTCGACGTACACGCACGACGAGGTGGCCGGCCTGGTCGAGGAGTCGCGCCGTGAGGGGCTGCTCGACGAGCACGAGTACGGGCTGGTGTCGGGCGCGCTGGACTTCTCCGACGGCCGGGTCGACCAGGTGCTGCTGCCGCTCGACGGCCTCGTCACGCTCGCGCCGTTCGCGACGCCGGTCGACGTCGAGCGGGCGTGCGCCGACACGGGCTTCTCCCGCTTCCCCGTCACGGACCCCGCCGGCGACCTGATCGGCTACCTGCACATCAAGGATGTCCTGGAGACCGACGAGGCGTCGCGGCGCGAGACCATCGCCGACAAGTGGGTGCGCCCGCTCGCGACGGTCGCCGCCGGCTCGGGCCTGTACGAGGCGCTGCGCACGATGCAGGCCCGCGGTTCCCACATGGCCCGCGTCGCCGACGAGTCCGGCCGGGTCCTGGGCGTCATCATGCTCGAGGACGTCCTCGAGGAGCTCGTGGGGGAGATCCGGTCCGCCAGGTGAGGGCAGGCCCGGCCTCAGCGTTCGGGGGCCAGAGACCCGGCCCGCGGCGTGGGCGAGAATGGCCTGGTGCGTCGGATCGGGGTTGTCGTTGCTGCGCTGCTGGCCGTCGCGATCGTCGGGGGTGCGGTGTTCTCGTTCGTGACGATCCGCCGATCGTTCCCTGACACGACCGGGGAGGTGCAGATCTCGGCGCTCGGCGCCGACGTGACGGTGAAGCGCGACGGGAAGGGCATCCCGCAGATCTACGCCGACACGCCGGAGGACCTCTTCCTCGCGCAGGGCTACGTGCACGCCCAGGACCGGTTCTTCGAGATGGACTACCGCCGCCACCTCACCGCGGGCCGCCTGGCCGAGCTGTTCGGGAAGGACGCGCTCGACACCGACAAGTACGTCCGCACCCTCGGCTGGCGCCGGGTCGCGCAGCGCGAGCTGGCGCTGCTCGACGACGAGACGCTGCGCCTCGTCAACGCCTACGCCCGCGGCGTCAACGCCTACATCGACAGCCGTTCGGGGTCTGAGCTGTCCCTCGAGTACGCGGTGCTGGGCCTGACGGGGCCCGGCTACACGCCCGAGCCGTGGACCGCCGTCGACTCCCTGGCGTGGATCAAGGCCATGGCGTGGGATCTGAGCGGCAACATGTCCGACGAGGTCGATCGCGTCCTGTCGACCGCGAAGCTCACCACCGACCAGGTCGAGGAGCTCTACCCCGAGTACCCGAACGACCACGCGACGATCGTGGCGGACGACGGGACGTCCGGCCCCGCCCGCGTCGCGCCCTCCGACGCCGGTCTCGCCCGGGTCGCGGTCGAGAGGCTCACGTCCGCGCAGGACGCCGCGGAGGCTTTGCCGGCGCTGCTGGGCACCGGCGACGGCATCGGCTCGAACTCGTGGGTCGTGAGCGGAGACAGGACCGCGACGGGCGAGCCCATCCTCGCGAACGACCCGCACCTCGCGCCGTCCATGCCGGGCGTCTGGTACCAGGTCGGCCTGCACTGCCGCACGGTTGGCGACGAGTGCCCGTACGACGTCGCGGGCTTCTCGTTCTCCGGGCTGCCGGGCGTCGTCGTCGGCCACACCGCCGAGGTCGCGTGGGGCGTCACGACGATGTACGCAGACGTCGCGGATCTGTACCTGGAGAAGGTCACGGGCGACACGTACGAGTACGGCGGGGAGCAGGTGCCGCTCGAGACCCGCGAGGAGACCTTCGAGGTCGCCGACGGGGAGCCCGAGACGATCACGGTGCGGTCGACGCGGCACGGCCCGATCCTCTCCGACCTCGACGACACGGCCCGCGACGTGGGGGCCGCCGATCAGGACACGACGGGGCGCGGCGACTACGCGGTCGCCCTGCGGTGGACCGCGCTCGACCCCAAGCCCACGATCAAGGCCGTGTTCGCGCTCGGCCGCATGCAGGACTGGGACGACTTCCGCGCCGCGGCGAAGCTCTTCACGGTGCCGTCGCAGAACCTGGTGTACGCCGACGTCGAGGGCAACATCGGGTACCAGGCGCCGGGCACCATCCCGATCCGGGCGAAGGGCGACGGTCGCTGGCCGGCCCCCGGCTGGGACCCCGCCTACGAGTGGACGGGCTCGGTGCCGTTCGACGAGCTGCCGAGCGTGTACAACCCGGACGAGGGGTTCGTCGTCACCGCGAACAACAAGGTCATCGGCGACGGGTACCGGCACGAGCTGGGCGCCGACACGTCCGCCGGCTACCGCTCCGAGCGTCTGCGTGACCTGCTGGAGGGCGCGGGAGACCTGACGGTCGAGGACATGTCCCGCATCCAGAACGACACCTACAACGCGAACGCTGCGCGGCTCGTGCCCCGGCTGCTCGACGTCGCGCTGGAGTCGAGCTACTACCGCCAGGGCCAGGCCACGCTGGAGAGGTGGGACCTCATGCAGGACGCCGACTCGCCCGGCGCCGCGTACTTCAACGCGGTGTGGCGCAACCTGCTCGCGCGGACCTTCCACGACGAGCTGCCGAAGGACCAGTGGCCCGACGGCGGGGAGCGCTGGTACAGCGTGCTCGACACGATTCTCGACCGTCCGGGCAACCACTGGTGGGACGACGTCACGACCCCCGGCGTCCGCGAGAGTCGCGACGAGATCCTGGCCGGCGCGATGCGTGACGCCCGGGACGAGCTGACGATGATCCAGTCCCGCAGCCCGGGCGAGTGGCGGTGGGGGACGATGCACACCCTGGAGCTGGTCAACCCCACGCTCGGCACCTCCGGGCCGTCGATCGTCGAGAGCCTGTTCAACCGCGGTCCGTACCGGATCGGCGGTGGCGGTGGCATCGTCGACGCGACGAGCTGGGACGCGCGGGAGGGATACGAGGTCACCGCGGCGCCGTCGATGCGCATGATCGTCGACCTGGACGACCTCGACCGGTCGCGCTGGATCCAGCTGGCCGGCAACTCCGGTCACGCCTTCCACGACCACTACGTCGACCAGCAGGAGACGTGGGCGAAGGGAGAGACCCTGCCGTGGGCGTTCGGCGAGGACGCGGTCGACGACGCCACGGACGACACGCTCACGCTCGTGGCTCCCTAGCCGCGCCGGGTTAGCCCGGCCCGCCCCGGCCTCACCCCGCTTTCTGGCACATCACCCCTGGCGCAACAGGGGACATGCGCCGGCTTCCGGGCATCACCCCGGAAGCTTCCGAGGTCATCCTGGGAAACCCCGGGCTACGGGACGCGGAAGAGGCCCGACGGCGTGACGGCCATCTGAACCGGCACGTCGTGAGGCTCGCGTGGCACCTCGGGCAGCAGCTCGTGCGTGAAGACGAGGGCACACCGCGGCGCTGAGAGGCGGGTCAGGGCCCGGTCGTAGTAGCCGGCGCCGCGGCCGAGGCGGTGCCCCTCGTGGTCGACCGCGAGGGCCGGGACGATGACGACCGCGCAGTCGTCCAGCGCGGCAGCACCGAGAGTCGGCCCGTCCGGCTCCCGGATGCCGAGTGACGACGCCACGACCGGCGCCGCGGGATCGTACGCGACCCAGTCGAGCGTGTGGTCGTGCCGGCTGATGGGCACGACGACCTCGGCGCCACGCGCGAGCAGGCCCGCGATCAGCGGCCCCGTGCCCGGCTCGGCCGGCATCGACAGGTAGCAGGCGACCCGTCTGGCGCGGACGATGACGGGTACTGCCAGCGCGTGCAGGGCGATGGCCTCGGCCGCCGCGGAGCGTTCGTGGTCGTCCATGGCGCGACGTCGGGCCAGCAGCTCGGCCCGCACCTGTGCCTTTGTCACGCGCCTGACGCTAACCTAAGGCGCCAGACATGGGCCGAGCACAGTGGCCTGCGGACATGGGCACGGACGACACGGCCAGGGATGTGAGGAGCTTCGTGAGCGGATTGACGCAGGCGCAGCAGCGGATGCATGACGCAGGGGTGCCCCAGCGGGCGATCGACGTGTTCTCGTCGTTCTACACGCAGCTCGAGAGCGGCGACACGGGCATGATCCCCGAGTCCAGCGTCGACCCCCTCGTCGACATCGACCACGCCGGCGCGATTCGCCTGAGCGACGAGGAGTGCCGGGCGGCGGCCGCCGTCACCGCCGTCATCAAGCTCAACGGCGGACTCGGCACGTCGATGGGCCTGGACCGGGCCAAGACGCTGCTGCCCGTTCGACCCGACCTCACGTTCCTCGACGTCATCGCCGGCCAGGTGCTCACGCTGCGCGAGGAGCTGGGCGTCCGCCTGCCCCTGTTGTTCATGAACAGCTTCCGCACCCGCGACGACACCCTTGCCGCGCTCGCGAAGTACGACGACCTCGCGGTCGACGGCCTGCCGATCGACTTCCTGCAAAATCGCGAGCCCAAGCTGCGCGCCGACGACCTGACGCCGGTCGACTGGCCCGCCGATCCGTCGCTCGAGTGGTGCCCGCCGGGCCACGGCGACCTCTACACCGCGCTGGAGGTGTCCGGCATCCTGGACGCTCTGCTCGAGGCGGGCTTCCGCTACGCGACGGTCTCCAACGCCGACAACCTCGGTGCCGCCCCGGACCCGGCCATGATGGGCTGGTTCGCCGCGTCCGGCGCGCCCTATGCGGCCGAGGTGTGCCGGCGGACGCCCGCCGACGTCAAGGGTGGGCACATCGTGGTGCGCAAGAGTGACGGCCGGCTTGTGCTGCGCGAGACCGCCCAGACGCCCGACGAGGACGCCGCGGCGGCGGCCGACCCCCAGAAGCACCGCTACTTCCACACCAACAACCTCTGGTTCGACCTGCAGGTCATGAAGCGGACGCTGACCGATCGCGACGGCATCCTCGGCCTGCCGCTGATCCGCAACGCCAAGACCGTCGACCCGCGGGACGCGTCGTCGCCGAAGGTCATCCAGATCGAGTCCGCGATGGGCGCGGCCGTGCAGGTGTTCGACGGGGCGACCGCGATCGAGGTCGACCGCTCGCGCTTCCTGCCGGTCAAGACGACCAACGACCTGCTGCTGCTCCGGTCCGACGTCTACGGCGTCGGCAACGACTTCCGGCTGCGATCGCAGGTCGATGCCACACCGCTGGTCAAGCTCGACCGGCGATTCTTCACGTCGATTACCGACTTCGACGCGCGGATCCCGTCGCCCCCATCACTCGTCGACGCCCGGTCGCTGACGGTCGAGGGTGACTGGAGCTTCGGCCGCGACGTGGTCGTGCGCGGCGACGTGACGCTCGACGACTCCGGCGCCGCCGAGAGCGTCGCCGCAGGGTCGACGTTAGGCTGATCGACATGTCGACGGGAGAGACTGGCGAGAATGCGGAGCAGGGCATGCTGCCGATCGAGCCGGACCACCCCGTCGGGACCGCCGACCAGGAGGAGCTGACCCAGCCCGTCCGCGCGTCCCCGCCGGCCGAGCCCGCCACGCAGGCCGAGCCCGCCACGCAGGCCGAGACCGAGGCGCCGCGGCCCAAGTCCCGGCCGCGCCCGGCGAGCATCCCCGAGGGGATGCTGACGGTCGAGGACCATCTCGAGCGGATCCTGCGCGGCATCGGCCCGTTGGAGGCGTACGACCAGCCGCTCGTGGAGTCGCTGGGGCTGCCGCTGCACGAGGCCTTCGTGTCGTCGATGGATCTGCCGCTGTTCGACAACTCCGCGATGGATGGCTACGCCGTCCGTGCGCAGGACATCGCCGAGGCGACCCGCGACCAGCCGGTGACCCTGCCAGTCGTCGGCGAGATCTCCGCCGGCTCGGCCCGCCCGTTCGCGATCAGCGCCGGCACCGCGGTCAAGATCATGACGGGTGCGCCGATCCCACGCGGCGCCGACTCGGTCGTCCCCTACGAGGAGACCGACCGCGGCAACGCCCGCGTCCAGATCTTCGCGTCCACGACCCCCGGCCAGCGCATCCGCCCCAGGGGCGACGACATCTCGGCGGGCGACACGGTGCTGCCCGAGGGCGCGGTGCTCGGTCCCCGCGAGATCGGACTGCTCGCGGCGCTCGGCGCCCCCCGCGTCAAGGCGCGCCCTCGTCCCCGCGTGGTCGTCATCTCCACCGGCAGCGAGCTGCGCGAGCCCGGCACCCACCTCGACTACGACTCGATCAACGACGGCAACAGCTACATGCTCGCCGCGGCGGTCCGCGACGCCGGCGCGATCTGCTACCGGGTCGGTGCCGTCGACGACAACCCGCGGACCTTCCGCCGCGTCCTGTCCGAGCAGCTCGTCCGCGCCGATCTCGTCGTCACGAGCGGCGGCATCAGCAAGGGCGACCACGACGTCGTCAAGGAGACGCTCACGGCCCTCGGAACCGTCGAGTTCAACGAGGTCGCGATGCAGCCGGGCAAGCCGCAGGGCTTCGGGCGCGTCTTCGACGAGCAGACGCCCATCATCACGCTGCCGGGCAATGCTGTGTCGGCGTACGTGTCGTTCGAGGTGTTCGTCCTGCCCGCGATCCGCCGCATGATGGGCCGCACGCCGTACCGCCGGCCCATGGTGCACGCGGTGCTGGCGTCCGACCTCAGGTCCCGGTCGGGTGTGCGCCAGTACGTCCGCGCCGTCTTCGAGGTCACGCACCGCGGCGCCAAGGTGACGCCGCTGGCGGGGGCCGGCTCGCACCTCGTCGGCACGCTCGCGAAGGCCAACGCGCTGATCATCGTGGGGGAGGACCAGACCGCCCTGCACATGGGCGACACGGTCCGCACGCTCGTGCTCGACAGGCCCTTCTGATGCCCGACCGGCTGACCCACGTCGACGAGGCCGGCGCGGCGCGCATGGTCGACGTCACCGCGAAGGCGGTCACGGCCCGCACGGCCACGGCCCGCGGACGCGTCGAGGTCACCGCCGAGGTCGTGGGCCTGCTGCGGGGGGAGGGCGTGCCGAAGGGCGACGCCCTCGCGGTCGCCCGCATCGCGGGCATCATGGCGGCGAAACGCACGCCCGACCTGATCCCGCTGTGCCACCCGCTCGCGATCGGCGGGGTCGAGGTCGACCTCGCGGTGCTCGACGACGCCGTGACGATCGAGGCGACGGTCCGCACCGCCGACCGCACGGGCGTCGAGATGGAGGCCCTCACGGCCGTCAGCGTCGCCGCGCTCACGGTCGTCGACATGGTCAAGGCCGTCGACAAGCTGGCCCGCATCACCGACATCGAGGTCGTCGCGAAGTCCGGCGGCAAGAGCGGCGACTGGCGGCGCTGATGACCGGTGCTCTCCGCGCGGCGGTCGTCGTCGCCTCCAACCGTGCCGCCGACGGCGTCTACGAGGACACGACCGGTCCCCTCATCGTCGATGCGCTGCGCGCGTGGGGCTTCGAGGCCGCCGCGCCCGTCGTGGTGCACGACGGCGAGCCGGTCGGCCAGGCGATCGCCGCGGCGCTGGCCGATGGCGTGGCGGCCGTCGTCACGACCGGCGGGACGGGAATCAACCCCACCGACCGCACCCCCGAGGCGACCCGCCTGCTGCTCGACCGAGAGCTGCCCGGCGTCGCCGAGGCGCTGCGGTCCCGCGGCGTGGCGAACGGCGTCCCGACCGCCGTGCTGTCTCGCGGCCTGGCGGGCGTGGCCGGCGACGCCGTCGTCGTCAACCTGCCCGGCTCGCGGGGCGGGGTGAAGGACGGCCTGGCGGTGCTGGCCGAGATTCTGCCGCACGCGGTCGACCAGCTCCGCGGCGGCGACCACGTCCGGAGCATTTCATGAGGGGTGTGGCCTGAGCCCCGGCTGGCCCGTCACGCTGCGGCACGGACGAATCGGCGTCCGCCCGCTGCGCCGGCGCGACGCGCGCACGTGGTCCAGGATGCGCGCCGACAACGCCGACTGGCTGGGCCCCTGGGAGGCGACGCTGCCGCGCGACGCGGGCCAGGCAGCGACGTCGTACGTCGCCATGATCGGGACGATGCGGCGCAAGGCCCGCCTCGGCCAGTCGATGCCGTTCGTCCTGACGTGGGACGACGAGATCGTCGGCATGCTGACCGTCAACGGCATCACCTGGGGATCGGCCCGCTGGGCCAGCATCGGCTACTGGGTCGCGCAGAGCCACGCGGGCCGGGGCGTCACCCCGACCGCGGTGGCGCTCGTGTGCGACCACCTGCTGACGACCGTGGGGCTGCATCGGGTCGAGATCGCGATCCGCCCGGAGAACGCGGCGAGCCTGCGGGTCGTCGACAAGCTGGGCTTCACCGAGATCGGGCTGGCGCGCAGCTTCTTGCACATCGCGGGGCAGTGGCGCGACCACCGGCTGTTCCAGGTCCTCGCCGAGGACCTCCCCGACGGCCTCGTGGCGCGCCTGGGACCGCCGCCCGCCGACTGACGCGAGTCCCACCCGTCACACAAGTTCTCAGGCGACACACGGTCGCGCGTCCGGGGGATCGGGGCCTCGACCGCCTACCGTTTTGCTCGTGGGTTCCAGCAGCGGTCTGATCATCGCGTTCGTCGTCGTCGTGTGGGCGGCGTACTTCATCCCGCTTGCCCTGCGCCGCTACGACGAGGCCAGCAAGAACGCCTCGGTCGAGAC
>JAOPXY010000076.1 GCA_025964895.1 Aeromicrobium sp.
GGTCGAGGTCCCACAGGGTCAGCCCGTGCGACTCCACCTCGAGGTCGGGGTGGCTGCGCTGCTTGTACTCCAGCGGGTCGGTGTCGGCCATCATGTGGCCGCGCACGCGGTAGGCGTGGATCAGCTCCAGGATGCGGGCCTGCTTGCTGATCTCGTCGTCGTGGTTGGTCGAGATGTCCGAGGACCAGCGGATCGGCTCGTAGGGGATCCGCAGCGACCGGAAGATCTCGTCGTAGAAGCCCTCCTCGCCCAGAAGAAGGCCGTGCATCCGGCGCAGGAACTCACCGCTGAGCGCACCCAGGATGACGCGGTGGTCGTAGGTCGAGGTCAGCGTGACCATCTTGGAGATGGCCATCTGGGCGAGCGTGTGCTCGGACGCGCCCTGGAACTCCGGCGGGTACTCCATCGAGCCGACGCCGATGATGACGCCCTGGCCGGCCATGAGGCGCGGGACGGAGTGGTTAGTGCCGATGCCGCCGGGGTTGGTCAGGCTCAGGGTCGTGCCCTGGAAGTCCGACACCTCGAGCTTGCCGTCGCGGGCCTTGCGGACCATCGTCTCGTAAGCGGCCCAGAACTGGGCGAAGCTCATGGTCTCGGTGGCCTTGATCGACGGCACCAGCAGCTGGCGCGAGCCGTCGGGCTTCTGCAGGTCGATCGCGAGGCCGAAGTTGATGTGCTCGGGCTTGAGCTGGTTGGGCTTGCCCTTCTCGTCGACCTCGTAGCCGGTGTTCATCTCCGGCATCGCCTTGACGGCCTGGACGATCGCGTAGCCGATGAGGTGCGTGAACGACACCTTGCCGCCGCGGGCGCGGGCGAGGTGGTTGTTGATGACGGTGCGGTTGTCGAACAGGAGCTTGACCGGCACGGAGCGGACGCTCGTCGCGGTGGGCACCGTGAGGCTCGCGTCCATGTTCTGGACCGTACGGGCGGCGGCGCCGCGCAGGACGACCTTCTGGACCTCGCCGGGGCCCGTCGGGGCGTCCGTGGGCTCGGCCTTCTTGGCGGTGGGCTTCGCGGGCGGCGGAGGCGGCGTCGCCGGTACGGGCGCGACGGGGGCGGGCGAGTCGGCCTGCTTCTCCTCCGGCGGGCGCGAGGTCGCGGGCTGTGTCTTGGCCGCCGGCTTGACGTCCGACTCGGGCGAGGTGAGCGGCGTCTTGGGGGTGGTCGCGACGGGCGCGGGGGCGGACGCGCCGTTCTCCGAGCCGGCGGAGCCGTTCAGCGAGGCACCGTCACCGCTGTTGAAGAACGCGGCCCACGTGTCGTCGACGGAGGACGGATCGGTCTTGAACCGGTCGTACATCTCCTCGACGAGCCACTGGTTCGTACCGAAATCAGGGGTTGAATGGTCTTGTGAGGACTCGGCCACAGCCTCGATCGCCTCTTCCAATTGTGTGCTGGCGAGCATGCGAGAAAACTTCCTTAACAGGGTAACGCGACGCGCCGCCGGGCCGCAGGCAGGCTCGGCCTGCGCCTGGGGACGTTGGCGTGTGGCCGATGTCTCACGCGAGGCGCAGCTCGACCCCGCGGTCGAGGAAGCGTCCGAGGTGCGCCGCCTCGCCCTCCGCGTAGTGGCTTCACGGCTCCAGCATGGTGCGGCCCGCCGACAGGGGACCCCGCATCACCCGGCGGCCGCCGGCGCGGCAACCGCCTGGCGGATCTCCGCGTCGGTCAGCTGCCGCCACGGCGACGGCTCGACCTGCGACGACCGGGCGTCGGGACTCGTGCCCTGCGTGTACCACTTGGCCGTGAACGCGAGCCCGTCCAGCAGCACCCGCTCCCCGCGCAGGTAGACGGTGGCCGGATCCCACTGCGGGTAGGTGCCTGCCGGGACGGTCGGCTGCACGAAAGGCGTCTCCCCGGGCAGCACCGGCCCGATCAGTCGCCACGGCGACGAGGCCACGTCGACCACGGGGTCGTCGGGCACGTCGCCGAGGGTCCACCACTTCGCGACGTACGCGTTGCGGTGCCAGACGATGCGCGTCCCCTCGACGTACGTCCCGTCCGCGCTCCAGACCGGGTACGGGCTCGCGGCGGGGTCGTCCGTCAGCTCGTCTGCCGACCGGTCGGGCGTGTCCGTCGGGTCGTCGGTCGCCGCGTCCGGGGTGGGCGTCGTGATCCGCGACGCGTCGCCGAGCCGCCGACCCAGGATCTGGGCGAACGTGTCGTCTCCCTGGTCGACGCCGCTGCACGAGTTGGAGACCGTCGTCAGGTCCGGGTAGTTCGCGCCGCACGTCCGGTCGCGGTTCAGCGACCACATGGACAGACGACCCAGTCCCTTGTCGATTGCGAAGTCGCTGAGGGCGCGGGCGTGGGCCCGCGTGAAGACCTCACCGGCCACGTCGTTCTGGCCGATCATCGGGGTTGCACCCATGCGCTTCCACAGCGTCGCGGGTCCCAGCGGACGGCCGGCGGCGGAGTAGATCGCGCGGAGCTGGTCGTGCGTCGACTCCAGGGAGGCGGTCGTCGCGTCGATCATCGACTGTCCCTTCGCCCGGCTGCCGCCGAAGTCCATTGTCATGACGTTGACGCCGGCCAGGTCGACGCCGGCGTCGAGCATCGACGCGACCGCCGCCTCGCCGTCGGCGGACAGCCCCGCCGGTGCGACGGGCACGGTCAACCACACCGACAGCTCCTCGTCGCCGGTCCGCTCGTCCTGGAGCTGCTTGATCGCGACGGCGCGGCGCGCGTTGGCGGCGGTGTCGGTCAGCGCGGTGCCCTCGACGTCGAGGTCGATCGTGCTCAGGTCGTACCGCTCGACGACAGCGCGGTACGCCGCCAGCAGCCGGCCCGGGTCGTCGCACACCGTCGCGAGCTCGGCGTTGGCGGCGCCGCCGAACGACACGGCCGGGGTGCCCCCGTTCTGCCGCAGGCGGGCGATGCGGCGGTCGAGGTCGAGGTCCTTGGCCGCGTCGTCGAGCGAGTAGGCCGCCCCCCACGACGGCTCGCACGGCGCGTCGGTGCGTGCCACGACGAACGACAGGACGACGCTGCCCGCCGCTGCCGAGGGCGGCTCCTCGAACTCGAGCAGCGGAGTCACAGTGGCGTCGACGTAGGCCGAGAACCGCTGATCGGCCCGCGCTGCCGCCTGGGAGTCCTGGAACACCCGCCAGCCCGACAGGCCGAAGAAGACGGTGGCGGCGAGCGCGCCGATCAGCAGCCCCAGACGAGGCCACGACAGGCGTCGTCCTTCCACCGTGAACACGAGCACAGGCTCCTAGTTGTCAGGTATCGGCAACCTGTCACGCCACATCGTGCCATCGTTGTCGCGCACCGGTGCCACTTCGCCGGTATCGACTGCGGCCGCGCTGTGGTGAGAGATCCAGGGAGAGGGCGCCATGATGTCGCAGTCCACGTCGGTCGATGCGCCACGTCCGCGGCGTCAGTGGGGCGCGGAACGACGGTCCGAGCCGCTGTCGATCATGCATCCCCGCCCGAGCTCGGCGAAGCTCACATGGGGCAGGATCGCCATCGCCGTCACGGTCCTGGCGTGGGTCGGGTACGTCATCTCGACGGTCCTGAAGGAGTTCATGCGGCCCGGCAACGACTACCGGTTCACGATCGAGGCCGTCTCCTACGTGATCGTCATGACGTTCCTGAGCTTCTCGGCGCTGATGTACCTGGTCGCGCGCCAGGGTGCGATGCAGCGGTTCCGCGATCACGAGCGGGCACCGCGCAGCCTGCTCGACCGCCACTTCGACGAGGAGACGTCCGAGGCGCTGACGGTGCTGATCCCGTCGTACGCCGAGGAGCCCGACGTCGTCCGGCTGACGATGTGGAGCGCGGCGCTGCAGGAGTACCCCGATGTGCGGATCATGCTGCTGATCGACGATCCGCCGCATCCCACGGCGCCGGACGTCGTCGCCAAGCTCGAGGCCACCAGAGAGCTGCCGGCCGGGATCGTCGAGGCGCTGCGCGCGCCCGCCGCCCGGTTCACCGCATCGCTCGGGACGGCCAGGGAGCGGCTCGCGGGCGGGGACGTGAAGAAGGCCGACGTCAAGCGGACCCGCGCCGAGTACCGCGCGGCGGCGCAGTGGCTGGAGGCGATGGCCGCCGAGGAGCCGATCATCGACCACGTCAGCGAGTTCTTCGTCGAGCAGGTGCTGATGGGACTGGCCAGCGAGTTCAACCTCACGGCGTTGGCGCTCGGGGCGGCGATCGAGCAGGGTGGCTACCCGAGCGCGACACGGCTCGTGGAGCTGCACCGTCGCCTCGCGTGGACGTTCTCGGCGCAACTGGACAGCTTCGAGCGCAAGGCGTACAGCTCCTTGTCCCACGAGGCCAACAAGGCCATGAACGTCAATGCGTACCTGAGCCTCATGGGCCACGTGTGGCGTCCCAGCGACACCCCGGCCGGACGCGCGCTCGACGAGGTGGACGCCGCGGAGATTCGTCCGGGCGACCTCGTCGTCGAGGACACGGGCTACGTCCTGACGCTCGACGCCGACTCGGTGCTGCTGCGCGACTACTGCCTGCGGCTGGTCTTCTACCTGGAGCAGACCGAGAACGCACAGGTCGCGATCATCCAGACCCCCTACTCGTCGTTCCGGGGTGCGCCGACCCGCATCGAGCGGGTCGCGGGGGCGACGACCGATCTGCAGCACATCCTGCACCAGGGCATGACCCGCTACGACGCGACGTTCTGGGTGGGGGCGAACGCCGTGATCCGGAAGCGGGCCCTCGAGGACATCGTCGAGGTCGAGAACGTCGGGGGATACGACGTCAAGACGTACATTCAGGACCGCACCGTCATCGAGGACACCGAGTCGAGCATCGACATCGGCATGGCCGGATGGTCGCTCGTCAACTACCCCGAGCGGCTCAGCTACAGCGCCACTCCGCCCGACTTCGGCTCGCTCGTCGTCCAACGCCGGCGCTGGGCCAACGGCGGCCTCCTGATCCTGCCCAAGCTGTGGGCGCAGGTGCGGCAGCGGCGGTCGGGACGCGAACGCGTGCAGTTCGCCGAGCTTGCCCTGCGGGTCAACTACATGGCGTCGATCTCATGGGGCACGTTCGGTCTGCTGTTCCTGCTGTTCTACCCGTACGACAGCCGGCTCCTGAGCCCGCTGGTCCTCGTCGCGGCGCTGCCGTACTTCCTCGCGATGGGCAGCGACCTGCGCGACTGCGGACACCGGTTCAGCGACATCTTCCGCATCTACGGCTTCAACCTGGTGCTGATCCCGGTCAACCTGGCCGGGGTGCTCAAGTCGATCCAGCAGGCGTTCACGGGGGAGAAGATCCCGTTCGCGCGCACGCCCAAGGTGCGCAACCGGACCGCGGCCCCGCTGCTGCACGTCGTCGTCCCGTACCTGATCGTGAGCTTCTCGATCGTCACGGCGTGGCGCGACTATCACCAGCACAACTGGGGCAACTTCGCCTTCGCGCTGTTCAACGCCGTCATGGCTCTGGGCGCGATCCGGGCGTACGTGGGCATCTGGGCGTCTGTCGTCGACATCGGCTTGGGGATCCGCGACTGGCTCTACGTCGAGCGCAAGAAGCCGCCGATCGCCGCCGTGACGTCCTCCGACGAGGGCGTCAGCTGGGAGGCGATCCTCCACTACGGCGACCGGCGGCTGGCCCGGAACCTAGCCCGGCGGGGCGACCGCCGCCGACGGGTCACCGGGACCCGGTGATTCCCAGGAGAACCCCGGAAGCTTTCGGGGTTCTCCTGGGAATCGGGCACTTCACCCACGGTGCGACAGGGGAGAGGTGCCAGATTCCTGTGCCAAGCCGGCTCTCGACCGCGTTGGCGTGAGGGAATCGGGGTGGGGTGTCGGTTCCCGGGGTTGTCCTGGGAATCCGTCCCCGCCGACTGTCAGGCGGTCTCGAGCTTCGCGTCGAGGGTGATCTCCGGGACGGACGCCAGCGCCTTGCTGAGCGGGCAGCCGACCTTCGCGGCCTCGGCGGCCTCCAGGAAGCCGGCCTCGTCGATGCCCTCGACCTCGCCGCGCACCGTCAGCGCGATCTTGTGGATCTTGAAACCGCCGTCGTCGGGATCCTCGCCGAGCGTGACCTTGGCGGTCGTCTCGATCGAGATCGGCGTCGCGCCCTTCTGGCCCAGCACGGCGGTCAGCTGCATCGTGAAGCAGGACGAGTGCGCCGCGCCGAGGAGCTCCTCGGGGTTGGTGGCGCCGCCGCCGTCCTCGGACGAGCGCTTCTTGAACGACATCTCGAACGTGCCGAGGCCGGAGTCCGTCAGCTCGACCTGTCCGGAGCCATCCTCGAAGCCGCCGTCCCAGGCGGTGCGTGCAGTACGTGTGGGCATGGTAAATACCTCTCGTCGGTGTGTGCCCCCGACGCTACTGTCGCTCCGCGAATCCGCAAACGTCCGTCAGACGACTTCGTGCGGGAACTCGGCCGAACGGTGCTGGAACGCCAGGATGTCGCCATTCTGGACGACGCCGTCCCTGATCTCGATCGAGCGACGGATCGTCTCGTCGCCATCCCACGACGCGGGGCCCGCGAGCACCTTCGACAGGTAGGGCAGCAGCGCCTGGCTGATCTCCCACGTCGCGGAGTTCCACAGGTACGACGGGCTGTGGTCGACGGCGTAGTAGGTGACGCCGTTGCCGACTGTGAACGTCGGCTCGTCGAACGTCGTGGGCCGGGCCCACTCGAAGCCCATGCCCTCGTCGCACGACACGTCGACGACGAGCGTGCCGGACGCCAGGGCGGGCAGGTCGGCGTCCATCAGGAACGACATGGGGGACGTGGGGTCCTGCAGCACGCAGTTCACGATGACGTCGTGCTCGGCCAGCAGCGCCGGCATCGGCACCCACTCCTGGTCGACGAGCGCGCGGCTCTCGGCGGGTGACGCGGCCGGGTCGAAGTGGACGATGCGGGCCGAGTGGATCGGTGCGCTGACGGCGGCGACGCCGCGCTGCGTGAAGATGTCGACGTCGTGGATGCCGTGCGCGCTCAGAGCCGTCACGGCACCGCGCGCGGTCGCGCCGAAGCCGATGACGGCCGCGCTGAGCGGACGTCCGTACGTGCCGGTGAGACCGGCGAGCGACATCGCGTGCAGCACCGAGCCGTAGCCGGCGAGCTCGTTGTTCTTGTGGAAGACGTGCAACAGGAAATTGCCGTCGCCGCTCCAGTGGTTCATGGCCTCCCACGCGACCAGCGTCAGCTTGCGGTCGATCGCCGCCTGCGTCAGGGCGGCATCCTGCACGCAGTGCGGCCAGCCCCAGAGCGTCTGGCCCTCGCGCAGCTGGAGGAGGTCGTCGGCGTTCGGCTTGGTCAGCAAGATGACGTCGCAGCGGGCGATCAGCTCGGCCCGCGTGAGCAGGCCACCGACCAGCGGGCGCAGCTCGTCGTCGCTGAACCCGAAGCCCTCGCCGTAGCCCTCCTCGAGGAACACGTGCGGGCGCACCGCATCGGGAAGCCGGTCGAGATGGCGCGGGTGGATCGGCAGCCGCCGTTCGTTCTCCTTGGCGGTGCGGGCGATGACGCCCAGGTCGAGCAGGTCCATGGGAGCTCCCTGGATGGGTGTTCCACAGGGATCCGCTGCTCGGTGTCGACCCGCTACGAGAGCAGCGATGACGAGGATCGCTGCCGTCGAGCGTCCACGATCACGGTACGCCGACGGGCTCGTCGAGCATTCGTCGCCTGTACATCCGGCGTTTCTCCTGAGAGCAGACGACGGGCCGGTGACGGCGATTCCCAGGAGAACCCCGGACGTTTTCGAGCTACACCCCGAAGGCCGACGCGTCACCCTCGTTGCAACCGGGGCGCGGTGCGGGTTTCCCACGAGAACCCCGAAATCTCCCGAAACCCGCCCGTAAAATTCGGGGGTTCTCCTGGGAAACCGACCAGAGCGGCCGCGGCGCGTCTGGATGGTGCCCCCGGGAGGATTCGAACCTCCGCTTCCGCCTCCGGAGGGCGGCGCTCTATCCCCTGAGCTACGGGGGCCTATTACGGCCAACTGCGGTGTGAGCCTACCGCACGCCCACTACGGTGATACCCATGCCCAGAGTGCTCGTCGTCGACGACACCCCATCGATCCGCTTCCTCATCCGGACCAACCTCGAGTTGGCCGGATTCGAGGTCGACGAGGCGGTCGACGGGGTGGACTGCCTCGACCGGCTGGTGGCCATGGACGACATGCCGGACGTCATCACGGTCGACGTCATGATGCCGCGGCTGGACGGTGTCGCGACGGTTGCGGCGATCCGCGCCGACGCGCGGACCAAGCACATCGCGATCGTCATGGTCACGACCCAGGGGCATCCCGCCGACATCCAGCGGGCGACGCAGGCCGGCGTCGACGCCTACGTCACCAAGCCGTTCGACCCGGACTTCCTGATCCTCACAGTCCGCAACGTCATGGGCCGCACGAGGAATCGCGGCACGACCGCGTGAACATCTCTTGAACACGCGCCGATCCGGACGTACCGTTTTCAGTACACGGAGAGGAGGTGGTCCGAAGAATGAATTCGTCTTGGACATGTGAGGTGGCTGTCCGCTAGCCGCAAGGCTCAGCTAGGTGGCGGCGAATACCCGCAGTCACCCGACCCGCAGGGCGTCGAGTAGTCCACTCGACCCGCGCTTCTCCCGCACGAGCGATCGTGGGGAACAAGCGCAGCCCTGCGGGTCGTCCACGTTCTGGAGCCCGGGAACCGGCCGATACCCTTGACCGGTGACCCCCGAGCAGCTCTCCACGACCATCGTCGACGCCCTGGCCGCCCTCACGGCCTCGGGCGGCATCACCCTGCCGGACGGGGTGCCCACCGAGGTCCTCGTGGAGCGTCCGAAGGTCAAGGACCACGGCGACTACGCCACGAACATCGCCTTGAAGCTGGGGAAGCGGGCCGGCATGAACCCGCGCGACTTCGCGCAGCTGCTGGCCGACCAGCTGGCGTCCGCCGAGGGCATCGCCAGCGCCGAGATCGCCGGGCCCGGCTTCCTCAACATCCGAGTCGCCGCCGGCGCCCAGGGCGCCCTCGCCCCGCAGATCGTCGCCGCCGGCACGTCGTACGGCACGAGCGATGCGTACGCGGGCCAGAAGGTCAACCTCGAGTTCGTCAGCGCCAACCCGACCGGCCCGATCCACATCGGCGGCGTCCGCTGGGCCGCGGTGGGCGACTCGCTGGGCCGCATCCTGACCGCGATCGGCGCCGACGTCACGCGCGAGTACTACTTCAACGATCACGGCGTGCAGATCGACCGCTTCGCCCGCTCGCTGCTGGCCGACGCCCGCGGCGAGGACGCGCCCGAGGACGGCTACGGCGGCCAGTACATCTCCGACATCGCCGCGACGGTCGTCGCGAAGCACCCCGATGCCCCGACCCTGCGGGACGCCGAAGCGCTCGAGACGTTCCGGGCCGAGGGCGTCGACCTCATGTTCACCGAGATCAAGAAGAGCCTGCACGACTTCGGCGTCGACTTCGACGTCTACTTCCACGAGAACGACCTGCACGAGTCCGGCGCCGTCGACCGGGCCATCGCGCGGCTCGACGAGCTCGGGATGATGTACGACAAGGACGACGCCCGCTGGCTCAAGACGTCGGAGTTCGGCGACGACAAGGACCGCGTCGTCATCAAGTCCGACGGCGAGCCGGCCTACATCTCCGGAGACCTCGCGTACTACCTCGACAAGCGCGAGCGCGGCTTCGACCGTTGCCTCATCATGCTCGGCGCCGACCACCACGGCTACGTGTCGCGGATGATGGCGATGTGCGCCGCGTTCGGCGACACCCCGAAGGTCAACCTGGAGCTGCTGATCGGCCAGCTGGTCAACCTCGTCCGCGACGGGCAGCCGCTGCGCATGAGCAAGCGGGCCGGCACCGTCCTGACGCTGGAGGACCTTGTCGAGGCGATCGGCGTCGACGCCTCGCGCTACGCCCTCGCGCGCTACTCGATGGACTCGATGATCGATCTCGACCTCGACCTGTGGGCCAGCCAGACCAGCGACAACCCCGTCTACTACGTCCAGTACGCGCACGCCCGGCTGTCGTCGATCATCCGCAACGCGGTCGACCTGGGCGTCACGATCGACGAGGCGACCTTCGACCCGTCCCTGCTGGCCGTCGAGCAGGAGGGCGCGCTGCTGCGCTCGCTCGCCGACTACCCCAAGGTCGTCACCCGGGCCGCCGAGCTGCGCGAGCCGCACCGCATCGCGAGGTACCTCGAGGACACCGCCTCGGCGTTCCACAAGTTCTACGACGTCGCGCACGTGCTCCCCAAGGGCGACGAGGAGCCCACCGACCTGCACCGCGCCCGGCTGATGCTGGTGGCCGCGACCCGGCAGGTCATCGCGAACGGCCTGGGCCTGCTGGGCGTCAGCGCCCCGGAGAGGATGTAGTCGATGCGCAGTCACGAGGCAGGCGCCCTGCACGGCCAGGCCGGCGACCGCGGACCGGCCTGGCTCAAGGTGCCCGAGGACCCCAACCGGCTCGTCCCGCGGCTGTGGTCCGACGGCGTCTCGAAGGTCGACGGGGTGCTGACCGTCGCGGGGGAGTCCGTCGCCGACCTCGCCGCCGAGTTCGGCACGCCGACGTACGTCGTCGACGAGGACGACTTCCGCCGCCGGGCGCGTGGCTTCCGTGACGCGTTCCCCGCCGCCGACGTCTACTACGCCGGCAAGGCGTTCCTGTGCGTCGCGGCGGCACGATGGATCGCCGACGAGGGCCTCAACCTCGACGTCTGCTCCGGCGGCGAGCTGGCCGTCGCGCTGAGGGCGGACTTCCCGCCCGCGCGCATCGGCCTGCACGGCAACAACAAGTCGGTCGCCGAGCTGCGCCGTGCGCTGGAGGTCGGCGTCGGGCGCATCATCATCGACTCGGTGCTGGAGATCGAGCGCCTGCGCGACCTGACCGCCGAGCTCGGCGTGACGGCGCCTGTCATGATCCGCGTGACGGCCGGCGTCGAGGCGCACACGCACGAGTACCTCTCGACGTCCCACGAGGACCAGAAGTTCGGCTTCTCGATCGCCGGCGGCGACGCGCTCGATGCCGTGCGGCGGGTGCTGGCCGAGCCCGGGCTCGAGCTGCGGGGCCTGCACTCGCACATCGGCTCGCAGATCTTCGTCACGGACGGCTTCGAGGTCGCGGCCCGCCGCGTCCTGCGCCTGCACGCCCAGATCGAGAAGGAGCTCGGCGTCGCCCTGCCGGAGTTCGACCTCGGCGGCGGCTTCGGCATCGCGTACACGACGCAGGACGATCCCTCGACGCCCGAGGACCTGGCTCGCGGCATGCTCAAGATCGTCGACGACGAGTGCGCGGCGATGGGCATCGCGGTGCCCCACCTGTCGATCGAGCCGGGGCGCGCGATCGCCGGCCCGTCGACCTTCACGCTGTACGAGGTCGGCACGACCAAGACCGTCGCCCTCGACGGCGGCGCGTCGCGGCGGTACGTGTCGGTCGACGGCGGCATGAGCGACAACATCCGTCCGGCCCTGTACGGCGCCGACTACTCGTGCACGCTCGCGTCTCGGGCCTCGGACGCGCCCGCGGTGCTGAGCCGCGTTGTCGGCAAGCACTGCGAGTCCGGCGACATCGTGGTGAAGGATGAGTTCCTGCCCGGCGACGTCGTCGACGGCGACCTGCTCGCCGTCCCGGGCACGGGCGCGTACTGCCGCTCGCTCGCGAGCAACTACAACCACGTCCCCCGGGCGGCGGTCGTCGCCGTCCGGAACGGCGAGGCCCGCCTGATCCTGCGCCGCGAGACCGAGGACGACCTCCTCGCCCTCGACCTGGGCTGACGGCTCGCTGACGTCCTGGCTCGCTGCCTAGCGGTCGGGCGGGGGCAGCAGCCGCCGAGGCCCGGGACCGTCCGCCCCCAGACGGTCCTCGGCGTTGTACAAAGCGCAGGTCGTCAGCGACAGGCACCCGCACCCGATGCAGCCGTCGAGATCGTCGCGGAGCCGCTGGAGCTGCTCGATACGTGCGTCGAGATCGGATCGCCAGTGAAGCGAGAGCGCGGCCCAGTCGGCGTGGGTCGGCACTCGGTCGTCCGGAAGCGTCGCCAGCGCGTCCCTGATGCGCGCGAGTGATGCGCGTCTCGCAGAGCCTCGGCATCTCGGGGGTGAGCTCCGGATGAAGAGACACCATGACCTCAACGCTACTTGAGGTCATGTCACGGCGCGCAGCAGCGCGGTGACCGCGACGGCGGCGGCGACCGCGAGCACGAGCGGGCCGCGCCGCACCAGGATCAGCCCACCCACCGCGACACCGACGGTGTGGGCGCCGACGGTCCAGTGGTCGCCCAGCGCGAAGGTGTTGGTGACGACGAGCGCGGCCAGCAGGGCCGGCGCCATGAACGCGATGACACCGGAGAACCGTGGCGGGATCTCCCGGCCGCCCAGGGCCACCGGACCGATGCCCTTGATGATCGCCGTGACGACCGTGCAGCCCGCGATGGTCCACCAGATGGTCGCCGTCATCGCGCGCGCCTCTCTCGTCGCAGCCCCCAGAGCGCGACGAGGCTCGCCGCGAGCACGGGGACTCCCGCCGGGGTGACCGGCACGAGGCCCAGGGCGACGAGGCCGCCCGCGGCGGCGATCACGAACGTCGTGCGGTCCTTGACCTCGGAGATCAGCAGGGCCAGGAAGAACGTCGGGTAGATCGCGTCGAGTCCCAACCGTGACGTGTCGCCCAGCAGGTCGCCGCCCAGCGCGCCGAACGTCGTGCCGGAGATCCAGGTGACGTACTGCGGTGCGGTCGAGCCGAACAGGAACCAGCGGTCGAACGTCCCGTCACCGCGGTTCGACATGGCCCACGAGGCGTCGACGACGGCCTGGCCCTGAACGGCCCGCAGGGGAGCGCGGCCGGGCAGGGACGGGCCGATGGCGATGCCCATCGGCAGGAACCGGGAGTTCATGAGCGCGGCCGCGGCGACGGCTGCACCGGCCGTCCCGCCGGAGGCGAGGATGCCGACGGCGGCGAACTGTGCCGACCCGGCGAAGATGACCGCCGACATCACGATCGCCGCGACGGCCGTGAACCCCGTGTCGCGGGCGATGATCCCGAACGACATCGACAGCACGAAGCCGACGGCGGCGTACGGCACCCCGGCGCGGAAACCCGCGCGTAACGAGGTCGCACGGTCCTCGGCGTCGTCGGACGGCGGCGTGCTCATCGCAACACTGTGTCAGGCCGTATGGACACGCTCGATCGAGGGGCGGACCCCGCGCGGGCGGATCGAGACGACCGCAGGCCGGACGGGTGAACCGCGAGCCACGAGCCGCCGATACCCTTGCCCGGTGAGCTCCTCATCGTTGGACACCGCCTCGTGGACGCCCGGACGTCCGCTCCGAGTCGCCCTGCTGGGCTGCGGAGTGGTCGGCACGGAGGTGGCCCGCCTGCTGACGCGTGACGCCGACGAGCTCGCTCAGCGTGTCGGCGCCCCCATGGAGCTGGTGGGCATCGCGGTGCGCCGTCTCGGCCGCGAGCGCGATCTCGACGTGCCCGAGGAGCTGTTCACGACGGATGCGGCCGGCCTGGTCTCGCGCGGCGACATCGACGTCGTGATCGAGGTCATCGGCGGCATCGAGCCCGCGCGCGAGCTGATCCTGTCGGCGCTCGAGAACGGCGCCTCCGTCGTCACCGCCAACAAGGCGCTGCTCGCCGAGGACGGCGCGACGCTGTTCGAGGCGGCCCACAAGGCCGAGCGCGACCTGTACTACGAGGCCGCCGTCGCCGGCGCGATCCCCATCGTCCGTCCGCTGCGCGAGTCGCTCGCCGGTGACCGGGTCCAGCGCGTGCTGGGCATCGTGAACGGCACCACCAACTTCATCCTCGACGCCATGACGACGACGGGTCAGGGCTTCTCCGAGGCACTCGACGAGGCGCAGCGCCTGGGCTACGCGGAGGCAGACCCCACCGCCGACATCGAGGGCTTCGACGCCGCCTCCAAGGCAGCGATCCTGGCCGGCCTCGCGTTCCACACGCGGGTCACGATCGGCGACGTGCACCGCGAGGGCATCACCGACGTCACGGCGGCCGACGTCCGCTCGGCCGAGCAGATGGGCTGCGTCGTCAAGCTGCTCGCGATCTGCGAGCGGCGCGACACGCCCGACGGGCCGGCGGTCTCCGCGCGCGTGCACCCCGCGATGATCCCGTTGACCCACCCGCTCGCGAGCGTCCGCGGCGCCTACAACGCGGTGTTCGTGGAGAGCGAGTCCGCCGGCGAACTGATGTTCTACGGCCCGGGCGCGGGCGGCGCCCCGACGGCCAGCGCCGTGCTCGGCGACGTCGTCTCGGTCGCGCGCAACCGCCGCAGCGATGTCTTCGGCCCCGGCGAGTCGACCCACGCGCAGCTCGAGGTGCTCGACATGGGGCGCGCCCGAACCCGGTACCACGTCTCGATCGACGTCGACGACCGCGCGGGCGTGCTGGCCTCCGTCGCGAACGCCTTCGCCGCGTTCGACGTCTCGATCAAGACGGTCCGGCAGGAGGGCAGCGGCTCTGACGCCCAGCTGGTCATCGTCACCCACGAGGCCGACGACTCGGCCCTGTCGGCGACCGTCGCCTCGCTCCGCGGGCTCGACATGGTGCGTGACGTGACATCGGTGATGCGCGTCGAGGGAGGATTCTGATGGCTCACCTGTGGAGAGGCGTCATCGAGGAGTACCGCGAGTGGCTCCCCGTGACCGCGCACACCCCCGTCGTCTCGCTGGGGGAGGGCGGCACGCCTCTCGTGCACTCCGCGTGGCTGTCGGGCATCGTGCACGGTGACGTGTTCTTGAAGGTCGAGGGCAACAACCCGACCGGTTCGTTCAAGGACCGCGGCATGACGACCGCCGTGTCCGTCGCTCTCGGTGAGGGTGCGAAGGCCGTGGTCTGCGCGTCGACCGGCAACACCTCGGCGTCGATGACGGCCTACGCCGCCAAGGCGGGTCTGACGCCGATCGTGCTGGTGCCGCACGGCAAGATCGCCGCCGGCAAGATGGCGCAGGCCGTCATGCACGGCGCGGAGGTCATCCAGGTACGCGGCGGCTTCGACGAGTGCCTGCAGCTGTCGCGCGCGCTGGCCGACAAGTACCCCGTCGCTCTGGTCAACTCGGTCAACCCCGTCCGCTTGCAGGGCCAGAAGACCGCGGCGTTCGAGATCGTCGACGCGCTCGGCCTGACCCCCGACATCCACGTGCTGCCGGTCGGCAACGCGGGCAACATCTCGGCGTACTGGCTGGGCTACCGCGAGTACGCCGACGCCGGCATCGCGAAGAAGACCCCGCAGATGTGGGGCTTCCAGGCACACGGGTCCGACCCGATCGTGCAGGGCGCACCGATCCTGAAGCCGGAGACCGTCGCGACGGCAATCCGCATCGGCAACCCGGCGTCGTGGCACCTCGCGACCGATGCGCGTGACGAGTCCGGCGGCCGCATCGAGTCCGTGACGGACGAGCAGATCCTGGCCGCCCAGCGCGACCTGGCATCCCACGACGGCATCTTCGTCGAGCCGGGATCGGCCGCGAGCGTCGCCGGGCTGCTGGCGTCCGCCGCGGCCGGCCGCGTCGAGGCGGGCCGGACGATCGCCGTGACGGTGACGGGCCACGGCCTGAAGGACATCGACACCGCGCTGTCGAGCGCGGGTGCGCTGGTCGACGCCATCATCGACGCGGACGTCGACGCCGCGGCCGAGGCCGCGGGCCTGCTGTGAGCTTCGTCGCCGGGCCCGTGACCGTGCGGGTCCCCGCCTCCAGCGCGAATCTCGGCCCCGGCTTCGACGCGCTCGGGCTCGCCCTGTCGCTGCACGACGAGGTCACCGGCGAGGTCCTCGGGTCCGGCCTCGACATCCACGTGACCGGCGAGGGCAGCGACGGCGTCCCGCTGGACGAGACCCACCTCGTCGTCCAGGCCATGCACGCCGCGTTCGACCTGATCGGCGGACGTCCGCCGGGGCTGCGTCTGACCTCCGCCAACGTCATCCCGCACGGACGGGGGCTCGGCTCGTCGTCGGCGGCGATCGTCGCCGGGATCGTTCTAGCCCGGGCGCTCGTCGACGGCGGCGACGCGCTGCTCGACGACACCGCGGCGTACCAGCTGGCGGTCGACATCGAGGGGCACCCCGACAACGTCGCGGCCGCGATGTTCGGCGGGCTGACGATCGCCTGGATCGACGGTGCGGCCGCGGAGGTCGAGCGACTCGAGACCGATGTGCAGGTCACGGTCTTCGTCCCGCCGGCCGCTGTCTCCACCGAGAAGGCGCGGGGGCTGCTCCCCGAGACCGTCCCGCACGCCGACGCGGCCCTCAACGCCGGCCGCGCCGCCCTGCTCGTGGCCGCGCTCACCGGGGCGCCCCACCGGCTCATCTCCGCGACCGAGGACCGGCTGCACCAGTCGTACCGTGCCGAGGCGATGCCGGCGTCGTACAAGCTGCTGCGGCAGCTGCGCGTCGAGGGCGTGCCGGCGATCATCTCCGGTGCGGGGCCGACCGTCCTCGCCTTCGCGCGCGGCGTCGCCGACAGCGTTCCGGACGGCTGGGTCGTCCACGAGCTGGACGTCGACCTGACCGGCGCCCGCACCGTGGCGGGTTAGCCGTCGTCCGTTCTCCCACGGGGAATGCCGGGGTACCCGGTGGTGTTATGGTGATCGAGTCGGAGTCGAGTCCATCTCCCCGACAGTGACAAGTGAGCAGTGCCATTCAAGTCGCCCGCCAGATGCGGGCAAGCCTCGATGCGAGCCGGTTACCCCCGGAGCATTGGCCTTGTGGCCTCATTTCAAAGGAAATCACGTGACTGAAACCACCACGACCCCCGATGCCTCCACGCCGTCGGCAGCCAGCGCACCGAAGCGGACCGGAGGAGGACTGGGTGGAAAGGTGCTCGCCGAGCTGCAGGAGATCGCTGCGGAGCTCGGCATCACCGGCGCCGAGAAGATGCGCAAGGGCGCGCTGATCGACGCCATCAAGATCGCCCGCGGCGACGCCGGCACCTCGACGAAGGCCGCCGTCAAGGCCGCCTCCGGCGCCGCCGTCGACCCGGCGCCCGCAGCGTCCGCGCCGGCCGCCGTGACGATCCCCGACACGCTGCCCGAGCCCGCGGCCGAGGAGCCGGCCAAGGAGCCGGCCAAGGAGCCGGCCAAGGCCGAGCGCCCGCCGCGTTCGCGCCGCGCGGCCAAGACCGACAAGACAGCCAAGGCCGAGCCGAGCGAGAAGGCTGGGAAGTCCGAGAAGGCTGCCCCGGCCGATAAGCCCGAGAAGAAGGCCGACACCTCCGCCGAGGCCCCGGCCGATGCGGCCCGCGCCGACGAGTCCGGCAGGGACGACGAGAACGAGGGCGGCGGCCGAGGCCGCGGCCGTGGTCGCGGCCAGAACGCGAACCAGGGCGGCCAGAACGCGAACCAGGGCAACCAGGGCGGTGGCCAGGGTGGCAACCAGGGTCGCAACCAGAACCCGGGCCAGGGTCGCAACCAGAACCAGAACCCCGGCCAGGGCAACGCCCAGGCCGGTCCCGCCACCGACGAGGACGACGAGGCCGGCGGCCGCCGTCGCAACCGTCGCGGCCGCAACCGCAACACGGGAGCCGGGCGCGGCGCGGTCGACGTCGACACGTCCTACACCGAGGACGACGTGCTGGTGCCCGCCGCCGGCATCCTCGACATCCTCGACAACTACGCGTTCGTGCGCACCACGGGCTACCTGCCCAGCGACAACGACGTGTACGTCTCGCTCTCCATGGTCCGCAAGTGGGGCCTTCGCCGCGGCGACGCCGTCGTCGGCCAGGTGCGCCAGCCCCGCGAGGGCGAGCGCAAGGAGAAGTTCAACCCGATGGTCAAGATCGACTCGGTCAACGGGATGACGCTCGACGAGGCCAACAAGCGGGTCGAGTTCGCGAAGCTGACACCGCTGTACCCGACGGAGCGCCTGCGCCTCGAGAGCGACGCGGCCGGCCTGACCGGCCGGGTCATCGACCTGGTGTCGCCGATCGGCAAGGGCCAGCGCGGACTCATCGTCTCGCCCCCGAAGGCCGGCAAGACGATGATCATGCAGCAGATCGCCAATGCGATCACGGCGAACAACCCCGAGTGCCACCTGATGATCGTTCTCGTCGACGAGCGTCCCGAGGAAGTCACCGACTTCCAGCGCACCGTCAAGGGCGAGGTCATCGCGTCGACGTTCGACCGGCCGGCCACCGACCACACGATGGTCGCCGAGCTCGCGATCGAGCGGGCGAAGCGCCTCGTCGAGCTGGGCCACGACGTCGTGCTGCTGCTCGACGGCATCACGCGCCTGGGCCGTGCCTACAACCTGGCCGCCCCGACGTCCGGACGCATCATGTCCGGTGGCGTCGACTCGTCGGCCCTGTACCCGCCGAAGAAGTTCTTCGGTGCGGCCCGCAACATCGAGGACGGCGGATCGCTGACGATCCTGGCCACCGCGCTGGTCGAGACCGGCTCGCGCATGGACGAGGTCATCTTCGAGGAGTTCAAGGGCACCGGCAACTGGGAACTGCGCCTGCGTCGCGACCTCGCCGACAAGCGCATCTTCCCGGCGATCGACGTCGCCGCCTCCAGCACGCGCCGCGAGGAGCTGCTGACGGGCAAGGACGAGCTCGATGTCGTCTGGAAGCTGCGCCGGGTCCTGTCGAGCTTGGAGAGCCAGCAGGGTCTCGAGCTGGTCATGGACAAGCTCAAGAAGACGAGCAGCAACGTCGAGTTCCTGATGCAGATCAACAAGACCCTGCCGCAGGACGCTCCGGCGAGCTGATCCTCCACGACGGGCGCATCCGGGTTCTCCCGGGTGCGCCCGTTCGTCGTTCCGTCGTGCTCACGGCGCCTCGGTCGCGAGCTGCTCCATGAGCCGCTCGATGCGCAGGATGCCCAGGAACCGTCCCGCGGCGTCGGTGCAGGCGATGGGGGAGAAGCGCGTCGAGCGGGGACGTGCGAGCGCGCGGGTGACCGCCTCGGCGACCGGGGTGTCGACGTTAACGGTCAGGACCTCGACCGGCTCCCACTCGTCGAGCGTCCCCTGTTGCAGGAGGGAGACGGGGCGGGAGTCCTCGTCGATCACGACGACGTGCTCGAAGCCGCTGGCGTCCGGCAGGACGGACTCCGCCGCCTGGCGGCTGTGCGTCGTGTAGGACTGCTGCAGCAGCCCGCGGAGCATGCCATCGGTGGGGCGGGCGGTCGCCGGGAGCACGGTGCGCGTGGCCTGCCCGATCTCGGGCCACATGGCCTGCGCCTCGCCGATGAACGGCCCTTGGGCGAGGGGGACACCGAGGCCGGCCAGGGCGCGCAGCTCGGCAGAGGTGACGACGCCGTCGGCGAGGATCCACGCGTCGAGCTGGCCGGCCAGGCGCCCCGTCACCTCGATCGCGGAGCGTCGCGCGGGGTGCAGGTCGAGATCACGGGTCCAGGCCGCCCCGAGCCGGATGATCGCGGGGCGGAGCCGCACGATGCTGCCGAGCTCGGGCTGGGCGTCGTCACGTCCGCCCACCGCGATCTGGGCTCCGGCGCGTCGGAAGCAGTCGAGCGCCGACTCGGTGTGTGCCGCGACGTCGCTGTCGAAGTCGGTGATGTCGAGCACGACCCCGCCGAGGTCACCGTGGTCACGCAGCAGGCCCTTGATCATCCCGTCCTCGACGAGCCGCAACGGGATGGGGATCGAGATGAAGGTGTTGGTGGGCAGGTCGATGGACGCCTCGAGCGCCGTCAGCACCGTGTTCGCGACGATGTGCCTGCGGGATGCGGGGTGGATCAGGCGTCCGGGAGGCAGGTGCTCCACGGGAGCGGCAACCGCCTGGTAGCCGGCGGCGACGCCGCGTGCCACATCCAGGATCGGCCGGTACGTCACCACGACGTCGGTGCGGGGCATCGCGCTCTCTTCGCGTGGTGGGTGGAGGACGGTGACGTCCTGGTGCTGCGACCGATCGTCCTGCGAGGAGGCGGCCATGGTGGAGGTGTCTCAGCTGGCCGTGACGATGTTGGCACGGACGGCGGCGACGAGCTCGGGCGAGATCTCGACCAGACCATGGTCGGCGGCGGCGTGCGCGGCCACCTTCGACAAGAGCTCATCCTCGCTGGAGCAGACGAACGAGGCTTCGCACCCGGGGACGACGTCGCCGCAGGAGAACTTCTTCATGACCTGACCTCCAAGACGTGGGAAGGGGAGCGTGCGGTCGAGTCGCCAGAGCGCGACCGCCACAGGCTACGGTAGTCGCCTGTCGAAGTCCCGGCATCCGGGAATCGTCACCCGTCCCGAACTCGGATGGTCGGCCGACGAGGACCCCCCTACGATGGGCGGATGACGACAGCACACGACTTCTCCGCCACCGCGATCGACGGCACCGAGCGGCTCCTGGCCGATTACAAGGGCAAGGTCCTGCTCGTCGTCAACACCGCGACGCAGTGTGGTTTCACCCCTCAGTTCAAGGGACTGGAGGAGGTCTACCAGGAGTACGTCGACCG